>JBBDNV010000087.1:0-111389 GCA_040877415.1 Pirellulales bacterium
GGTCCATGGCTTGTTCGTTCCTTCTAAACAAGTCCCGGTCTCGATTCGTCTTCGACGGCACCTCGACAACGTCGTTCTGGCCTGTCTTCCGGCGGGCGATGATATCCGGAAGGCGACCTGGGTACATTGTTGTTCCGGTGGTGGTACTAAAAGCGCGATTTAGCCATATCTTATCGTACTGGCCCGACTCCGCCATTTTGATGGCTTCACGGTAGCTTCGAAACGCATGGCCGGCAGTGCCAGTCTTTTGTGCCTTGCCGACGATCAGGTTTTTCCATGACTTGTCGACCGGTGCCGGGGGCAAGACGCTCTTGCCCGGCACAACACCGGCCGCCGCAAAGAACAGTTGCGAATCCGCGAATGCTCGGTCCGCCAAATCGGTGAAAAAAAGGGGGTCAGAACTATTTGCGGCACGCGTCGTAAATAGTTCTGACCGCTTATCGTTCTCGGCACGTGTCGACGCTTGGCGCACCTCCCCTAAGAAGAAGGTCCCAAAGTCCGCGGCGACAACGCGTGGGTTATTGTCCGCCTCGGGAAACCCGGGCCACCATTCGATGACTGGACTTTCGCCACTGGAATTTTCCTGGGAGGTGTCGATCGCGTAGAATCCCCCGTCCCCGGTCTCGGAGACCAAAGTGTAGCAATGGGGCATCGCGGCGGTTCGCCGCAGGTCGAGAGTCAGCCAGACGGCATCTGGCACGCCCGAGTTGATGAAGTCGTCTTTCACCACACCGTAGAATTCGAGGCCGTTGAAGCCCCCACAGCCGAAATGAGCGAGGAAACCTTTGTAGCTTGGCGAGAACGCCACACCGAGCGCACGTTCTGCGCTTGCGATTCGTGCCTGCGGCTGTTGCCCCGCGAAATCGGCTAGGTGCGAGTTGCAGTTGATCAATTCGACGGCCGAAAGGAGGTCTTCCATACTCACAGGATAGCCTCCTCCACAAGTAGGCTACTCTGCATCACGTGACCTACATTTCGCTCGTGCGATTGCTTGCGTGATTTCGTCCAGGAAAAAGGCCCCAAAATCGGGCGCGACAACGCGCGGGCTATCGTCCGCATCGGGAAACCCAGGCCACCATTCAACGACGGGACCCTCCCCATCGGCGTTTTTTTTCGCGGTGTCAATAGCGTAAAACCCACCGTCGCCGGTGCTGCCCACAACAATAAAGTCATCCGGAATGCTGCAGTCTTTCCTATGTTTTAACGTCAGCCAGATTGCATCCGGTGCCGAAGAGCGTTCGAAATCGTCGGCTACGACACCGTAGAATTCCGCGCTGCCCAGTCCACCGCAACCCAGCATGGCCACGAATTCCTCGTACGTGGGTGGAAAGTCAATGCCTAATGCTGCCTGAGCGCGCGTTACCCGATCATCTGGCTGAGGGCCGGCAAAATCCACAAAGCTTGCGTTGTTGCGAATTAACTCAAACGCGGCGTACATATCGTGCATACTCATCACGATTTCCCTTCGAAGTCTTTCGCGCGATTGATCCAATATTGCTCCCGCCAGAGCCTAAACGATTGACGGTCGATCCCCGACGGAATCGATTGTGGATTAATGTGCATCGTGCGGGATCTCTGCTGATGAAACGTTTGCGTCACTTCAGCGACTGGACTGTCGGCGCTTTGCAGAAAATGATGTAGTTCTAACGACTCTCCGTCGGGGCCGATCGGGGCCCGACCAGTTCGCATACGTTGAAGGTTTGACCTGCCCCTTCGATCAAGCCGCTTTGGATCGATTAGATCGCTCCTTTGATATACTTTCAATCCTTGGAACGTGACTGTTCTTGTCCAGAATCTTGGTGCGGGCACGCGCGAGGACTGCGGCGTGCGCGACTTGCCTTTCTTCGGCACCAAGCTCGACGGCCCGACGGGCAAGCCAGTGACTTCTTGGACCACGTTGTCGGCGACGCTTTCTCCCGTCTCGCGACCAAGGCCTTTAAAGAACGCGACCAAAGCCTCCTTGAGCGTTGCTTTGCTGACGGCGGCGCCGCCGACCGTGAGGATGACGGCCGCCTGATCGGCCAGCGCTCCCGAGTCGGGACCGCCGCCGAGCAGGATCAACACCGTGCCGTCGTCGAACGTGATCCGCGTGCTCGGCTCACTCGAGGGAAAGATCGTACGAAGGAAGCCATAGAAGGCCCGCTCGAGTGAGCCGGGGTCGTATTTGCCGCTCGCCACCAGTTCGTCGTAATGGCCCCAGAAGCCCTTGATCTGCTTGATCTCGACGATCCGCGGCTTCCAGTCCGGAACCGGCGGAAGCTCTGGCACAAGTGGCGGCGCCGTCACCAGCGAGCGCGAGCGGATTTCCTCTTCCAACAGGCCCGCAAGGGGGCCGAAAACCTTCGGGTACCCGTCGGCAGTCGTTTCGGCCCCGGGCGCCAGGCCGATGGTCGTGGCCCACCAGGTGAGATAGCCAAGCAGCGACTGCTTGCTTTCGGGCGTCGGGATGCGGCCTTCGGCTTCCTGCCCGGCGAGAAATGATTCAAACCGCTCCCGCCAGTCGGTTCTTGGGTGGGCCAACAGGTCGTGCAACCACCCGTCCAATGCTTCGGCGAATTTCCAGAGCTCGGCTGTGAGCCGCCGCAACCGGCGCTGTTCGACTCGGCGCAAGAAGGCTTCGACCAATCCTGTGGAATCCATTTCGCCTTGAACCCTGTTGGCTCCGTCCGAACCGCCCGTGTCCTCGCGCCACAAAAAAAAGGCCCGTCGCTGGAGCGCTTTGCATGGGCAAAGCAATCTCGAACGACGGGCCCGCGCGAGAACCCGGCTATCAACAAGCCGGGCCCCGCCAGCTACCCGCAATCGATCCGGCGTGACGGTTACGTCACGCGCACATCACCAGAGGCGTTTTCAAAACAGCACGGAGAAAGGGACCGTCCAATACTTCTTCGAAAGATCGGGACATCCCCGCAGTATTGACCGCCTCTACCAGCTCGGTCCGCGCAGACGATAAAATCTGCTGTTGCGCGACAGAGAATTGGCCAGTCGATTGTCAGGCACGGAATGCCTGAGAGCTACCGGCCACGCCGGCTCACTCACGCCTCGGCCGGCTCGACGGCCAGGCGCTTGTACTTGCCGGAGTGCCAGCGGGGGATGTCGTTCTTGTAGTAGCCCGACACGCGGCTCTCGCTGGGGCCGCCGGGAAGATTCGTCCAGGCTTCGTCCGTGCCCAGGTCGGTCACGAAATGATAACTCGGCGCAAACGACGCCTCGCGGCGCGCGGCGCGCAGCAAGTGGCCTTGAAAGGGCGTGGCGTAGCAGCCGGGCAGCGCCATTTCGCCGGTGTGAAATCCGAACGCCCGGCCCACGAAGCGGCTCTCGACGTAGCGGTTCGTGAAGTGAAAACTGTTGATGGCACTCCAGGGCTCTTCCTTTTCGCCGGCCAGGCGTTCGGCCGCCCGGCGAACCAGCGCGCACTTGTCGCGTCCCTTCCACCACAACGAATCGCGCTTGACCAGCAGTTGGTCGATCGCCGTGAGCACCATCGTCGAGAAGCCGACGCGGCTGCACAAATACAGCATCCGCCGCCAGCCGATCCCCTGCTCGTGCCCAAAGACTTCCAACAGCACGTTGCGATAAAGATGCGAAAACAGCGTGGCCTCATAACTTTCCGGAGCATAGCTGCAATCCCACGCCGCGAGCCGCTCCTTGAGCGGCCCCTCGGGCAGGCACGGCAGGAAGACGGCCAGCAAATCGCGGGCTTGCAGGCTCACGACGTCGTATTGCAGCGCCTGCATGTCTTCGACCGTGGCCGGGTTCATTGCTTTCAGCCGTTCGTCGATCCGCCGCTTGCGATAGTCGGGCACCGGCTGCGTGACCAGGATCGGGCCGCCGGGCGGATTGACGTTCTCGTTGGCCGTGGCCACAAAACCTTCCGGCGGATCGTAGACGCGCGGCAACAGGCTGCTCGAAACGATGCCCCGCCAATGATGCCGCGTGTCCCAGGCCGGAATCGGCAACAGCCCGTTGTGGTCTTTCGCACGCTTGGGAAACCAGCCCCCGGCCTGCATGCCGATGTGCCCTTGGCGATCGGCAAACACCCAGCACAACGTGGGCAGCGGACACTCGCGGGCAATGTCCATGCCGGTCGCGGCGTCGGGGGCAAACACCAGATCCAGCCAGGTGCCGATCGAGCGGCCCGCGCCGGGCCGATCGCCGACCCAGGTGTTCGACAGGTAGTATCCCGGCTCGCCCGGTTGCGGCTCGCTCTCCAGCGTGCCCAGTTCGTTGTAGTGGACGCGCATGATTTCCGGCGAGTTGCCCTTGCGGGCGATGCGCTCGTCGCGCGCCTGGAAGTCGATCCAATGGTCGCCGCGGCGATACTGCCATCCGCCGCCGCCGGGCTGCCGGCAATCCTCGATAAAGTGGTCGCTCGTGTCGCCCTTCAAATAGGTAGCGCCCCAGGCCAGGTCGCGCGTGCGGGCCACGGCAAACAACGGGCAGCCGGGAAGCGACGCCCCCAGCACGTAGTTGTCGTCCCAGTGCAACTCGGCTTCATACCAGATGGCCGGCAGTCGGTTGACCTCCAGATGCGGGTCGCAGGCCAACAGGGCCGAACCGGTCGCGCTGCGCTTTGGGCTGACGGCCCAGGCGTTGCTGCCTGCCAAGCGCGGCAAATCGGTGATCAGTTCCAGCGCTTCGTCCGACAACTGGCTGGATATTTTCAGTTGTCGCAGCAGTTCGAAATCGGCCCCCTCCAGCCTGAGTCCGAACAGCTCCCGGAGTTTGTCGTCGTCGACGCCGGCGTGGATCAAATCGAGCAGAATGCGCTCGTTCTGCTGCTGTCCGACCACCAGTCCGCCGAAGCTCAACAGGTTGCCCATCAGCAGCACGCTCTTCTGGTTCCACGGCTGCGGCACGAAGCCGGTGGCCCACATGGGCAGCGAGCGGCCCGAATCCTTCATGCCGTCGTTGACCCCTTCGCAGTAGGCGGTCAATTGGTCGAATGTTTCGTCGTCCAGTCCGGCTACCTCGTTATCGAGGTGCAGGTACAGCCCGACGCGGCGGAAAAAACGGTCCATTTCCAATAGCTCCGCCTTGTCGGCGATCAGCTCCGCACTCTGACCGCTGGCCACGGCCCGCGAGAACAGAAGCTGCGTGGGCCGGTCGACGCCGTGCATGTATCCCAGGCCGTAAAGCGCCGCGCGCCACGAGCGGCCCTGGATATGCGGCACGCCGTGGATATCTCGGGCGACGGTGAACCGCCGCCGGGCGTGTTTGGTGGGGAGGGATTTCATGCACGATCGCCAAAGACGAACACCGCCTCAAGTGTAGCACGCCCTGCACGAAATGCCGGACCGTCCGAGCCGGCGCTGGCGTTACAACCGGACTTCGCGCGGGTCGATGGGCGGCGCGTTGCACAAGTCGATGGGCGCGCGGCTGGCCGCGTGGGCGGCGGTTTAGACAACCGACTCGAACACGACACCCAAGTTCGGAATGTCCTCAATCGCGTTCTTGAGACTGTCGGATACTAAGAGCGCCAGCGTCCACCGCGCGATCCTGAACATGTGATGGCCGCCGGTCCGCGCCGGGTCGACGCGGATCGTCGAGATCATCTTGTAGTTGCCCATCATCTCGGGGTAATGATCCTCTTCGGTCCACATCGTGAATTCCGACCGGGCTTCGTCCAGGCATTCGGCGCGGCGGATGGCGTTCAGAATCTGGTATTGCGCTTTAGCGCCGGCAATCTTCACGGGGAAGAATTCAGCTTGGCCGGGCGCGATTCTTTGAATCACATCGGCGACAACGCTGGACACGACGGGCATGTCGAACGCGCTGAGGGCAAAGGCTACCTCTTTGCCTGGCTGCTTGATTGGCACGGCAGCGGGACGCGGACCTTTGTAGAGCCGTCCCTCTGTAAAATCACGAGCATCGATCTCTTGCCCGTCTGCGGTTCGAGGGTCGTCCAGAAACCACTGGTCTGGAAACGTTGAGTGGTCGGGATAAACACGAAAGAATTGTTCAAATCGACACATTGCTGGGTACTTCGCAATAGAATCTATTCTGTCAGTAACCGGTTGAGCTTGGTTCCTTGAGTGCGCACGTCCTTTGCAATTGCCTTCAGTTCCGCAATGAGCGCGTCTTTATACGCGTCTCGGCGTTTGCCTTGAGTTGCGGCAGTGAGTCTATCGAAGATTTCCCGGTGATACGGTTCTGGATGCGGCCCTTGGTGACCCGGAATAGGCACAATATTCTCTGCATCAGTTAGATTCATTCCCGCTCTGTCGAAGATCTTTTGAAATCTTGGCGTCCACGGCCCGCCTCGCAGTGCCGATTTGGTATTCTTGTTTGTCGCAATGTGATGAAAGGGTGCTTTTCGCCGCGCGACGACGCCACGTTCAATTATAACGAGACCTTCTTCCTCTGTTTTGGCCGCCCGAGCCTTGGCAATCAGCGTATTTCGCTTCGTTGGGTCGAGTTTTGCCAAGCGCTCCAGGACTTCTCCCGATAGACGAAGCTGTTTTCCGCGCGGAAGTTTGATGATTAGAGACTTCGCGCCCTTGCGGAAGTAGGCCATGAACGGCAAGACGATCAACAAATGGTCCCACCGGAAGCCGTGCTGCGACACGTCGTCGATGGTCACGACGACGTCGCCCGCGGGCGTGAGTGATCCGACGGCGTTGTAGTAGGTTTCCGCCAGCCAGCCGGCAAACGCCGCCCCTTCTTTGATTCTCTCCTGTTGCGCTTCGGCATATCGGTTGGCCTCGTCAGGGCCGGGGATCCGGTCCTGATCGAATAGATCTCGAAACGGGCCCATCCTGACGGTGCCGTTGATGATCGCTGCGGCCGTAAGAGCCACCGTGTAGTTTTCGTCAACGAGCACAACGGGCTTTCGGTTCTCGACGAACGTTTTTTCGTTCGATCGCAGAAACGTGGTCCAACTCGACGCGGCACGCGATCGAATCTCGCCTGGTGCGCGGCTCCACCAGATGGCGACCTCGGCATCCATAATTGCCAGCGCCGAGTGCACCTTTTCCTGAAACGACTTCGTAGTTTCTGGCCCCGGCCCGGCCACTTCCGCGCCATCCTTCATGGTTGGCGTTGCGCCTGACGTCAGATCAACGGAAGCGTCGGTTCGAGTGCCGTCGTCAAGGCCGACGGACATGGCAAGCCGGACGGTAGGGCCCGTTCCGGCAGCCTGCTGGCCAGCGTAGGGACCCAGGACTGCAAAGGGGCCAGTGCCGTTCACGCGCGCTTCAACAAGGTCGTGAATTGTGCGGACCGATTCGGGCTCGATGATCAGGCCGTAGTAGCGTGTGTGCTCGACAAACCGATTGAGCTGCTCCCGCCAATCCGGCGTCGGCCAGTTGAGCATCGCGTACAGAAAGTCGCCGAGCGACACGCGAAACCGGTCCAGCATCTCATCGACCAGCCGGCTCGTCTCTTCGATCACGCAGCGATAGTATTTGTCCCAACCGTCTTCACTGTCCATGACCTTGGTTCCTCTTACAAGTCCTGACCTACCTCGCCCGCTCCCATAACACGCGGCGTTGCTGCTCGCGCGCATTGACTTCCTCATTGAGCTCGAACAACTTCCGGCCCACGACAAGAACTTCTCCGCGCGAGAATTCGGCCGCCTTGTGAATCGAGCCCTTGGACGCCTGCTCCATTTCTGGCAAATCACGAACCATCGGCGATTGCTCCTTGAAGGCAACAAAAAAAGGACCCGCCGCAATGGAGCGCGCGGAGGATGCGCGCTCGAAGCGACGGGCCCATTTGGTCACCTGTCTCGCGGGACAGGCTCCGCACGATACCCGCTTACGAACGGTTCACGAGCCATTTGCGAACGACCCTTCACAGATCGTTCAATGATGCAAGCCTAACAACCAGGCGACCGATTGTCAGCGCAAAAACTAGGCCACCTTGCCAATTCGTCCTTCATCAACAGGCTAGAGGCTGGAGGCTGGAGGCTGGAGGCCAGGGGAGCCAGGAAACGAATTCGTAATCTCTAGCCTCCGGCCTCTCGCCTCCAGCCTCCTTCGGGTGGCCGAAAACGTCCCTTGCACGCCGCGCAGAATTCTGATTAAAAGCTACAGTGGGCTACTCTCGACGCGCGCAAACTTTTTCATGTCGGGGGGTGCGTTGGAATTCCGCGCCGAAAATTACTCTAAATCCAAGGCGCGCGGTCACTTCCGCGCGGCGCGGGCCATCCTTCGCGCGCACGCTGTATAGCTATGAAAAACTCCCGCCCCATTTCCAGGCCAAGTGGCCTGATTTTGAAAATCGAAATTAGGCCAGAGGCGAGAGGCCGGAGGCGTAAGAAAAGGCTGGAGGCTGAAGGCAGAAGGATGGATGAAGACAAATCACCAGCCCCTGATCCCTGGCACCGGACCCCCTAGAACGATTGGCCACAGAGGGACGCGAGGACACGGAGGACGAGAATCATTGACTGCAAAGACGCGCCCAAGGAAAGTGGACGGACACGCGTCGCCTGCGACGAGAAGTGCCGCGCGCGTTGAAATGCGACCTTCGCCGGCTCGTGGCAAACAGCACGCGGTTGCGTCAACTGACTCGCTTCAGCTTGCCGGGCAAGAGATCCTCGAGCAGATCCAGCTCGGCCCACAAGGCGTCGAGATTGCGCTGCGGCGCCAGACGCGGCGGCGCCGCGGAAGAACCGTCTGAGAATGCGACCATCGCCGGCCGGCTCAAAGCCGACGGCGCGGACGCCGCGCTCGCCGATGAAAGTTGCCGCGCATCGACGGCGATCGCGCCGGCCATGGCCTGCAGGGCGTACGCCTCGGGTGAGTAGTCGTCGTCGATCGCCAGCGGCGTCGCGAGATCGGCCCGGTCTTTCGCGGAATCCTTCCAGGGCACCCCGCCGGCGCCAGCGATCTCTCTGCCCGCCAGTTGCGCGGCGGCGCCGATCGGCGTATTCATGTCCGCCTGGATCGCGCTCGCGCTCAGCGCACGGTTGTAAATGCGCACCTCGTCGATCAATCCGGCGAAGTACTGGCCAAAGATGCTGTCTCCGCCGATTTGCAGCGGATTGTTTGAAGTCTGGAGGCTGCCCGCGCGGACCTTGCTCGAAACCTGTGCCCCATTGACGAACAGCCGCAGGTTCGAGCCGTCGTAGGTCGCGGCCAAATGCGTCCACGTGTTGACCGCCAGTGCCGTCGTGCCGAAGGCTTCCAGGTTGGACGAGCCGATGATGCCTCCGCCTGCCGGCTTCCTGCCGTTGCTTGAGGTGGCTTCGAGATAGTACACGTCGTTGCCTTTGTAAATCACATCGCGCCACTTATTCGTCACTGCCGAGGGTCTGACCCAGGCCTCGAGCGTCATGCCCGTGGTCAAATCGAGCGATGCCGCGTCGGGGATGGTCACCCGGGCACTCGTGCCGTTGAACGACAGGGCGTTGCCGTATCTGCCGGCGGTGGACCACGTGGTGTTCGCGGTTGTTCCATTGTTGCCGGTTCCCGAGGCGTCGGCGACGGCTGTCCCTCCGCCTGCGTTGAACGAGTATGCTCCCACCAACCCTGCGGACTGCGTCACTTGAAACGTCGCCAGATAGCTTTGGTTGCTCGCGGGCACGACGATGCCGTGGCTTTGCGCGCCGCCGTCCGACCAGTTCACGAACGTATAGGAAGCGCCGCCGCCGCTCTGATTGGGCGCGGCAATCGTGTGCTGGAAGTTGATAATGTCATCCTGGACGAACGGGGTCTGCTTGTTGATTCCGTCGATGCTGATCGTCAACCCACTGGGGACGGTGTCGAAGGTGAGGTCGACCTTTTCCGGGTAGACCGTGACCGACGTCGAGGCGGGCAGTCCCGTCGAATCGGTCACCGTCAGAATAATCTCATAGCTCGTCGAACCAAGAAAGTCGTGTCCGCTCTGGGGGATCACGAGCAGTCCCGATGTGCTGCCGGTGAAGGGTCCGCCCGCCGGATGGACGTGCGTATCGTGATGGAACAGGATCGTCCACGAGAAGGCGCTGGCGGGAAGCGGAACGTCCTCGTCCGACGCGCTTCCGGAGTAGTTGATGACGTCTCCGGCCCGGAAGAAGATCCCATTTGCGGGACTCAGGATTGTCGGGACCGGCGGATTGCCCACCGTGATCGTCAGACTGTCGGACAGCGTGGAATTGGTACCGTCGGAAACCGATAGTCGTGCGACGTAGCTCCCCGCCGTCTGGTAAAGGTGAGTCGGATTGGCTTCGTTCGACGTCCCACCGTCTCCGAAAGTCCAGCTATAGTTCAAGGTCGCACCTTCCGGGTCGAAGGAGCCGGCGCTCGAAAAGGCAACCGAGAGCGGCGGTTGACCCGACAACGGATTGGCGCTGGCCGCGGCAAGGGGCGGCAGATTGTTGATGGTGAAGCGAATCCGCCGAATTCCCGCCTGGTTTGGCACGTGATAGCCGTCGAATCCGATGTCCACGTAGTAGAGCGAGCCGTCGGGTCCCTGGACGAATTTTACCGGATCGCCGACCAACGGTCCGTCGGAAGCACCGTCGGCCGGCCAGAAATTGACGGCCCCCGTCACGTTTCCGCCGGCATCCAGGGTTAGCCGCTTGATCGTGTTCTGGGCGAAGTCGCCAAAGAAGTAGCTGCCGTAGTACTCGCTGGGGAACTGGCTGCCGCGATAGACGAAACCGCCGGTAACGGCGGCGTCCTGTCCGCTGTGGGGATACGAGTGGATGGGAGGGGTCACTCCTGGTGTACCGCCAGGCCCTTCCTCGAGCGGCCATCCATAGTTCGCGCCGGCGACGCCCAGATTCACTTCCTCGAAGGCCGTGCTGGCATCGTTCCCGCCAACGTCCCCGATGTACATCCGGCCGGAAACCGCATCGATGGACATGCGATACGGGTTCCGCAGCCCGTAAGCCCAGATCGCGTCCTTGTTCGGACCGGCGCCGTCATAGAACGGATTGTCCGTGGGAATGGACCCATCGCTGTTGATGCGCAGGACCTTTCCCCGATAGCTGTTTAGCTGCTGTGCCAGCGGCGGGTTGAAATGCTCACCCGTGGTGAAATAGAGCTTCCCATCGTTGCCAAAGGCAATGGCGCCGCCGTGGTGTTCGGCGTTGGCGTTGACGTCATCCTGCCACAGCACGACTTCGCTGCCGGGCACCGTCCCATTTCCGCTGGCCGTAAAGCGCGATAGCCGATCCCGGTTGTTTTGACCGGTGAAGCCCTGCGTGTAAAACACGTAATAGTAACCGGTTTGAGCAAAGTTGGGATCCAGAAAAATGTCCATCAACCCTTGTTCGCCAAACAAGAAGTTGTAGCTGAGCTGCAGAAACGGCAGCGGGTCGGGACTGTTGGCTCCGGGCTGGACGATCCAAACGACGTTGGTCAACTCTCCGACGAGCATTCGCCCGTCCGGCAGAAAGGCGATGGTCGTCGCGGCGGTGATGCCCGGAACGACGACCTCGTTGACGAAGCCTGGGTTCAGCGCAGTCACTGAAACGGAGGCTGAAGTCGCCACGTTGCCTGGGGCATCGCGCGCTACCGCCGTCAGGTTGTGAAGCCCGTTGCTCGCCGTCGTCGAGTTCCAGTTCGCGCTGTACGGCGCGGCAAAGTCCGTTCCCAGGCTGTTGCCATCCACGAAGAATTGGACGCTCGCGACACCCACGTTGTCGGCGGCCGTCGCCGAGATCACGACCACGTGAGTCACCGTCGAGCCGGCGATGGGGGTGACAATCGAGACGGTCGGCGGCTGGGCGTCGGGCCCCGACGTCGTGGCGCTCGCCACGGGGGAATACGGGCCGAGATTGACGGCCGCGTCGGCTGCCCTCACGCGGTAGTTGTAGGTGGCGCCGGACGATAAGCCGGAGTTGTTGAAAGTCGTGCCGGTGGGCGCGCCGACCTGCACGAAGTTGCTGCTGAGCGGATCCTGTCGCTCGACGCGGTATCCGGTGACCCCCACGTTGTCCGTCGACGCCGTCCAACTCAGGTTGATCTGGCTGGCGCTGACCGCCGTGGCCGTCAGATTGGCCGGCGCCGTCGGCGGCTGCGTGTCCGGCGTCACAAGGCCGATCGGCGTGTTCATATCCGCCTGGATCTGCGCGGCAGTCAAGGCCCCGTTGTAAACGCGCACCTCGTCGATCAATCCGGCAAAGTACTGGCCAAAGATGCTGTCTCCGCCGATTTGCAGCGGGTTGTTCGAAGCCTGAATGGTGCCCGTGCGTGCGCTCGTCGATATCTGGGCCCCATTGACGAATAGCCGCAGGTTCGCGCCGTCGTAGGTCGCGGCTAAATGCGTCCATGTGTTTATCGCGAGCGCCGTCGTGCCAAAGGCCTCCAAATTAGAAGAGCCGACGATCGCTCCGCCGGCCGGCCTGCTGGCGTTGCCGGAGGTCGCCTCCAGATAGTACATGTCGTTGCCTTTGTAGATCACATCACGCCACGCGCTGGACACCGCCGAGGGTCTGACCCATGCCTCGAGCGTCATGCCCGTGGTCAAATCGAGCGATGCCGCGTCGGGAATGGTCACCACGGCGTTGGTGCCATTGAACGACAGGGCGCTGCCGAACTTGCCGGCGGTGGACGACGTGGTGTTTGCGGCGGTCCCTTGGTTGCCCGTGCCCGAGGCGTCGTTGACGGTCGTCCCGCCACCTTCGTCAAATGCGTACCCCGCCACCAAGACGGCGGGCGCTCTGCGGCCTTCCAGAATCTCCATCAACAGGCTTCGACATCTTTCCGTGGCCGGCTGTTTGTGTCGCAGGGGTTCGCCCGATCGACTGAACTGACGCGGCCATCGATGTCGCATGTGAAATCCTTTCCGAAGTACGATGCCAAAACCGCATGAACCGAGGGCCTGCGCATACGAAGGGCCGGAGGAATCTGCTCGGTGACGGGTCGAATCAATCCCATGCTGTCCAGGGTGCCGAAGCACTCTAGGATGTTTTAATTGTCTTTGACGATTGAGCAGATTGAGAATAAAGAGTGCTCAACGTTGAATAGTAAAATTAGATTGAACCGGATCTGTCAAGTAATTGGGACACGCTTTGCGTCTAGCGAGCAATTGATGACGTGCTTGTTTAGATAAATTGGTAGATATTGCAATGGTTTGGAGTTTTATTGGAGATTGAGGCTTTGGGGATTTCACACAAGGCAGGAGTCATTAAAATTTGAAACCTCCTTTTTTCTCCATTCTGCTCACTTCATCCTTCCGACCTCAAAAATCAAATTCGGCGACCGAATTGCGCTGTTGCCGGGCGGTACAATGACATGGCGAAGCCTCACTCCACGTTTTGAGGCGCTCCAGCGGCACCCAGTGGGATGGCAATGTACCGCGATAGTCACGCGTTTTCCGCGAAGCCGGCCCGCAAGATTTTGGCGGCCCTGCCCTTTGTGGGACCCTGGCTGGTGGGGTTTGGGGCACTGGTCGTTTATCCGTTCGTGGCTTCGCTGGTGTGGAGTTTCGATCGGTACGACATGCTTTCGCCGCCCCAATACGTCGGCGCGGCGAATTACAACCGCCTGGCCGAGGAGCTCGTGACCGGCCAGCGATTCGGACTGGCCGTGTGGAACACGGCGTACTTTGCGCTGGTGAGCGTGCCGCTGTCGATCGCTTTGGGCGTGGCTTTGGCGGTCATGCTGTCGTGGAACGTGCGCGGACAGGGCGTCTATCGCACGTTGTTCTTCTTGCCCGCGGTCGTGCCGGCCGTGGCCAGCTCGATTCTGTGGATGTGGTTGTTGGATCCGCAAGCGGGGCTCGTGAATTACCTGTTGTCGCTCGCTGGGCTGCCCGGGCCCGGCTGGTTTAACAGCACGGCCGAAGCGGCCTGGCTGCCCGGATGGTTTTTTGGACAGGGCGGGTTCGGCTCGAAAGACGCGCTGGCGCTGATGAGCCTGTGGGGAGTCGGCAATTTCATGATCATCTACCTGGCGGCAATCGGCGACATTCCGGCGCAGCTTTACGAAGCGGCCGAGCTGGACGGCGCGGGGCCCGCGCGGCGGTTCTGGCACGTCACGCTGCCCATGCTCTCGCCGGTCATCTTCTTCAATCTCGTGATGGGGCTGATCCACGCCGTGCAGGCCTTTACGCAGGTGTACATCGTCAGCGAAGGGCAGGGGGCGCCGGCCGGATCGACGCTGATGCTTTCGCTGTACGTGTTTCTCTCGGCGTTCAAGTATCTGGAGATGGGCTATGCCTCGGCGATCGCCTGGACGATGTTCGTCCTGGTGGTGCTGGTGACGTGGGCCTTGTTTCGCTCGTCGCGGTATTGGGTGTATTACCCGTCAGGCGGGAGGATGTAGCCTCAAGATGAGCCGCCAGCACGTCCAACGTTTCGCGGCGATCGCACTGGTGTCGGCGGTGGTCGCCTTGGCCTTTCGCGAGAGCGCCAATCCTCGCTGGGAGATTCCCCGAGGCCGCCGCGAGGTCGTGTTCTGGCACTTCTGGGGCGGCAAGGATCGGCCGGTCGTCGAGGAGATTTGTGATCGCTTCAACCGCAGCCAGGACGAGTTTTTCGTGCGGCCCGTGGCGATGCCGGGCAACAATCTCGATCTCAAATTCTTCCTGAGCGTGGCCGGCGAGGATCCGCCCGACGTGCTGAATCAGGACGATCCGATCGTGGCCGACTGGGCACGTCGCGACGCGCTGGTGCCGCTTACGGAATTGGCCACGGGCGAGGAGTACGCGCGTCTGGAAACGTGGCTCTTTCCCGCGGCCCGCGAGATCGGCGGTTACGACGGGCGACTGTACGCGCTGTGCAACGGGCTGGACATTCGCGCGCTGTATTACAACGCCGACGTGCTCGATCGGTACGGGCTCGAACCGCCCCGCACGCTTGAGGAGCTGGATCGGGCCGAAGCGATGATCGTGGCGGGGAACGGAGTATTCCCCCGCCAACAATACGGCTATTTGCCCGATCCGCGCCGCATCTGGTCGTGGGGAATCGTTTTCGGCGGGCGGTTTTACGATCCGGGCTCCGGGCGCGTCACGGCCGACAGCCCACGGATCGTCGCGGCGCTCGACTGGATGGCCTCCTACAGCCGCCGCTACGGCGCCGACGAGGTGGCCCGATTTCGCAAGGGCGATCAGGCGTTGCCCGGCGCGGCGTTTCCGCTTTTTCAGCGGCGCTATGCCATGATCATGGACGGGCAGTGGCGCGTGGCGGAGATCGCGGCGGTGCAAGCGGCCGCTCGAAGTCGCGGCGAGCGAGAGCCGCGCTATGGCGTCGTGCCGTTGCCGCCTCCCCCGGGCGGGCTTTCGAATGCCGGCTGGGTGAACGGCAATTTCTTTGTCGTGCCGCGCGGGGCGAAGAATCCGCCTGGGGCCTGGGCATTCATGAAATTCTGGAGCGGTTTCGGCGGACACGAAGCCGAAGCGGCGCGGGCAAGCGCCGCCGGCGGCTGGATTCCCGCGTCGCACATCGTCGTCCAGCACAGAATCTTCCAGGACTACCTGCGGCGGTATCCGATGTTTGCCACGTTCGTCGAGCTGGCCGGCAGCGCGAACCAGGCGCCGACGCCGGCGGTGAGCGGCGCGCAATTCTTTCAGGATGAGGTGATCCGCGCGGCCGAAGACGCGATGTACAAGCTTGTGCCGCCGCGCGAGGCTTTGGAAAATGCGACTCGCCGGGTCCAGGCCCGATGGGAGGCCATCCGTGAGGAACAGTAGCCCCCCTGCCCTGGTCGCTCACGGCATGCTTTTGATTGCGGCGGCCGTATTCGCGATACCGCTGGTGTGGATGGTGCTGACGTCGCTGAAGCCGGCTGAGCAGATCACGGCCGATCCGCACCGCGTCTTGCCGGTCGAGTGGCGCGCGGGGAACTACGTTGAGGCGGTGACGACGATGCCCTATTTTGTCTACCTGCGCAATTCGCTGGTTTTGTGCGCCGGCAGCGTGCTGGGAACGCTGTGGAGCTGTTCGCTGGCGGCGTACGCGTTTGCGAGGATGAAGTGGCCGCTGCGCAACGCGGTGTTTGGGGTGTTGATCGCCACGATGCTGCTGCCCTGGCACGTGACGATGATTCCGCGCTTTCTGCTGCTGCGCGAGCTGGGTCTTTACAACACGCTGGGGGCGCTGGTGGTGCCGACGTTTTTGGGAGACGCGTTTTCGATTTTCCTCTTGCGGCAGTTCTTTCTGACGATTCCCGAAGAGTTGAGCGAGGCGGCCAGGCTGGACGGGTGCAGCGAGTGGGGAATCTTTTGGCGGATCGTGCTGCCCCTTTCGCGGCCGGCGCTAGTGACCGTGGCGCTGTTTCAGTTCATCGCCTCGTGGAACGATTTTAACGGTCCGCTGTTGTACCTGAACGATCCGTCTCGATTCACGCTGGCCTATGGCCTCGAGCAGTTCGTCAGCTCGTATTCGAGCCAGACCAACTTGCTGATGGCTGCGGCCGTGCTGTTCACGCTGCCGATCGTGATCTTGTTCTTCTTCGCGCAGCGCACGTTTATCCGCGGAATCGCCACCACGGGCCTGAAGGGCTAGCCGGTCGTCGAAATAAGGGCCTCGCTGGCGCCGAGAGAAAGGGGATAAGTCCAATTAAGTCGATCATTGGACTCATCCCCTTTTTGGAAACTACTTGCGATGGCGGATTTTCGAGCGCATGCGACGCTTCTTCCGACCGAGCTTCCGCCGACCTTTACCGGTTTTCTTTGTGCCCACACACGACTCCATAGAGTTGGATCTGGCCTGCCTCGCGCGCCTGACGCCGACCGACCGCCTTGTGAGAGACCCGGCTGGGTGCCGTTCCCAGCCGCGGAAGCAACGATTCTAGCATTCCAGCAAGGTTGCGGGCAAGTGCGGTGGGATCGCGTTTGGTGGGTTAGCAGCGTGTTGAAAAACTGGGATAGGCACCTCGCGACCGCCGTTTTTCGCGGGTCTCGCCGCGACGTGCTCGGAGCCAGTCCCATTTTTCAACGGCCTGTTAGCCGAGCACTAAACTGCCAGCTTCTCGGCAGCACGGTGCTTTTGTTGGTCGCGCGTGTGCAACGCCTCGGCCCAGTTCGGCAATTCGCCGCGCATGATGCGCACGTCGAGAGGCGCTTCGATCCCCAACTTCACGACGTTACCGCGCATCCCGAGCACGGTGACGGTGATCGTGTTGCCGACGTCGACCTTTTCGCCCTGTTTCCTACTGAGTACCAGCATGACTATTCCCTCCGTGAAAGTAGAGGCTGGGAGAGTCGAGTCCCCCGTGATCCGTGGCGGATGCCGGGGGGCGAATTGCAAACGCAATGCCACGACCGAGTGGAATTTGATGGCCGAATCGTAAGTCATTGCCGCAAAAGGGCCGATCCAACGATAGCGGCGCGACGCCGGCGCGCCCTGGTAGCGGCCAAAACGGCGCACACCGGTGTGCGGGCCTGCCACATTGGTCATGATGCGTTCCGTTGCAGCGGGGACGCGTCTGACCGGCCCGGCGGCGAGGTGGCGATCGCCACGACCCAAGTTTCGGCCCCAGTTTCTGGCGCTTGTGTCTTCGAGCGGGTCATGGCTGGGGACGGTTGTGCGCGGCAAAGAATTCTGGCAGTAGCTGAAGTCGCAAGACTTCAGTCGGCTTTGGGCTGAATTCTTGCGAATCCAGCTACCCCGCCATAAAGTCTTGCCGCACACGGGCGGTTTCGCCGTTTGCGTGACCCGCGAATTCCTACGTATGATGGCGGTTTATGAATCCGCGCCAAGCGCCGCCAACCAGGTCGAACCCGGCTCGAGGTAGTCGCATGAAAACTGACGCCCATTTGTTAGTCGCCGCGTTGTTGCTGATCGTGGGGTCCGCGGTTCCGGCCGGCGCGCAAACTGACTTTCCGGGCGGCGATTGGCAGGTCGACCAGCCCCAGGGGCAATCGCTCGATTCCGAGGGAATCGCGAAAGTCGGCGCGTGGCTTAAAGAAAACGGCAGCAAGGCGGGACTCGTGGTGCGTCACGGCCGCATCGTAGGCGAGTGGTATTTCGACGAGGCCACGCCCCAAACTCAGTATGCGGTTTATTCGACAACCAAATCGTTCACCAGCACGGCGGCCGGGTTGGCGATTGCCGCCGGCAAGCTCAAGCTCGACACGAAGCTAGGCGAGTTATTTCCCGAAGCCGCGCCTCCCTCAAAGCGCGAGATCACAGTTCGCCAGCTTTTGACCATGACCTCAGGCGCACACAGCGACCGCTCCGTGATGTCGCGCAGCGACATGTTTAGCTATGTACTCTCACGGCTGCCGATGGATTATCGGCCCGGTGAAAAATGGGAATACAACAATCAGAGCCTGGCTTTGTTGAGCCCCGTCATCAAGAAGGCGACCGGCAAGAACATCGACCAACTGCTCGACGAACAGGTCTTCAGCAAGATCGGCATCAACCGTGACGACTGGACATGGGAAGACCGCGAAGACATGACAATACCCTACTCGGGCCTGCACATCACGGCCCGCGCGCTGGCCCGATATGGCCTGTTGTTTCTGAACAAGGGTCAGTGGCGGGGTGAACAGATCATCTCGTCGACATGGGTCGCCGAAGCCACGCACCGAATGGCTGACACAACGCCCGAGAGCGAAAGCAAGAACTACGGCTATCTGTGGTGGAACAATAGTAATCGTTGGTGGCCCGACGTGCCGGCCGATGCGTTCGCCGCGCAGGGCAAGTTCGACAACACGATGCTCGTCGTGCCGAGCCTCGATCTGATCGCGATCCGTCTGGTTGGCGACGATTCGGCGCACAATCGCAAGGTGACGATCGACCAGATGTTTTCACTGGCCTGTGCGGCGGTCAAAGACGTGAGCCCCTCGCTCCAGATGGCGGAAACGCCGATCGACGTGGAAGTCGAAAAGGCGTTTCCAAACTTGCGGATCGATCGACCGATTCTCGTGACGCACGCCGGGGACGGCACGAATCGGCTGTTCGTGCCTTCGCAGTTGGGCACGATCTACGTGATGCCAAACGATCCCGACGTCGAGGAGCCCGGCGTGTTTCTGGACATCGAACCGCGCGTCGTGTACGTGGATCGCGAGAACGAAAAGGGCTTCCTGGGCATGGCGTTTCATCCCAAGTACCGCGCCAACGGCGAGTTCTTCGTCTATTACACGCCGAGAGACACGCCGAAGCCGCACACGATCGTCATCTCGCGGTTCCGCGCATCGAAAGACGATCCGAACAAGGGTGATCCGAACTCCGAAGAGCGGCTGTTGGAGGTCGCGCATCCGTTTTGGAACCACAAGGGAGGGACGATCGTTTTCGGTCCCGACGGATACCTTTACATTGCCATCGGCGACGGTGGGCTGCGCGACGATCCGTTTGGGAACGGACAGAATCTGAAATCGTACCTGGCCAAAATCCTGCGGATCGACGTCGACCATCAGGATCCCGGCAAGAAGTATGCCATCCCGAAAGACAACCCGTTCGCCGGCCAGCCCGAGCGGGCACTGGGTGAAATCTGGGCCTATGGCCTGCGCAATCCCTGGCGAATTGCCTTCGACAAGGCAACGGGCCGGTTGTGGTGCGGCGACGTGGGCCAGGATTTGTGGGAAGAGATCGACCTGATCACCAAGGGCGGCAACTATGGCTGGAACGTGCGCGAGGGCGTGCACAAGTTCGGCCAAAAGGGTTCCGAAAAGCGGGACGATCTGATCGAGCCGATCTGGGACTATCACCACGACGTCGGCAAATCGATCACCGGCGGACACGTCTATCGCGGCAGAAAGCTGCCGCAATTCGAAGGCTGCTACTTGTACGCCGACTACGTGACCGGCAAGATCTGGGCCCTCAAATACGACGATGCGAAGAAACAGGTCGTGGCCAATTACCTGATCTCCGCGAGCGTCAGCCCAATCATGTCGTTCGGCGAAGACGAAGAGGGCGAAGCGTACTACACGACCGACGGCGGGCAGATCTATGGTTTTCGCCAGAAGGGCAAGTAAAGGCAGAAGGCAGAAGGCAGAAGGATGAAGGCAGAAGGAGAAAGAAAAGAAGAAATCGAAATCGCAAACAGTGCCGCGATCGGTGAAACTTTTTAGCTTCTTCCGTCCTTCATCCTTCATCCTTCTGCCTTCATCCTTTCACCATGGTAAGCATTCACGATTTTGACGCGATCGAACGATTGCGGCGGCGGCATAAGCTGGACCGCCAGCCGCTGCGACGAATGCGCACGGCGTTCTACAAGAAACATACAGATGCAGCGGCGGCGCTCGCTGAACTGCCCGAGGGGGCGCGGGCCGACATTGCCGCCGAAATCGAATTTCACGCGCTCGAGCCGGCCGGCCGGTACGATTCGAAGCGCGACGGCGCTACCAAGCTGGTTTTCCGCAAGCCCGGGGGTCTGCTCTTGGAGTCGGTCATCCTGCGAATGACTTCGGGCCGCACGGCGCTGTGCCTTTCGACGCAAGTGGGCTGCGCGGCGAAATGCGGTTTCTGCGCCACCGGAAAAATGGGCATCGCCGCGAACCTGTCGGCCGCGGAAATCCTCGATCAGCTCGTCGTGGCCCAACAGTTGCTCGTGGCCGAACGCCGAAGCGTGCGCAACCTGGTTTTCATGGGCATGGGCGAGCCGTTTCACAACGAAGCGCAACTTCACGCGGCGCTCGCGGTGCTGTTCGACAGCCGCGCGTTCGACGTAAACCCGCGGCGCGTGATGATTTCGACCGTGGGCATCCCGGACGCCATGGTGCGCTGTGCGCGCCGCTGGCCCGACGTGCGGCTGGCTTTGAGCTTGCACAGCGTTCGAGCGGAAGTGCGGCGGCGGTTGATGCCGATTTCCGGGCGATACAGCCTGGCGGTGCTGCGCGATGCGATCGAACAGGTCACGAAGATCCAGCGGCACGAGGTGATGATCGAGTATCTGCTGTTGGCCGAGGTGAACGACACGCCCCAGGACGCGCGTGCCCTGGCGGAGTATCTTCGCGGCATTGCGGTGCACGTCAATTTGATACCGTACAATCCCATCGCCGAGGCGCCGCATTTGGCTCCCAGCCATCCGCGGCGCCGGGAAGCGTTTTCGGCGGCCCTGAAAGCGGCAGGCTTTCCGGTAACGACCCGCTATTCACTAGGCGCCGATATCGCGGCGGCCTGCGGACAATTGGTCCGCACCGAACATCGCCCTCAGGCGTCGCTGCGATGACTCGACGAGCTTTTCTGGTGATCGTGGCGGCCTCGGTGCTTTTGTGCGATCCGGCCACGGCTCGGGCGGCGCAGAAAGACAAACTGGTCGGCAAGCTGCTGGTGTTGGCCGCGGCGAGCACCACCGACGCGGTCGACGTGATTCGGGCGGAATTCGCGCGGCTGCACCCGGAAGTCACGGTTCGCACGAGTTTCGCGGCAAGTTCGGCGCTGGCTCGACAAATCGAGGCCGGCGCCCGCGCCGACGTGTTCCTCTCGGCCAGCAGCGAGTGGGCCGATCATCTGGAAAAGAAAAAGCTGGTCGCGCGGCGGCGCGATTTGCTCGGCAACCGGCTGGTGGTGATCGTGCCGGTGGATGCGAAGATCAAGATCGACATGGCGTCCGACCTGGTCCAAAAGAGCGTTCGCCGCCTGGCGATGGCCGATCCCCAGTCGGTTCCGGCCGGCATCTACGCGCGACAAGCTCTCGAGAAACTCCAACTTTGGGAGAAGCTTCGATCCAAGGTGGCCGGCGCCGCCGACGTGCGGCAGGCGCTAAAGTTTGTCGAGACCGGCGCCGCCGACGCGGGCATCGTGTATGCAACCGACGCGGCCGCCGACAAGCGAGTGCGCATCGCGCTCAAGCTGGATCCCAAGCTTTCCGAGCCGATTCGCTATCCGCTGGTGCTCGTTCAGGGGGCGGAAAGCAACGCCGCGGCGGTCGCCTTTGACGAGTTCCTCGCGTCGCCGGCCGCGGCGGCCGTATTCGAGCGATTCGGGTTTGTCGCGCTCTCGAAAGCCGGCGAAACCAAACCCCGAGAGGCAATCCCATGTGGTGGTTGACTGCCGACGAATGGTTGGCCCTGCAATTGAGCTTCAAAGTCGGGCTGTGCGCCGTATTGGCCAGCCTGCCGTTTGCCACCGCGGTGGGCTACCTGTTGGCGCGGTGGCAATCGCGCGGCAAATGGCTGGTGGAGCTGGCGGTGAACCTGCCGCTGGTGCTGCCGCCGGTGGTGACCGGATACTTGTTGCTCGTGCTTTTCGCGCCGCGCGGGCCGGTGGGCGGCGCGCTCGAGAATTGGTTTGGCGTGCGCATTGTGTTCAGTTGGATCGGCGCGGCGATCGCGGCCGCGGTCGTCAGCTTTCCGTTGATGGTCCGCGCGATCCGCCTGGCGTTTCAGGCGGTCGACCCGCGGCTGGAAATGGCGGCCCGCAGCCTGGGGGCGGGCCGCGTGGGCGCGTTTTGGAGCGTCACGCTGCCCTTGGCCAAAAGCGGAGTTCTGGCCGGCTGCGTGCTGGCCTTTGCCCGCAGCCTGGGTGAATTCGGCGCCACGATCATGGTGGCCGGCAATATCGTGGGCGAGACGCAGACGATTCCTTTGGCGATCTTCAGCTACTCGAATCGCCCCGGCACAGAGGCCGACGTCTGGCGGCTGGTCGGCATTTCGATCGTATTGGCCGCGGCGGCGCTAGTGGCCAGCGAGTGGCTGGAACGGAGGCACGCGCGGCGTGTATCGACTTAGCCTTCACTGCGTTCACCGCTTCGGCGGCGGATTTGCCATCGACGCCGCGCTGGCGACGACCGCCCGGGTCACCGCCCTGTTCGGTCCCTCGGGCAGCGGCAAGACGAGCATCCTGTACATGATCGCCGGTCTGTTTCGCCCGCATTCCGGCTCAATCTCGCTCGGCGATAGAATCTGGCTCGACACGAAGCGCGGCATCGACCTGAAGCCCGAGCGGCGGCGAGTCGGCTTCGTGTTTCAGGATCACCTGCTGTTCCCGCACCTGAGCGTCGAGCGAAACCTGATGTACGGCCGGCGCCGCCGGCCGAATCATCCGCAATCGATCCAGCCGGCGCGCGTCATCGAGGTGCTGGAGCTGGGCGAATTGCTGGGCCGCTATCCGCGGAATCTCTCGGGCGGCGAGAAGCAGCGCGTGGCCTTGGGCCGTTCGCTGTTGAGCGGTCCGGAGCTATTGCTCTTGGACGAGCCCTTGGCCGCGCTCGACGAGGGACTGAGGGACCGCGTGCTTACCTACCTGGAACGCGTCGTGGCCGAATGGCACGTGCCCACGCTCTACGTCAGCCACAATGCGTCCGAAGTGCGCCGCATGGCCGAGCACGTCGTTGTGCTGGAAGCGGGCCGCGTCACTCGGTGCGGCACGCCCGCAGACGTGCTGCCGGACAATCACTCTTCGCCAGGCGGCTCGCCGGTTTGATTGGACCGTTTGGGCTCTCCGGACGGTTCGTTCGACTTTTCCTGCTGGGGCTTGATGAGCCCCTCCTTGATGTACTGGTCGACTCCCAACAGTTTTGGGTCCTTGCTGTTGGTGCCGGTGATGACCGGCATCGGGCGATAGTCGAACCACTCGCGATACGGGAGCCTGTCGGGCGGATCCGGTTCGGCGAAGGCCCCGTTGCCGAACGAATCCATCCACAAATCGCTGTCGGCCGAAAGCTTGCCGTCGGCAAAACGCAAGTCGTATTGGATGCCGTATTGCAGAGTGCCGCTGAGCGTGTTGTCGTGAACGTTGCCGGTATAAATGTAAATCAAGCCGGCCAGCGTCGCTCGACCGTCGGGCATTCCGATGGGAACGTAGGCCACCCAGCGCCACTGGGGTTCGAGCGTTTCGAGCCGCGTCGGCTCCTCCGCGAGCCGGCTGATCGGCTGCTCGTAAAAGTTCTTGACCATCAAGACCGAAGCCATCAGATCGTTCGAAAACAATAGCTCGGTCGTTCCCGGCGCGCGCTTGATTTCCACGCGCGCGAAAATGCCGTCCGCCGGCAACGCCTGTCCCACGTCGAGCTGCCGGTGTTCTTTGTCGCACAAACTCACGTGGAAAGTGGCCGTCAGGTAGTTGCCCTCGTTAAACAACTCGGGGTTGCGCTCGCAATTGCCTCGATAGTACGTGCCGGCGACTTGTTTGGGATGGTCGGGCCGGATCGGTTTCGGCGGCCAGCCGTAGGGTGTATTGCTCCAGGGGCTTCGTACCTCGTGATGTGAACGGTTGGCTTTGGCCAGCTCGCTTTCGATCTTCAGTACGTGGCCCCGCGCCACCGCCAACGCGACTCCCACGACCGAAACCGCCAGGAGCAGCAGCACCTCGCGGGAGTTCACCCCGTCGCAGAACCTGCAGAACCGGGCCAGGCGTCCCGCCGTCCAACCGCGCCCATTGCGGAAGGCGGTTCGGCAGCGGATGACGGCCAAAAGCGCGACATTGAGCGCCAGAAAGCCGATCGTGTAGGGCATCGCGTACGCGTACTCGGCCTGATAGCGGTCAGCCAAATTGACCAGGTAATACACCGCCCGTTTGTAGAACGGCGCGGGTTTTGATGCGCTCGACGGGACGGGCCAAGGCGTGCCCTCGCCGACCCAGCGCCCGAGGAGCTCAATCTCCGGCTTGGAAAGGGGCGGCGCGTTCTTGGGCATGCGATACGCGCGATCGCTCGACGAGACGCGCGCCAAAAGTTCGTTGGTCGCGGGCGTGCCGCCCAGAACGTGTCTTCCCGAATCGCCGCCCCGCCTGGCGAATTCGCGCGCGTCCAGACGCAATCCGCCGCTGCGCTTTTGCGGTCCGTGGCACTTCCAGCAACGCTCGACGAGAATCGGCCGGACGTCGGCGAAAAAGTCGACGGGCTTATCCTTCGACTCGGCCGGCGGATGGTCGTCGGATCGGGCCGGCTCGGCGTCGGCGGGCCCGCTTTGCGCGGCCGCCGGCGACGGCTCTTCGGCCGGTTCGTGCTCTTGTCCCTGCGCCGCCGCAGACGCCGCCGCGCAGACGATCGCCGCCAGCCGCGCCGCCAGACGCCGGCAACGTTTACGATGATTGGCACGAAACGAACGCATACCTCAAATATACGTGCCACCGGCGGACTTGTCGCGGCTTGGCACGCGCGCAAAAGCCCGCCTATACTAACGGCTCGTTGAGCACGGCGCGCCCTAGGAAGGCAAAGTCTACCTCGTGATCTACAAATTTGAGGACGGCAAAATGATCCAGTGCATGGAGGTGTCGAACGAGAAACGCTCCGGCGAGTTTACGGGCCAAGCCGGCAGCGGCAATCTGTTCGAAATCTGGGAGCGAGTCGAGTAGCCGCGCGCCCCCGCGTGGGGGCCGAAGTGGAGGGATCGCCCGCAGCCGAAAGATCGAGCATGGACGAGCAGGGTCCGGCGTTGTCGCCGTCCGAGACTGCCGAAGCGAGCCCCAGGGGCCACTTGTCCCGCAACGTGCGGTTGTTGGGGGTGGTGAGCCTGGTCAACGACATCGCCAGCGAAATGATTTTTCCGCTGGTGCCGGCGTTTCTCACCGACGTTCTCAAAGCGGGTCCCGGCGCGCTGGGGGCGATCGAGGGAATTGCCGATTCGACCGCCAGCGTCGTCAAGTTGTGGTCCGGCGCGCTGTCGGACCGGGCCGGCAAGCGAAAGGTCTTTGTCGTGGCCGGCTACGCCTGCGCAGCCGTTTCGCGCCCGCTTTTGGGCATGGCCGCCGCCGTCTGGCAAGTTTTGGCGGTGCGCTTCACCGACCGCTTCGGCAAGGGAATCCGCGCCGCCCCGCGCGACGCGATGATCGCCGATTCCACCGAACCGGCACTGCGCGGCCGGGCCTTTGGCTACAACCGCGCGATGGACCATCTGGGGGCGGCCATCGGTCCCGCCCTGGCTTTCGCCTTTTTGTCGCTTTGGCCGGGCCAGATGCGCGCGCTATTTCTATTGACGGTCGTGCCGGGCATCGTCGTCGTGGTGTTGGTGCTATTTGGCCTGCGCGAGCGGCCGATCACCACGCCGGCCGCCAAGGAGTTTCGCTTTACGCTGGCGCCCTTCGACCGCCGCTTTCGGGTGTACCTGGCGGCCTTGGTCGTCTTTACGCTGGGCAATTCGAGCGACGCTTTCTTGCTGTTGCGCCTGCGGGAACTGGGCGTGTCGCTCGAAATGCTGCCGCTGGTGTGGAGCGCGTTTCACGTCGTCAAAAGCGCCGGCAGTTTCCTGGCCGGACCCGCCGTCGACCGGTTTGGCCCGCGGCCGCTGATTGCAGCGGGTTGGATCGTCTATGCAATGATCTACCTGGCGTTTTCGTTGGCCACCACGGCGCTTCAAGGCTGGGCGTTTTTTCTGCTTTACGGCGCGTTCTACGCCCTGACGGAGCCCGCGGAACGTACGTTGGTCGCCAACCTGGTCGGACCCGACGAGCAGGGGCTGGCCTTCGGCTGGTTTAATTTCGCCATCGGCATCGCGGCCCTGCCGGCCAGCCTCATCTTCGGCGCGATTTACGAGGCTTACGGGGCGCAGGCGGCGTTCACCTGGGGCGCGGCCCTGGCGCTAGTGGCCGTGGCCATTTTGGGTGTGATCGGTCGGGGCACGAAGTCACGCTAGGCGACGGGAAAACACACGGTGCCGGCAACGGCCAATACTATACCTCATGCGTGCAATTTTCATCGATTTCCGCGTCATTGCGAGACGGGACAAGTCCTTGTGAAATGTTGCTTTACGCCGAGGCACAAGGTGAGGGTCGACCGCCACGTCTTGGAATCGAATGCAGAAACGTTTATTGGTCAGCCGATCTTTAATCTGGCAACTCGCTGTGACCTGCTGGCGGAGTCGCAGTTTGGCGACCTTGGTCACCACTAAACGACATTGAATTTCACCACGACGTAAAAACAAGTGGTTTCCGATACATGGCGCGCTTCGGCGCCCATGAGCCGCACAGCGTTGCTGCCCCGCGCCTGTGCGGTTCTTTTTTGCGCCGACGGTTTTTTCGGCGCCCCCCGCTTGATCGCGTGCCGGCGCGCACGCTTACGCGCTGGCGAACAGAGCGCTGTCTGTTTGGCCGCTGGCGAGTTGTCCGGCCTTGACGACGCCGCCCTGCAGCACGGCGATGAACCGGCCGCGGTCTTCCAACAGCGCGATATCGGACAGTACGTCGCCATCGACGACCAGCACGTCGGCCAGTTTGCCGGGTTCGAGCGTGCCGAACTCGTCCTGGCGGCCCATGATCTCGGCGCCGGTTTTCGTGGCGCAGCGGATGGTGTCGAGCGGGCTGAAGCCGACGTACTTGACGAAGAACGTCAATTCCTTGGCATACTTGCCGTGCGGATTCCAGGCGAAGCCGTAGTCGCCGCCCATGCCCAGCCGTCCGCCGGCCTCGAGGATCAGCCGCGCGCTTTCGGCGCCTCCGTCGAGCGTTTCCTGGTGGCCGTCGATGACGTTTTGCGGCATGCCGAACTCGGGGCCGCTGACGATCGAGGCGTATTCGAATTGCAAAGCGGGCACGACGGGCGTGTTGCGCTCAAGCAGCATGTCGAGCGCCTCGGTGTCCATGAAGGTGCCGTGCTCCAGCGTGTCGTAGCCGGCGCGCAGCGCGTTCTTGATGCCCGCCGTGGCGCGGCAATGTCCGGTGACCTTCAGCCGGTGGTTGTGCGCTTCTTCCACCACGGCGTGCATTTCTTCAAAAGTCATGCAGAGCGTATGGTGGTCGTTGGTTTGCGGCGCGGCGGCGTCGCCGGTGGGATAGGTTTTGACCCATTCGACGCCGTCTTTGACCAGCTTGCGCACCGCCCGCCGCCCTTCGTCGGGGCCGTTAATCAAGAGAACCAGGCCCCCCATGCCGATCTTGCGGAAGTCGGGGTTCCAATCCATCAATCCGCCGACGCCGCAGATTTCGCGTCCGCTGGCCGCCAGCCGCGGCCCGGGGGTTAGTTCCTCTTCGATCGCCTTCTTCAGCCAGACGTCGATGTTGAACAGGCTGCCGCCGCTGCGCGCCGCCGTATATCCGCAGGCCAGCGCCAGCCGCGCGTTGGCCGCGGCCAGCAGCGTGACGTACTCGACCGGGTACTTGACGTCCAGGTCTTCCAGGTTCGCCACGTTGAAATACGTGGGATGAAAATGCGCCTCGACCAGCCCGGGCAGGATCGTGCCGCCTTGGGCGTCGAGGTGCGTGGCATCGGGCCCGACTTCGGGCGCGCCGGCAGCCCGTCCCGCGTAGGCAATTCGCCCGTCACGGATTACCACCGCGGCCTCGGGCACGGCCGCCGCGCCGGTGCCGTCCACCAGTTGACCGTGCTCGATGATCGTCGTTCCGCGAGCCGTTTTCATGCGGTTGCACAACCCGAAGGCCGTCGTTATTCTGCAATTCACGCCACTTGTCAGGCCAATCTAAGTGAGCCCAGCGGGCATGTCAAACAACCAGCCGCGCCGACGCATTCTTGGACTTAGCGCGATTTCGCTGCCGGCCTTTGTCTTGCTTTCGGCGCTCGCCGCGCCGCACGCATCGGCCGTCGAACCGCCGGCATCGACGAAGATCGTTTTCCTCGCCGGGACCGTGCATCAGGGCCCCGGCGGGCATCCGGCGGGCACGCACGAGTATGAGTTGACCGCGCGGCTCTTGAAACACGCGCTAGAGACGGCGAACGTCTCGGGCGTCAATGCCTTCGTGCACTTCGACGGCTGGCCGCGCGATCCGGCCACCCTGGACGACGCCGACACGATCGTGCTCGTTTCCGACGGGGCCGATCGCAACGAGCAGGATCACCCGCTGTTGGTCGGCGATCGCCTTGACACAATAAAAAAACAGATGGATCGCGGCTGCGGGCTGGTGGCCATCCACTGGAGCGTGTTCGTGCCGAACGAGCACGGCGGAAAGGAGTTTTTGGAGTGGATCGGGGGTTACTTCGACTATCAGTCGGCGAGCGGGCCGAGAAACTGGTTCTCCAAGATTCAAACCGCGACGACCCGGCCCAAGCCGGCTTCACCCGGTCATCCGATTTGCCGCGGATTGGCGCCCTTCGAGCTGCGCGAGGAGTACTACTACAACGTTCGCTTCCGCGAGAACGACCCGCGGCTGGCGCCGATTCTCACGACGCCGATTCCCAACGAGGCGAAGGAGCAGGTCGTTGCCTGGGCGGTCGAGCGCGAAGGGGGCGGGCGCGGGTTCGGATTCACGGGCGGACATTTTTTCGACAATTGGGGCGTCGAGAACGTTCGCCGCATGGTGCTCAACGCAATTCTCTGGACCGCGCACGTCGAGGTGCCCGCCGGCGGCGTGCAAACGGCCGCTCCCCGCGCGCCCGATCCGCCGGTTGCCGCCCGCGACAAGCCGATCCAGGCGGTGATCGTCACCGGCCATAATCATCCCGTTCACGCGTGGCGCGAGACGACGGCCGCGCTCGAGGATGCCCTCGCGCCAGACGCCCGGGTGCAGCTCACCGTTGTGACCGACCCCGAATTCCTGGCCGCCCAAAACCTGTTCGGCTACGACGTGGTCGTGCTGAACTATTGCAACTGGCAGCGCCCCGGGTTGACGGACGCGGCCAAGGCGAATTTTCAGAAATACCTGTCCGGCGGCGGCGGGCTTACGATCATTCACTTCTCAAACGGCGCGTTTCATGCTTCGCTGCCCGAGACGCCCCCCTCCGACTGGCCCGAATATCGCCACATTTGTCGCCGCGTCTGGGACCACGCGCCGGGCCGAAGCGCCCACGATCCGTACGGCCGCTTCACGGTCCGCGTCATGAAAGATCATCCGATCACGAGCGGCCTCAACTCGTTCGAAACGATCGACGAGCTGTATTGCAACCAGCAGGGCGACTTGCCGATCGAGGTGTTGGCCACGGCACGCTCGACGATCACCGGCAAGGACGAGCCGATGGCGCTGGTGTACGAGTTCGGCAACGGGCGGGTGTTTCAAACCGTGCTGGGCCACGCCGCCGAATCGATCCGAACGCCGGGCGCCGCGGCGCTCATTCGCCGCGGAACCGTGTGGGCCGCCGGGCATCCGCAGCGAAAAATCGCCGCGCCGGCCGAGCCGCCCAAGGCCGTTCCGCCGAAACTCGTGCCCGAGGGGCGTTGATAGCTGGGCCGTCACGACTCCCCTCGAATCGGGCGTTTGTTGGCCGTGTTCGCTTGCTCGCAATCCCTGAGCGCCGTGCGGCCACTTTGGGCTACACCGCGAGCGATCGAGACCCTAGCATAGTACGGATATTATGCCCGCTATCTACGAGCATTGGCTCACGGTCTCTCCGGGGGAGATTGACCGCTTGGGCCATGTGAACAACCTGGCCTACATGGCCTGGATGATCGACGCGGCCGTAGCGCATTCGGCGGCGCAAGGCTGGACCGGCGATCGCTACGAGCGGCTGGGTGCCGTGTGGGTCGTGCGGTCGCACGAAATCAAGTACGTCGAGCCGGCCTACGACGGCGAGCAAATCGTGGTGCGCACCTGGGTCGCCGACATGACCAAGGTTTCCTCGACGCGGCGCTACAAGATCGTGCGGCCCGCTGACGATCGCCTGTTGGCCGAAGCCGCCACGCGGTGGGCGTTCGTCGACCTGGCAAGCGGGGCGCTGAAGCGCATTCCGGAGGAAGTGTGGCGGTCGTTCGAGCTGGTGTGCGAATAGTCACGGCCGCTGCACGCGCACGCACTCCCTCTCCGTTGACGGGGGAGTGATTTTATGCGCATCGTCGGTTAGCCCGCCGGCTTTGCCGGGGGATCGTTGTACCGCGGCGATCGACTGGTTGGCATCCTGCGCAAGCGAGGAATCCCCCGGCAAAGCCGGGGGCTAAATGGTGACGTCGACGGTCAAAGTGCAACATCAAGAATTGCGCTTCGGGCGGGGATTACAGCCAGTTCCGGAAGCGCCACGCCAGGCGGTGCAACTGCCGCTGCCAGAAGGAACGGCGGCGGCAGTAGCCGGCGTCGACGCGCCGGCTGGCTTCGATTTCTTCCTGGCAAATGCGACCGAGCGCAAGCGCGAGCTGCGGCGAGTGAATCACCGCGAAAAACTCCAGGTTGATGCGCAGGCTGCGGACGTCGAGATTGCACGAGCCGATGACGCTAAAGCGGCCGTCAATCTCCATGGCCTTGCCGTGCAGCATGCGGTCGCGCCGCTCGTAGATGCGAATGCCGCGCTTGAGCAAATGCTCGTAAAAGTGCCGCGTCGCCCACCCGACGAGCTTGACGTCGCTTGCTTCCGGCACAATCACGCGCACCCGAACTCCGCGGCGGCGGGCCTTGACCAACTCGCGCAGCACGCGGCCGCGCGGAATGAAATACGCCATCAAAACAGTGATCTCCCGCCGGGCCTGTTGAATCAAAGGAACCAGCACGCGGTGCGGCCGGCGGTCGGTGAACGTGGGCCGGGAGTCGAAAAAGTAGAGCGCCTCGCGCGGGGCGTGGGCAAAATCGGGCACCGACCATCGCGGCGGTTTTTCTCGCGGTTGATGATGCACGCGCTTCCACAATCGCTCCATCAGGGCGGCGATCTCGGCTTGGCGCGGGCCCACCATCCGGGCGTGTACGTCGCGCCAGCCGGCGCTCGTGGGCAGACCGCGGCGCCTGGCGTCGGCGGCGGTGCGCAGGCCGCCTTGATCGACCACGTTCATGCCGCCGAAGTAGGCAATCCCGTCGTCGACCACGAGCAGCTTGCGGTGGTTTCGCTGGTTGAGCGCCTGCAAAATTCTGGGTGCGCGTAACACGTGTCCGAGCGAATGAAAGACGTGCACCTGGACACCGGCGTCGCGCAGTCGGTTCAACAGCGCGGCCGGGAGCGAAAAGCTGCCGAAGCCGTCGACCATCAATCGCACGTCGAGGCCCGCTTGGGCCCGCTCCGCGAGTGCGTCGGCCACGGCCCGCCCGGCCGTATCGTCGGCGAAGATGTAACTTTCCATCCACACGCGCGAGCCGGCGGCGCGAATGTCCGCGAGCATCGCGTCGATCAAGGGAGGCGACTCGGCAAAAAGCCGCATCTCGTGGCCGGCCACGATCACGCGATCGCGTGACTCGGAATCGTCCGGGTCGGAAGGTGGTTGCATGAGATGGTACCGGCACAAGCACTACGGGGGCGACGCGGGTTTACTGCAATTCTACTTCGCCGCAAAAACAAGTGTGAGCTTCGCGGCGGCCACGAAAAGTCGCGTCGAACCGCTCGTGGCGGCCGAACGCTCTTGGCCTTTCGCTTGCGACAGGTAGACTTGGGGTGAACGACCGACACTTCGAGCGGTGCGAGCGATGCGCGATTTCGAAATACCGGGCGAGTTTTACCTGGGGCGCGAGTACGACCTGGCCGCCGGAACCCTCGCGAGCGAGCCCTTGTTGTATGACGCCAAGGACCTGACCACGCACGCGGTGTGCGTCGGCATGACCGGCAGCGGCAAGACCGGATTGTGCCTGGCGCTGTTGGAAGAAGCGGTCCTCGACGGCGTGCCGGCGATCGCCAGCGATCCCAAGGGAGATTTGGGCAACCTGCTGTTGACGTTTCCCGAGCTGCGCGCGAGCGACTTTCGGCCCTGGATCGATGAGAGCGAAGCGGCGCGCAAAAGCGTCTCGCCCGATCAATTGGCCGAGCAAACGGCGGCGCGGTGGCCACGCCCCCGGCCCTCGAAGCCACGTGTGAAATGCGCCGCGTGCGGCCAAACTCGCCGGTAACCACCACCAGCACGCGCCCGTCCAAGCCATGCTGATAGACGCGATTGCTGTCGTCCGAAAGGCGATTTCCGTTCAGTATCACGTATTATTCAACAAGAAGTAAGTCGAGAGTCCTATGACGCCCGTCGCAAGAGCGACAGCCACGACGCGCAGAAAGTTGTGAAGCAGGTCGTTGCCTTCTCCAGCAATGCTGCCAATGAGGCGGTCAATCGCTCCAATCAGAGTCATGAGCAACGCGCCGGACTGTCTGAAAACACTCGCGGTAGCCTCTCCCACGCTCTGGAAACGTTCAGGATTTACTTCAATCCATGGATCTAGGGCGTCAGATGCCTGATCTCGCGTAAATTGTGCAGCTGCGTCCCGGACGCCTTCTAATGCCTTTGCGAATTCGTCAACTGCCGCATATTTGGAAGTTTGCAAGTAAGCGAGCAGACCGCCCCGAGCGTACAACAGCATCTCTCCATATTGACACACAGGCAGTTGAGAGTTGCTGCTGAATCGTCGATCAGGACCACCATCCTTATTGGGATGCTCCCACGTATGCCCGAGAATTGTCGCGTCCCCAGGCGCAATTCGCTCAATGAAGCGTACGCTCTTTGTCGAGGCCGTTAATTCGTTGTAGGTCACGTGAGCAATTCCGGATGAGTCGTAAAGGACGATTCCATTCGGCAGCAAATAAAGCGTGCGACCGGACAATCGGATCGCGGGAATTGGGACATCTGATTTGACCCAAAGCGGCGTTCCTTGACCTACGGATGCCGCAACTCGATGCTCGTGTAGTGTAGGCAGATGGAGCGACGGCGAATCTCCCATCGCGCGCACAACGCTACCAGCCAGATTGAAAGACAGAGAGCGACTGCCGCCAGAGTGGGATTTATGAAGAATGCGCCGATGCAAACCGCCGTCGACGCTAGTCCCACTAGCATATCAATTCGATGCCACTGGCGCGGTTGCGCGAGCAGTTGTAGCATCTGTGACGTGGACGCTTTCGCGAGTGAGGCCGCCGACGATGCCGAAAACACGTTGGTTGGCTGAGTGGTTGTTGAAGCAGCATTCGAAGCTGTCGGCGTGCGTGCTGAACGGTTGCGGGTAAGCTCTTGTCGGTAATAAACACCGTAGCGACCCGCGTGCACGTATTCCGTGCCGTTCGGTCGGATGCCGTAACGAAGTCCGGTGATGCCGACGGACGCTCCGATGCCCGATTTGGACAAATTCAACCGAATCGGTCCCAACCTGATTGATTTGCGAAAATAGAGCCCCATGGTTATCTCGGCCGCGGCCGGTCCCCGAGCGAGCCAACCTTATGCTGGCGCGATTCTACCGACGGAATATCACCAATTCAAACAGACGATACGCGGCTTGAGATGCGCCGCGGCCAATCACGCGCCGGGCAGCAGCTCGCCAATGGCCACAGGGACCGCCTCATGTTCGACCTGCACGACTTGGCGTTCGCAAGGTCCGAGTGAGCAGGAGCTACAACGCGGTCCGGCTACAACCGGCGAAACTGACGCGGCAAATCACGGACGGCATCGACCACTCGCATCACTTCGATTCCGTCAGGATGCGGCTGATAGAAGACAAGCCATCGCTTGTGCTTCAGGTAGAGCCATCCCTCGGGTGCGCTGGAATGCTTGTGACCCGGCAGCTGCTTTCCGGCGTGTTCGATGACTCGGTCTCGAATCGCGTAATAGAGTCGTTCTCCCGTCGCTGGCTTTCGATCAACGAAGGCGATGTAGAACAAGATGTCGTCGAGATCCGATTCGGCAACAGGTGTCCACACCGCTCGGGACATCTAATCGAGGATTCCTTCCTTGGCAAGCCTTTCTCGAAGCCGGGCAAGAACCTTGTCATCGTCGAGCGGTCTGGAAAGGCCTTGCTTGCTTTGCTCAGAGGCAAGCTGATTTCGCTCATGCCATCGGGCAATCTTGTCCACCTCAAGTTGGTCCAGCGCTCCCATCGCGTCGCGGAGGACCTCGTCTTCGGACGCATAGGCGCCCGACTCCATGTGCCTCTTGATACGTTCTTCGACGTCGGGAGGAAACTGGTAGGCCATCGTCATCCCTTGGCTTTCTCTTGGCTCGTTTGACCTCTCGCTATGATACCATGTCGGACGCGAATCACGCGCGCGGCAGCAACTCGCGAATGGCCTGGCCGTGGGAGACGATCGGCGTGGGACGGCCGGCGTGGTCGGGGATCGTCACGTGCTCGTAGTCGATTCCCAGGTGCCGATAAATCGTGGCCAGAAAATCGTGCGGCCCCACGCGGCGTTCGACAACCTCTTCGCCGCGGCGGTCGGTGGCACCGATGATTTGGCCGGTTGGAATGCCTCCGCCGGCCCAGATCATCGAGTTGGCTTGCGGCCAGTGATCGCGCCCCGGCTGCACGGTGCCGGCCGACGCGCTGGCCACGCCCCCGCCGCTACTGGCCACGTGTGAAATGCGCGGCGTGCGACCGAACTCGCCGGTCACCACCACCAGCACGCGCTTGTCCAGCCCGCGGGCATAGATGTCTTCGATCAATGCCGACACGGCCTGGTCAAAATAGGGCGCGCGGAAGCGCAGCGCGTCGAACACGTGATGATTCACCGCGTGGTCGTCCCAGTTTTGCACCCGGCCACACAGCGGGCCGTCGAACACGGTGGTCACGATCTCGACGCCGGCCTCGATCAGGCGGCGGGCCATCAGGCATTGCTGTCCCCACGGGTGCAGGCCGTACCGCTCGCGCACATCCGGCTTCTCCAGGCTCAGGTCGAACGCCCGGGCGGCCGCGGAGCTGGTGAGCAGGCTCATGGCCTGGGCCTCGAAATCGTCCATCGCCCGCATCACACCCGACTCGTCCAGCGCGCGCCGGAACTTGTCGAATGACTGTCGCAGACGAATCCGCTCGCGCAGCCGGCCGGCCTGTCCCGGATCCGACAGGCCGACGTTGGGCACCTTGAATCCCGGCGCGCTCGGATCGCCAGAGACGACAAACGGCTCGTAGGAAGGCCCCAGATACGCGGGGCCGGCGATGGTGAAAGCGTCATAGCGCGTGATCGGGTTGACGCCGACGTAATTGGGCAGCTCCTTCACCCGATCCGATCGCAGGTAGTGGGCCACGCTCATCAGATCGGGATACACCGGCACGATCTTGTCCGCCGCGTCGGGATCGCCCGAGAGAAGCTGCAGCGAACCGGATGGATGTCCGCCGCCGGTGTGAGCCATCGAACGCAGCAGGGCGAACTTGTCGGACAATTGCGCTTGCCGCGGCACCAGCTCGGTCAATCGCAGCCCCGGCGTGTGGGTGGCGATGGTGCCAAAAGGCCCGCTGTAGTCGGAGCCGGCCAGGGGTTTGGGATCGTAGGTGTCCAAATGGCTGCAGCCGCCGCGCAGCCAGACGATGATCACGGCCGTGCGCTCGCCGCCGCCGGGCGTCGCGGCCGCGGCTCGCAAACGCAACAGCCCCGGCAACGACAGCGCGCCAAACCCGGCCAGGCCGACGCGCAGAAACTCCCGCCGGGAAGTTGACAGGGCACGTGCCTTCGCGCTTGGGACCATGCGTCGAACCCCTGCGTTTTGCGAACGTGTGAAAAGTACGCCCGACAGGATTCGAACCTGTAACCCTCGGTTCCGAAGACCGATGCGCTATCCAATTGCGCCACGGGCGCGTGCCAATTCAGCTTACGTTGTCCGGCCGTCCGGGACAAGCACGCGACAGCACGCGCACGAGCGCGATTGCGCGACGTGTCCGCGGGATTCGGCGCTTGCGGCGACAGCGCGCGGGCGGCGGACAATCCGCCATGCCAGATTCTTTTGCTTGCGCTTCAGCTTGGTATGCGGCTTGCGGCGCGCAGAGAACTGCAGTCGACTTGAGCCGGGGGCGGTGGGATGCTATAAGCGCAGGTGCCGTGGCGCGGCCGCGGCGGCGGTCTCGTTTCTGCCGGCAGTGCATCCATGGCGCAAATCACCCTACGCGTGCTGGACGGCGCCGATCGCGGCCGGATCTACGAAAATCTACCGACGCCCGTGACGATCGGCCGCGAAGAAGGCAATTCGCTGCAGCTCAACGACGAGCGCGTGAGCCGCTTTCACGTCAAAATCCAGGAAGACCAGGAAAAAATCGTCATCACCGACCTGGAAAGCACCAACGGCACCAAGGTCAACGGCGAGGATATCCAGCTCCGCATTCTGCGCTATGGCGACATCGTCAGCCTGGGCCGCACGGTGCTCTTGTTCGGCTCGCGCGAGCAGATCGCCCAGCGGCTGGCCGCGCTGCGCGGCGAGAAACCGACGACCGGGAGCTTGAAAGACGCGCTGCAAGCCGGAAAGGCCGGCTCGCTCGAATTCGAGTTGAACTGGAGCGGCGACCCAGACATCCAAAGCACGCTGCATACGCTCTTGCCCCCCGATCTGCCCGAGCGTTTGAGCCCGGGCCAGGCGGCCCAGCTCTGCGAGCTGTTGGAATACTTGCACGTTCGCATTCGCGACATGCTCAATGCCGTCAAGATCAAGGCCGACGCGGAGCAAGTGGTGCTCGAGGCGCGGCAGTGGCAGAACCTGATCGACGTGCAATCCCGTTTGGCGAGCTACCTGCGCGCCGTCGGCCAGCCGCCGGAAGAGGAGTGACGCGGAATCGGGGAAAGGATTTTGAACCACGACGACACGACGAGCACGACGCAAAGGACCGTGGTTGTCGCCGTTTTTTCCTCGTTGCGCCGTGGTAGTCAACTCCGATTCCTACGCCGCATCGTCGGCGCTCGGCCGGCGTTTATGCCTCGCAAGGCGGTAGAGCAGCGTATTGCCTTGTTTGCCGACGGGCTCAACGGCGCGCATCTCGCGCAGGCAATAGGCGATACGCTGTGCCGCGTGGCGATCGACGCCGCATAGCTCGGCCAGCGCGCGGGTGTGAAACTCGGCCGGCAACGGGGCCGGCAGGAGCTTGATCAGATCGGCCGGCCGGCAAAGCCGGACGCTTGCGCCGACGGCAATCAGCTTTTGATCGGCCACCACGTGATCGTTTCGCCGCCAGCGCCGCCGACGGCCGTGACCCGGATAACGCCATTCTTCGACGTCGACCAGCACCACTTCAACGGCCAGCCGCGGATGCGGAAAGACGCGCGTGAAATACACCAGCTCGTCAAAGATGTCGAGCAACCCGCCGCGCTTGGGGCTCAGCCGCCGCGAGACGGCCTCGCCGTCCGGCGCGGGCTGCTTCACCAGCATTTTGGTGCGCACGATCGGCTTGACGACTAGCACGCGGTGGCGCGCGACGAGACGGCCGATTTTGTCGCGAATGGCTGCCAGCGAGCCGTGCTGAATTTCGATCAATTGCCCGCCGCTGACCGCGTCGATGCGATAGTCGTCGAGCACGACTTCCGTGCGGGCCCGTTGGCCGGCATAGCGGCGTTTCAGATCGCGGTGCAGCGAGGTTTCCATCGATCCGCGAGTTTCCTCGCTGATTGGACGCGGTTTTGAACCACGACGACACGACGAACACAACGAGGGAGAGGACTCACGAAAGTTATCGCAATTCCGCTTCCTTTTTGTCGGGCGGCTCGATGCCCAGGTCGCGAATCGTCAGCAAGCTGGCAAATTCGTAGCCGCGCGCGGCAAACGCGTCCGCGCCTCCTTCCATGCGGTCGATGATCGCCACCACGCGCTTCACCTTCAGGCCGAAGGCTTCCGCGCGCTCGATGGCCTCGAGCGACGAGCCGCCGGTCGTCACGACGTCTTCGACAATCACGACGTTATCGCCCGGGCTTACCGGGCCTTCGATATAGCGGCCCGTGCCGTGATCCTTGGGCTGTTTTCGCACGAGGATGCCTTTCAGGGGCAAGCCGCGCACGCCGGCCATGGTGACGACGGCCGCGGTGATCGGGTCGGCGCCGATGGCCATGCCGCCGACGGCCGTGGGCAATTCATTTCCCAACAAATCGAGGATTCCCTCGGCCACGAGCTTGGCGCCCGCCGCATCGAGCGTGACCTGTTTGCCGTCGAGGTAGTAGCTGGCCTTTTTTCCCGAAGCGAGCGTGAACTCGCCGAACGCCAGCGCCTTTTCCTTGACCAGCGCGATCAGTGCCCCCTTGTCGTACACGCGGTTGCCCCCTGCAAATCGACGAGCATCATTGGTGACTTTTTCGAGCCCTCATCCTAAACCACCAGACGCAAACAATCGACAGGAAATGTGCGTGGCGAGAGGTGCGAAAATTCGCTTGAACTTGATAAGCGTCGGGGAGAAGATTACCACCAAGGCACCAAGGGCACCAAGAATGGGCGAAAGCTTTGAGCCGGTCTCGCAAGAGGTTGACGCGATTGCCAAAAGCGTGATCGACGCTGCACTGCATGTGCACCGTGCGTTGGGCCCGGGACTGCTTGAGTCTGCCTACGAAATTTGTCTTTGCCACGAGCTTTCAAAACGCCGGATCAAAGTTGAGCGACAGAAGTCATGGCCTATTCTGTATGACGGCATTCGTCTTGACGCCGGCCTTCGTTTGGACTTGCTCGTGGAAGATCAGGTGATCGTCGAACTCAAAGCGGTGGAACAGATGAATCCGCTTTTTGAAGCCCAACTATTGACTTATCTAAAGTTAGCTGGGAGACGGCTCGGACTTCTGATCAACTTCAACGTACCCTTACTGAAAGACGGCATTAAGCGATTGGTTCGCTAGTCGCCGGTGACCGTACGTTCCTTATCCGTCGTTATTCTTGGTGCCTTGGTGGTTAATCCTTGTCCCGCCCTAGCGGCGGATGGTGACGCGGGAGCCGAGGCTGAGAATGTCGTAGACGTCCTCGGCGTCGCGTTCGCTTAAGCTGATCGACCCGGGAAGGTCGGTGCGGCCGATGCTCTCGGGGTTATTCGTGCCGTGAATGCCGATGCCGCTGCCCAGGCCGATCCAACGCTCGCCGAGCGGATTGTCACTTTCCTCGGCGCCGATGGCTCGATCGCGGCCGTAGTAGACCGGATTGACGACTTTTTCGGCGACGGGAAACGTGCCTTCCTGAGGCGGGTGTTCGCCGCCGATGCCGATCTTGAACCGGCCGGCATACGAGCCGTCGGCCGCAAACAGCGTCAGTTCGCGCTTCTGGAGACTGACGATCGCCTGGAACGGACCGCGCACGACTTTGAGCCGCTCGCCCGGCCGCAGCGCCGACGGATCGTCGATGCCGTTGATCTTGGCCAACAATTGCCACGGCACGCTGTACTTTTCGCCGATGTCTTCCAGACGTTCACCGCTCTGGACCTCGTAAGGCGGTTCGAGCAGATTCTGCGTCGAATAAACCACCGTGCCGGCCACCTGATCCAAAAGCTCGTTGAGCTGCTGGTGCTCGGCGGGTGAAAGCTCAGGACGGTCGTACCACTTGGAAAGCTGGCGCAAGGCAGAGGCCATTTGGCCGCCTTCCAATTCGCGCTTGGCCGCTGCGACCGCCGCTGCGAAATCGCTCGACGCCCCGGCCGCGGGCGGCGGACTGCCGCTCGTCGACGCTTGATCCGGCGGCGCCGGATTACCGGATGGCGCAGGAGAACCAGGCCCAGGCCCGCCTTCAGCCGGCGGCGCTTGATATCGGTCCGGCACGCCGGACTCATCCGAGCCGGCGTAAGGGTCCACGACCGGGCCTTCCTGCGCGCCTGGCACTGAGGGACCCGTGCCCGCCGGTCCCGCCGGCGGTTGGTTTTCGTTTTGCGCCTTGAACGGCTGCCCAGGATCTTGCTGCGGCTGGCCGGCTGGCTGGCCGGCGGCATTCGGCGGCGGCGGATTGGTGCCGGCATACGGCGGAGCCTCGCTCGCGCCCACCCCCGGGGTCAAAGGCGGGGCCTGCCCTGTCGGCGGGTATTGCCCCGCGGGCGGTCGAGGACCACCGGGTGGAGCCGGGGCTACGGATGCCGCGGCGGAAGGTGGGTGGTAGGATGGCGCTTCGCCGCCGGTCGGCGGCGGCGCGGCCGCGTTGGGGGACGCACCAAATGGTCCCGCCGGGCCCGGAGCTTGCGCAGGCGGCGGACCCCACGGCGCGGAACTCGGCTGGTCGGGCAACTGCACGTTGGGCGTCGTATCCCAACCTGCGGCAACCGGCGGCGCACCGTTTCCGCTGTTGAGCCGGATGTACACTCCGTAGCCAATTCCTGCCAGGACGGCAACGATCAATAGCGGCTTCAGCGTATTCACAAGTTCGTCCTCCCTGACGACACCGGCGAAAAGCGCAATCGCGAACGGGTCTTAAACGGTACGAGTTCGCTGTGGAAATGATACGCGCGACGCGGCCGACACGGGCACCGAGGCATCGCGGCCCGCCCGCTCGTCGGTAGTGCCCTAGTTTTCGAGTGCGGATCATAGGCCAAGGGCCCATTCGAAGCCAGCCCAAAGTAGGCGGACGGCTGCGTGCACGTCCGGGTGAAGCCGGAAGCACGGTGAATTCCCAAGATGCCAGCATCCGCCGGCCGTCAGCTTGGATTCGGCGGCTGGCCGCCCGGTTCTGACTGCTTCGACTGCCGCAGCCGGGCGCGAATCGCTTCCAGCCGCCGGGCCAGCTCGCTTTCATGGCCGCGATCCACCGGGCGGTAGTACTCGCGGTCGACGCCCAGATAGTCTTGTGCGGCGATAGCATCGGGGCTGTTATGCGAATACTGGTATCCGACACCGTGGCCGAGCCGCTTGGCGCCCGCGTAATGGCTGTCGCGCAGGATCACCGGAACCGGCAAGAGCCGGCCTTGGCGCACGTCGGCTACGGCCTCGGACAGGGCCACCATCGAGGCGTTCGACTTCGGCGCGCAGGCCATGTAAGTCACCGCCTGGGCCAGGTTCAATTGGCACTCGGGCAGACCGACGAATTCGCAGGCTTGCATCGTCGCGGTGGCCAGCGGCAAGGCATGTGGATCGGCGTTGCCCACGTCCTCGCTGGCGAAGATCACGATCCGCCGGGCCAGAAAGCGCACGTCCTCGCCGGCTTCGAGCATCCGGGCCAGCCAGTAAATGGCCGCGTCGGGATCGCTGCCGCGCATGCTCTTGATCAACGCGCTGGCGGCATCGTAATGGGCATCGCCGGTGCCGTCGTATTCGACGGCTTTGCGCTGCACCGAATCTTCGGCCAGGGCGCGAGTAAATTCCACCGGGCGCTGGTGGCTCGAAAGCACGCCGACTTCCAGGGCGCTTAGCGCCCGGCGCGCGTCGCCGTCGCTCACTTCGGCCAGGAATTCGAGCGCGTCGTCGTGCATCCGCACCTCGTATTGGCCCAATCCGCGCTCGCGGTCGGCCAGCGCTCGGCGGATGAGCGTTTTGACGTCGTCTTTCGACAAGGGCTCGAATTGGAAAATGCGGCTGCGGCTCACCAGCGCGCTGTTGATGGCGAAAAACGGGTTCTGCGTCGTCGCGCCGACCAGAATCACGATGCCCTCCTCCACGTCGGGCAATAGCACGTCTTGCTGCGCTTTGTTGAAGCGATGGATCTCGTCGATGAACAGCAGTGTGCGCGTGCCGTCGGCCGACAGCCGGTCGCGGGCCGCTTCGAGCACTTCGCGCAGCTCTTTCACGCCGCTCGTGACGGCGCTGAGCTGCACGAACTTGCTGCGGCTGGCCTGGGCCAGCACGTGCGCAAGCGTGGTCTTGCCGGTCCCCGGCGGACCGTAAAAGATGACCGAATCGAGTCGATCGGCCGCCAGCAGCCTCCCGAGCAGTTTCCCTTCGCCCAAAAAATGCCGCTGTCCGACGAATTCCTCGAGCGAGCGGGGGCGCATCCGCGCCGCCAGCGGCTGCGCGTTGCGTCTGTTTGCGGCTTCGCTGGCTTCGAACAGGGACATGCAGGGTTTCGCGGTCAAGACGTAGGGCAAAATGCGTCACTTCATTGTACGCGACGCGGGAATCGGCGAGGAGCGACGTAAGGGCGGGGTAGTGTCTGAACAGTGAGTTGGTCGCCGCTACTCCCCAGAGTCCGGTAGTGTCGAAACTGTGTGTTGCTGGCTGGTCAGAAATGCAACCACAGTCAGCAGGCAGGTGGTTCTATGCGTCTAGGAATTCCTCTAAGGGAACGGACGCCTGCTTCAAGATGCCATGCAACGTTCCCTTTTTGACTGCTTTGCTACCGTGGCATGGCACGGTAGTCATTGCGGCCGAAACCGCGTGCCGCAGGATCACATGGCCGTCCTTGCAGTGGTCTTCCTCAAAACCTAGGCGCTTCAATCGCCGAACAACCTCAGCACCAGTTAGCTGGGGTAGCTTAGCCATTAACCTTGATCCGACGTCGCTTGGCGTTCGCGGGAATATCCAAGGCTGGACCATGAGAGAACAGCATTTCTTCGTGGTGCTTGCGCCTTGCTTCCAGCATCGCAATGAACGCTTCTGCGATGTTTGATTCCGCCTCTTCCAGCGTATCGCCTTGGCTGATTACGCCAGGATAGTTAAGAGCGAAGATCGAAAAGCCGCCATCATCCTCTGGACATGCCACAGCGACAAATTCATGGGGGGGAGGCGTCTGATGCGTCCACACAATGCGCACAATCTTGCCTCGTGAGGCCACACCTGCTTCGCGGGAAAGTGGAGAAAGTACCGTCATTGATCGGCTCCCGGTTCGGTTGCTTGCTCTTCGGCTTTTTTTACTGTAATGCGCCATGATCCAAGGATTTCGCCATCGTGCAAAAGATCGAGAGAGTAGTTCCCGACCTTATCTGTTGGGAGCAATGGCATCGGCAATACATACTCGGCAACCGCTACTGGGTCCGCAGCGGTCACAACAACCTGTGCTTCAAATAAAACGCATGAATCAGATAAGTCCACGAATTTCAGGCTAAGCGGAAGTTGTCCGTGAACTTCCACTAGGGCGAGATAAAGATACGGCGACCCAGCTTTGGTTATTGGCTGTGAAATAACTTGCCGTTGGTCATCACCCTCGCTCGTCAGGGCAACCTTCGCCGTTCCGAATAGGATTCCAGTGAATGTACCGGAAATGATATGTTTGCCGGTCAACCTATCCTGATAAACATGATCTGCAAGCACCATTGCTTGCAGGATGGGCTTTGGCATTTGTGCCGCCTTTCAATCAGCCAGATACTTGTGTCGTGGTAATCGTGCGGTCAATGCCAGATGAGCCAACGCCTGCAGAGTACCGCACGATTACCACAATTGCCAGCGATTTGAGTGCCAAAAAGCACTGGAAAATGCGAACCCAGCCAGCCGGCGAGCGTCTACCATATTCTATGGACGCGATCAAGTTCATTCAAATCGGGCCGCTCTGAGGAGCGGCCCGCGTCTTGGCGGCGCAGGGGTCTTATAAGCCCCGCGAGGGATCGGCTTGCGCCGAATGGGTTCGATTCCCTTCTCTCCGCTAGCGCTTGCCTTGCGCTTTCACAGCGGCTTTAGACAGACAATCCCGAATCCAGGCCGACAGCTTTTGGTCTGCCTTTTCCGCAGCCCGCTCGCATTGTGCGCGCTCGGCCTTGGTCATGCGGACAGGCACGACACTACCAAGGGCGGCGATCGTGATACGTTCTCGCTCACCCTCAAGCGTCCATCGTGCAAAGCAGCGAAAACGCGCGGCCGGCCGGATTTTGCTTGCAAGCGGCCATCGATCGGCTAAGCTCAAGGGCGATTTGTTCCCGCCGTTTTCCTGCCCCCCTACCCGCCCGCGGCTGTTCTCGACGTTACGCTTTCGCAACCGAGCGCGTCCCACGCGACGATGCGCGGCCCGCGGGCCCCACCAACGGGAGAAACACGATGGTCGCCCCTGCTCCCCGCCGGCCCCGAAGTGGTTTTACGCTTGTTGAGCTGTTGGTCGTGATCGCGATTATCGGCATCCTGGTGGCGCTTTTGCTGCCCGCCATACAGGCCGCCCGCGAGGCGGCGCGTGCCTCGCAGTGTAAAAACAACCTGCGCCAAATCGGCGTGGCGCTGCAAAACTTCGAGACCGCGCGGAAGCGATTCCCATCGGGTGGACAGGGCACGCTGCCGGGCACCAACGAAACCGGCTACGATCTGCACTCGACCTTTACCTTGATCCTGCCCTACATGGAGCACACGGAGCTGTCGGACCTCGTGAATTTGAAGTTCGCCTACAACGACAAAAACTGGCCGGGCAATCAATTCGCCGCCAAGACGCGAATTGACACGCTGTTGTGCCCCAGCAACCCGTATGCGGAAGAAGATCCGCAAGGTTACGGCCAGACCGATTACGTACCGACCGTGCACGCCGACATCAGTCCCACTACGGGCGTTCTGGATAACGACACGCGGATGGATGGCGCCCTGGCGCTGGGGGGCACGCGCATCGGCCGCATCACGGACGGCACAAGCCATACGATCGCGATGGCCGAAGATTGTCCCGTGAATTACGAGACGGTGTTCCCGTTCATTGTGTCGGCCAGCCCCGACCCTGTTGTCGCCGCCGCCAACAATGCCGATCCACCCGCTCCGAGCAAGCACCGTTCGGCCAATCGCTGGGCCGAGCCGGACAACGGCATCGGCATCTCGGGACCGTCCAATTCCACGGAGGGTCATCTGCGCAGTCCGGTCAACAATAACAGCGAGCCGCCCGGTGGGCCCGCCGACTGCCGTTGGACAAGGTCCAACTGCGGTCCCAACAGCGAAATCTTCAGTTTCCATCCCGCCGGGGCCCACGTCATGTTGTGCGATGGCAGCGTCAATTTGCTGCGCGACGCGATCGATCCTCGCGTGCTGCGCAAACTGGTGACCCGCGCCGAAGGCACGGAGGTCGACTCCGGCGATTATCAGTAGGTGCTTGAGAAGGCTTCGTAGAGTTGCGCGGAGGCCTACCGGATCATGTCCGCTGAGCTCGACCACTTTTTCATCTGCACGTCGCGCGGCGCTCCCGAAGTCGAGCAACTCGCGCGGTTCGGCCTGGCAGAAGGCGCGCCAAATCGACACCCCGGGCAGGGGACGGCCAATCGGCGCTTTTTCTTCGAGAACGCCTTCTTGGAACTGTTGTGGGTCGAGGATCCAACTGAGACGCAGAGTGCGCTAGTGCGCCGTACGGGCCTGTGGGAGCGCTGGTCCAACCGCTGCGATGGCGCTTCGCCCTTTGGCGTTTGCCTGCGGTCTGCCGGCACGGAACCGTCGGGGGCGCCATTTGCGACGTGGGAATATCGGCCGCCGTATTTGCCGGCGCCGTTGGTAATCCACATGTCCGCCAGCTCACAAATCAGCCAATCGCCGCTTTTGTTTTACATCGCCTTCGGCCGCCGTCCCGATGCGGACGATCCGTCGCGCAGGCAGCCACTTAAGCATCCGGCCGGCCTGCGAGCGATCACTCGACTTGAGATTGCCGTGCCGATGGGGAGCCAGTCTCATCCGCCCGAGCAAGAAGCGCTCGAGCAGCAGTGTTCGGATGTGCGGGTGGTTGGCGGCAGCGGGCATCTCGTCGAAGTCAGCTTCGACGGCCGGAAGCTCGGCCAAACTGCCGATTTCCGTCCGGCCCTTCCGCTCGTGTTCCATTGGTGAAGGGCAGGGCGGGCGATTCCATGCAAGCCCGGCCACCGGACGCTAAATAGGTCCTCCGCGAGACCGTCGCGATACGGGCGCGACAGTTCGCGGCATTCGCGAAGCAAATGCCGCCAGCACTGGTATGGATCCGGCGAGGTTTGTTCAAAACAGCCGAAGTTGTCCGCTGGTGGGTCGGGGCGGAGCGAACTTCGAGTGGTCCAACGGCGCCAGCGGACGGTCGAGGCCGTGCTTTTTGCGGAAGATCTGAAAGGTTTTCTCGATCCCTTCGGCGTAGTGGCCCTGGCCGCGCATGCGGCGACCCCACTGGCTGTCGTTCATCCGGCCGCCGCGGGTTTGGCGAATGAGAGCCAGCACGCGCGGGGCTTTGTCGGGATAATTGCGCGTGATCCACTCTTCGAAAATCGGACGCACGGCATAGGGGAGCCGCAGCAGGATGTAGCTGGCGCTCGCGGCGCCCGCTTCCTTCGCCGCCGCGAGAATGGCGGGAATCTCCTGGTCGTTTAAGCCGGGGATGATCGGAGACGTCATCACGCCGGTTGGCACGCCCGCGGTCGCCAGTTCGCGGATCGTCCGCAGACGCGCTTCGGGCGTTGCGGTGCGCGGTTCCATGGTGCGGGCCAGGTTGGAATCGAGCGTGGTGATGCTCACATGAACGTGCACGAGGTTTTCGGCCGCCAGGCGAGCGAGCAGATCGACGTCGCGCGTCACCAGGGCGTTTTTGGTGACGATGCCCAGCGGCTGCCGGGCTTCGAGCATCACTTCCAAACAGCCGCGCGTGAGGCGCAGCTTTCGTTCGGCCGGCTGATAACAGTCGGTCACGCCGGAAATGATGATTAGCTCGCCGTGCCAATTCTCGTCGGCCAGCTCGGCCCGCAACATTTCGGCCGCGTCGTGCTTGACCATGATTCTCGATTCGAAATCGAGCCCGGCATTCATGCCCAACAGCTCGTGGCTCGGCCGAGCGTAGCAATAGACGCAGCCATGTTCACAGCCTCGATAAGGATTGATGCTATAGCGGAAAGGCACGTCGGGGCTGTCGTTGGTGCTGATGAACGTGCGGCTGCGGTCGGGCAGAAAGACGGTCGGCACCCGCCGCACGTCGGGCAGATCTTCGGCATTGTCGAGCTGCTCCAGGTCGTCTTCCAGGCGCACCCGCTCAAAGCGATTGGGCGGGCTGATGCCCGACGCGCGGCCGACAATTCTGGGTTGCGAAGACTGGGGATGCATGACGCGACGCCTGCTGCCACGGATACTGTACAATTGTACAATATCGGGCAAGGGTTGCAAAGAGGGCGCACCCCCACGCCCTCTCGGCCGTTTCGTGGGAGCCGACGCGTGCCGCGGGTGGCTCGTCCGCCCGTGCTGCCCCGCACGCTGCTGGATAGGCCAGTGGCGCCCGGCTGTTCATGCCCAATTCGCGCGGCGTTCCCCTGGCTGGCACGTCGGGTTAGTATGACCGCTTTCCAACGCCCGGGAGTAACCCGCCCATGCCGCCGCAACAAGGGCGCTCGTGGTTCCAACAGACCTGGCACAGGCTGGGCGCGCATCCGCTCGATGGGCTGCTGGTGGCGTTTCCCGTGGCGCTGGCGGCGCGGTATTTCGGGGCCGGCGACGTGTGGGTGTTCGTCGCTTCCGGGGTGGCGATTATTCCGCTGGCCGGGCTGATGGGCCGCGCCACCGAAAGCCTGGCGGCCACGCTGGGCGCCGGCGTCGGTGGGCTGCTCAACGCCACCTTCGGCAACGCCGCGGAATTGATCATCGCCTTGGTCGCGCTGTGGGAAGGCCCCCAGATGTATCCGCTCGTGAAAGCGTCGATCACAGGATCGATTATCGGAAACGTGCTGTTGGTGTTGGGCCTGGCCGTGGCGCTGGGAGGCATGCGGCACAAATATCAGCGGTTCAATCGCACGGCGGCCAGCATGGGCGCGACGCTTTTGACCCTGGCCACCGTGGGTCTGATCATGCCGACCTTGTACTATTACGTTTTCGCCGCCGGCCGCCCGCTCGAACCGGCGCAGTTGACGACCGTCGAGTTTCTCAGCGAAGAAATCGCCGCCATCCTGGCAGGCGTGTACGTGTTGAGCCTGGTGTTCATGTTCGTCACGCACCGCAGTCTGTTCGACGCTTCCGAGCAACGCGCCAAGAGCGCCCAAGCCCAGCGCGAGGAGGAACCGCATTGGAACCGGCCCGCGGCGCTGTCGGTGCTGCTTGCGGCCACGGTCTGCGTGGCAGTCGTGGCCGAATTGCTGGTCGGATCGGTCGAGGCGGCCGCGCACGAATTGGGCATGAGCCGGGTCTTCGTAGGCATCATCGTGGTGGCCATCGTGGGCAACGCGGCCGAACATTCGACCGCGGTGTTGGCGGCCATGAAAAACAAGATGGATTTGGCGGTCAACATCGCCGTGGGCAGCGGCATCCAGATTGCCCTGTTCGTGGCGCCCTTGCTGGTTTTCGCGAGCATTGCCATGGGGCACGAGCGGCCGATGGATCTGCATTTTACGCCGCTGGAGATCGTGGCCGTCGTGATCGCGATCCTCGTACTGGCGCTGGTGGCGCAGGACGGTGAAAGCCATTGGCTGGAGGGGATTATGCTGTTGGCGGTGTACGCGATATTGGCGCTTGCCTTTTATCACCTGGGCGAAATTTCACCCCCCGAAATGACGGTCCCCGGAAGCTAGAGAGTCCGTTTCGGACTTAGGCATCACGCGGCGTGCCGCCGCCGGTTGGTGCGACAGCGCGGGCAGCACGGGTGGGCGAGCCACCCGTGGCACCCGACAGCACGGGTGGGTGAGACGCCAGTGGCACCCGACAGCACGGGTGGGCGAGCCACCCGTGGCACGCTCTTGGCGGCCGTCTGTTCGGTACAAGCCGTGCATTAGGCGAACGGCTGGGCCCGCAATTCCGTTGCGACGATTCAGTCCGCGCGGGCCAGCCGGACAGTTCAAGCCCGATGCTAGCGTGTCCGAAGATGATCATGATCGGACGCGCCGATTGGTGGGGTTCATCCGGCGGCCTGCCCCCGGCCGCGGCATACGCAACCCTGCCCGCTATCCGGAAGCTTTTTCTCATGGCCGCCAAACAAGCGCCGCAACCGGCATCGACAACTTCTTCCGGCCGCGGCGTATGGCCGCACTCGGTGAGCCACTACTGGCGGCAGTCGCGGCGGCCGCTGGCCAGCCTGGCCTTCGTGGTGCCGCTGTTGGTGCTGTACGAAGGGGGCGTGCTGCTGCTGGGCCCGCAGGCGGTGCGCAACGGAGCCGACGTCTGGTTACGCCAGTTTTTGGACGGGGTCGGCTTTTCGCAGTATTTTCTGCTGCCGGTGTTGACCGTCTGCGTGCTTTTGGCCTGGCATCATCTGGCCCACGATCGCTGGCAGCTTTCGGCCGGCGTGCTGTACGTCATGTTCGCCGAGTGCGCGATGCTGGCTCTGGTGCTGTTGGTCGTGGCTCGCGTGGAAGGTCTGATCAGCCACGGCGCGCTCTGGGGCGTCGACGACGTCGACCGGGCCCGGGCGGCGATGCCGTGGGTGGTCGCCGGGCGCGGAGCGTTTTTGGGACGCGTGCTGGGATTCGTCGGGGCGGGGATCTACGAGGAAATGCTGTTTCGACTGTTGTTGTTGCCGCCGGTGGCTGTGGTTGCCCGGCACTTGGGCGCGCGGGCGGCCCTGCGCGTGGCGGGAGCGGTGATCCTCACCAGCCTCATGTTTTCCGCAGCCCATTACCTGGGTCCGCACGGGGAGGCTTTCGAGGCCTACACGTTTTTCTTCCGCTTTACGGCAGGAGCGTTTTTCGCGATTCTGTTCGTGTATCGGGGCTTCGGAATCGCCGCCGGAACGCACGCCCTGTACGACATTTTCGTCAGTCTCGGTTAACGCCGCCCCCGGGCCCCAATGCCCAAGCGGCGCGCCGGTGCTAGCAGGAAACGAGCGGCGACTTGAACAGCGATTCGACAAATGTCAAGACCCTAAATTTAAAGACGCGCGCGGCGCAAAAAAGTCTCTTTGTCGACCCCCTTGGCGAGTTTATAATGCGCTCGTTCGGGCATCGCGTTTCCCGCGTCACCCGGCATGCCGAAGGAGTCTTGCGCTGTGCTTTCTGTAAGACCGAAAGTCGCTGAACTGGTTTTTCAGCTCTACGGCCGGGCGCTGCACCCGGAGTTGTTCAAGATTCACAGCACGCGCACGATCGAGCGCAACGGCTACGAGGCCACGGTCCACATCACCAGCGCCGGCCACTGCGTCACGTGGCGGTACCAGGGGCTGACTCTGACCGAAGTGGCCACCAGCGCCCATCACCCGCTCCCGCAGAAGCGACGGCTCATCTCGTGCCGTCTCAAGGGGGAGGGGAGCGACCAGGTGGAATGCCGCGGCGGCGCCAGCTACCGAGTCAACTTCCAGCTCGAGCCGGTGGAGCCGGAAGTCTTCTGGACCTTTCAGCAGGAATTGGCCTGCGACGGCGGGCACCAGGGCATGCTGTACCGGTTCGATTCGAGCGGACGCATGGCGCTGGGCGCCTTGAGCTACATCAATCTCGAGGCCCGCAATCGCAGCCTGCTGGTGCAGGCGTTTCACACGTTCCCCGACGATTACGCGATCGTCAGGACGCAGTCGCGCTTCGAGCTGCCCTAAGGCGCCCCCTCTCCCGCGAAGGGGAGAAGGACTAACTGCCGCGCTCGACGCGGGTCAGGAATAGCTCGATCGCTTCGTTGAAGCCGTCGGGGTTTTCCAGCGGGGTCATGTGGCCCGAGCCCGGAATGATCACGAACTCGGCGGCGGCAATGGCTTTGGCAATCGAGCGCATCTCGTCCACCGTGGAAATTGAATCGTGCTCGCCGACGATGACCAGGGCGGGCAAGGAGATGTTGGCCAGCTCGTCGCGAAAGTCGCGGCGCGTCGCCATGCCGCCGAGGGCCGCTGCCACGCCCTCGGGATGAGCGGCCAGAATCTTCTGTCGCTCGAGGGCGTATAGGTTGGGGTGGTTTTTGAGCGTCGCCGGCGCGAACAACTTGGGCAGCATGGCGTCGGCCAAAGGTTCGTTGCCCTCGCGCAAGACGCGCTCGACCGTCTCGAGCCGCCCGGCGGCGGCTTCGGGCGTGTCGGCGGCGGCGCGCGTGTCGCAGAGCACCAATCCCCGCAGCCGCGCCGCATATTTTCGCCAGAACTCGAGTGCGACGTAGCCCCCCATCGACAGCCCGCACAGGACGATCGGCTCGTCGATCCCTAGCGTGTCGGCCAGTGCGGCCAGGTCGTCGGCCATCTGCTCCATCGTGACGGTGCCGCTTGTGACCTGGCTGCCGCCAAAGCCGCGCAGGTCGGGCGCGATGATCTGCCAGCGCTGGGAAAGATGCGCGATTTGCGCGTCCCACATCGAATGATCGAGCGGAAAGCCGTGCACCAACAGCACGGGCATGCCCCGGCCGCGGCTTAGCACCTGCAATTCGAATTGTCCGGCGCGCGCCCGGCGCATCAAGCCGGGCTCGCGATCGTGATCGTTCGATGGATGCATTGAAGGCGATGCTATCGTTTGATCTTCGCTCCATCGGATAACCGGGGCGGAAACCGAACCGGCCAGGCAGTCCTGACGGCATTTCTGATTGTAAGAATTCGCCCCCCGCGCGGCGACTTATGGCGGTTTTGAAGTTCCGCGGTCGGGGGCGTGGATTTTTCGCGTCGGCCGGTCGATACAGGTGGAGTTACCTCTTGGGGGCTGCCGGCGCCGGTTGGCCTTCGATCCGCGCCCGTTGTGATTATGTCAATCCTGTCATTCCGCAAACCACTCGATTCCGCGACCATCGTCCGGGCCGCCGAGCTGCGGCTGCGCGAGAGCCCGTATTTCTTCCTCAAGGGCGTGAGCTGCCGAGTCGACCACGGCGTGCTGACGCTCGGGGGACGCGTGCCGTTTAAGCCGTTGAAAAAGTTTGCCGAATCGATCGTGTCGCGCGTCGAGGGGGTGCAGGAAGTCGTTAACCGGATCGAAGTCTACGACTCTGCCGCGCCCGTGACTAGCGCGCAAGCGGCGCGTAACGGCGGATAATCGCCTTGGCCGCCCGCAGGCCATCCAGCGCCGCGCTGACGATTCCACCGGCATAACCGGCGCCTTCGCCGACCGGATAGAGCCCGAGCGTGCCCGTGCTTTCCAGCGTGCGCTCGCCGCGTGGGAAGCGAAGGGGCGAGCTGCCGCGTGCTTCGGGCCCGACGAGCGTCGCATCGCGCAAAAACTGGCCGCGCCAGCGACGATCAAACAGCGGCAAGACGTGATCGAGCGCCTCGATCACGAGCGGCGGCGCGAGCTCGGTCAAATCGGCCGCAATCACGTCCCGCGCGTAGCTGGAATCCACCTTGCCGACGGAGAGCCGCCGGTTGAGAAAATCGCCGGCACGCGAGATCGGGCACAGGTACTCGCCGCGGCCCACGTCGAACGCGCGCCGTTCGTAGGTGCGCTGCAGCATCATTCCGGCCAGGGCATGGGCCGAGCCAAAATGCGCCGGCTCGAGCGTGATCATCAGGCCGCTCGTGGCAAACCGCGAGTCGCGCTTCGAGAGGCTCATGCCGTTGGTGCAAAAATGCCCCGGCTCGCTGACGCTGGGCATGACGTATCCGCCCGCGCACATGCAGAACGAAAAGACGTTGTGCCGCCCGCGGGCCACGAGCGCGTAGTCGGCCGCGCCGAGTTTTTCCTCCAGCCGTGCTTCGCCGTATTGCGCGCGGTTGACCTGCTCCTGCGGTTGCTCGATCCGCAGCCCGAATTGAAACGGTTTTTGCACGATCGGCACGCCGCGGCGAAACAGCATTTCATAGGTATCGCGGGCACTGTGTCCGATGGCCAGCACCACGACCGACGATTTCAGATAACCGGACGAAGTGACCAGTCCGCGCACTGCGCCGTCGGCCACATCCAGATCTTCGAGCCGGCAGGAAAAGCGGAATTCGCCCCCCATCGCCGTAATCCGCTCGCGCAGCGCCTTGACCACGGCCGGCAAGCGGTTGCTGCCCAAGTGGGGCCGGTGATCATAAAGGATCGAAGGGGTGCCCTTGCACTCGGCGAAGATCTCCAGCACGCGGCGCACGTCGGGCCCCGTCGAGCGACAGGTCAGCTTGCCGTCGCTGAACGTGCCGGCGCCCCCTTCGCCGAACAGATAATTGCTTTCCGGGTCGTGCGGGCCGCCGGCATCGAAAGCCCGCATGTCGGCAATCCGCTCGCGCACTTTGCGGCCGCGTTCCAGGACCAGCGGCCGATAGCCCTGCTCGGCCAGAAACCAGGCCGCGAACACGCCCGCCGGACCGGACCCGACGATGACCGGCCGCTCGGCAAGCGGCTCGTCGCCGACGGCCGGCATCTCGAAGGGCGGCTCGCGATACAACTCGGCCGAAACGCCGTTGCGGCGCCGCGCGCGGGCGACGATCTGCGATTCGCGCTCGGGAAGCTCGACTTCCAGCGAATAGACATACGAAACTTGCGACTTGTCGCGCACGTCGAGACTTTTGCGCAAGATGCGCCACCGCGCGATGTCGCCGGTGCGCACCTCAAGCGCGTGTGCCGCGCGCGAAACGAGGGCCGCTTCCGGCTCGTCAATGCCGGTGCGGATGTTGGAAAGTCGAATCGACATGCCCCGATTCTATGCCCCGCCCGGCGGTTGACCAAGGCGGCGGCATTTCAGGCGGGCGACGGCTGAAAGACGAGAAGACGCCACCCGAATCCATCTTGGTCGAAGTGCCCGTTGCCGAGGTGCCGCCGGCAACGTGGGGGCTGCACATCAACACGCATCTGAGCCCCGAGCAATCGCAGGCACTTCGTCGCGTGACCGCAGCGCCCGATCAGCGATTGGCCCGGCTGCCAAACGGACGACGAGTGGTCAATCCATGCGATGCGCTGAAGTACGTGCTCGAGCAGATCTGCGCGGAATAGAGCCCATCAGTGCCAAATATCGGTCCTTTCCTGGATCGATTCAGAAAACCTGTGGCGAACGAGACGATGGGGAGGCCAAATATGGGAGCTACGGACCACAACTGCGGTAGGTCGATGTGACCGACGCGTGGTATGGCTCTTCACCCAGCTAACTTGGTCTCATCTTCTGTGCGGTGCGTGTGGCTGCCAGTAGGATGTTGCACGTACTCTTGGCCTACCCTGATCACCCCTGGGTCGGGGTGAAGTCGTGATTACCGTCTGCTCTGACGGCGACACGCCCTGGTCTCGTAAACTACTGGACGGTCCTGTCGGCTTTGCCTCAGAGACCACCTCTCTTCGCGGCGCCTTCCTGGCGCATCTCTTTCAACGAGCGCAGAACCCGTGACTGGGTCGTCACCTTCTGGCCACTAACGACGGATGAGGTCTCACTTACCTTCATCTCCGTGCCCAGCGAATTCCGATTATGGGATTTCTTGGCCTCTTTCTGCACCATCCGTAGGCTCACGTGTTCGGTCGTTGAGTCCTCCGACTCTTTCTCTCTCTCCGAAAGCCGGAGGAGCGGTTTCTGCTTTGTGGCTTGCTGCGCCATTACATTCTGGCCAGTGGCGACATGTTGTATTGACGGCTGATTACCCTTCCGGTTCATATCACGTGCGAAGATGCTCGCCGATTGGAAGACCACCGAGGTGAAAATCGCCGTCATCAAAAATATTGGGAAACTTTTCATCGCTCGTCGTCCTTTCGCCAAGAATGCATTTGTGGAGTTTCGTTTCTGGCGGATTGATGTCCGCCCCTACCTGTACAAGCGCGAAAAAGAATCGATTGTTACAGCGGCCGGCTTCGATTTTCGCTGCCTGGGATGCGAAAAATGGCCCTAACCTCAAGCGGCAACACGATATAGCTGCTTGGTCCAGGCTTCGCGCCGACCTGGAAAAGTTTCGATAGCCGTCCTGTCGCCCCCGAGATCTGAATTCTCGAACTCGCGTCGGTGCGACACACCGACGCGCGTTAACGCAGGCTTACCTAAAAACGTTCGTTTGTCGACACTCCTTGCCGCAACCTCACACGGAGCAGAAAGTTGCGGGCACGGATGTTTCCAAACTCATGTCGGAAATCAAAATGCCAACCTCTCATTGCGTCGGTAGCTAGTCGGCACGGCTTCTCTGGCCTCGTTCGACGGCCCCGAGTCCCTCGTTAGCGACGCGGCAGTGATGCTCTCGGACGACAACGGCCGGTCGGGCCTGCGCCCAGAGTATTGGGCCCGTCAGAAACGGCCGAATAGAAGCCCACTTGCTCCGACTAGCCTTGGAGACCGTTACGGGCGGTCTTCGAGAGCGATCGTAAACTGATCCGAATTGCTCACCCATCCGAACAGAGTTTGGATTAACAAGAGCGATGCCTCGTGATTGCTTCGCGGCAAGTCAAGTCCAATCGGCTCGGCCGCGCAGTCCGCGAGCAGCACACACGAATAGTCCCTGAACATCGCGTCTCGAATCGTCGACTCCACGCAAACACTGGTCGTGCATCCTGTCACGATCAGATACTTGATCCCCAGTCGCTTGAGGACTTCATCTAAGTTTGTCTGATAGAAACCGCTAAATCGATTCTTGTAGATCACGATGTCCGATGCTTGCGCCTTGAGTTCGTCGAGAATATCTGTGTTCCAAGTGTCACGGATCAGCACTCGGCTTTCTCTGCCGTCAGGAGCTTGCACGCTCTCTCCAACACGAAATGGCACGTGCCTAATCCAATTCTGAGAATCAGGGCCACCGGCGTCGGAAAGATCAGGGCGAAACGCCATTTTCAAATAGATAACTTGTATGCCAGCTTTTCGAGCCGAGGCGATCACTCGTGCCGTAGGATCGACCGCCTTTTGGATGGGTGCGATGTCAATTCTAGCAAGGTCAAACATGCCTCCCTTGGCCCCGAAGTCATTCTGCATGTCGACAACGATGACCGCCGTCTTTGCCACATCGATCGTAATCGCCTTCGGTTGAGCGTCGATGGTCACGAGCCGACTTTCGGATGCAGGACGGCTCGCGGCCTTTGGTGTCTGGTTTCGCGAATCGCAACCTGAAGCGGCGATGATTGCAAGGGCCAGTGCTGTCGTTGGCAGCGAAGACGACCGGAACGCGGCGCAGATTAGCCTCATACTCGCTTGCCCTTAAGTGCTGCGCGTGCCGGATGCAACTTAGCGGGAGCCGCCAAACAGATATTCGACCACTGAGCTCTGGCAGCGCTTTGCGGCATTGTCGCGGTCGACGATGGCGTTTTCAAACTTGCTCCATCACCCACTAGAACAAGTTGCGAGAGATGACTGGGTGCGGCGAATTAGGACTGCTGGACTCGTAGGCTCCCAGCATGCCCTGGACAACAACGGCCCGCTTGGGCAAAGTCCCATCATACCTCCCATACCGCACTTCGAAATAGTCGCGAGGCCATTACGATTGAAGTATGGCTGATCTAACCACACTCGCCGGCATTGAAGCCGAGCTTGCTGCCACCGCGGACTACGACGTCGCGATCGACGTTTCCAAGGCGAAGCGTCGTGTGGCGGCGTTGCGCCCCAAGCTCGTCTTTCCGGAGTCGAGCGGACGCGGCGAGCAGAACATCGCATTCGCCATGCAGGCGATTCAAGACCGGATGCAGCAGGCGTCACGCCGGCGCCGTCATGCGATGGGTCGGAACGGGGCGGCCCGGACGGAAGCTCTTGGTCTCGTGCCAGGTTGTTTTCGCGCCTGCTGTCGAACAGGCCGCTTCGACCGCCGAGCGCACTTCGCGCTCTAGTTGTTCCGGATCGAGCGCCACCCGGGCGTTGACGATCAATTCGGCGTCGCGCGTCTGGCTTCGCGAGGGGAGCGAAAGCTCGGGCTGCGATTGGCTGCTCACCAGGTTGGCCACGGCGAACGAATCGGGCGCGAGTCCGATCACTTTCAAGTGGGCCGTTTCGGCATCGGCCGCGCCAAGCGCCGCGTGCAACCGGCCGATGATGTCGAGCGTCAGCCGATCGAGATCGATCGGTTTGTCGCTGTCGAGCGACAGCCGGGCGTTGAGCCAGCCCAGCTCCGCCTCGCCTGCGGCATAGATATCGTAGTCCAAGTCCAGAATGCGCCGGCCGAAGTCGCCGCGCTGATCGAGAAACGCCGAAAGCGCGTCAAAACCTGCGCCGCTCTTGGCCGAGATGCGCAACTGCGGCGTGTCGGGAAACTCATCGGCTACAAGATTGGCAAGCTCGTCGGCGTCGGACGACGACAATTCGTCGATGCGGTTGATCAGAACGAGATCGGCTTCTTCGAGCTGCTTGCGAAATATATACGCGGCCTTGGGCGAAAAGCCGGACTTTTCGCGGGGCTTTAAAATCCGCAGCCCATGACTCGGCTTCAGAATCACGCCATAGGGAGCCACTTCGAACCGTCCCTGGTAAAGCTGCACAAGGGGCTGCACGACCGTGGCGACCAGATCGGTGCAACTGCCGACCGGCTCGGCCAGGATGAAGTCGGGCCGGGCGGCCGCTTGGAGGCTTTCGACCGTGTTGATCAAATCGTTGAAGTGGCAGCAGAAGCAAGCGCCGGCCACTTCGCCGACCAGGTGTCCCTGCGACCGCAGCAAGTGCGTATCGACCAGGTCGGCCGCCTGGTCGTTGGTGACGATGCCGACGCTGTGCCCTTGCTTGCCGAGCATGCCCGCCAGCCGCCCGATCATCGTCGTTTTGCCCGCGCCCAGAAAGCCCCCGACCATGATGAAGCGAATCGGTTTCATGGCCCAATTGTAATGAGAGCCGGCGCCAGAGTGCAAGGAAGTCTCACCTGGCGCGCGGGCTGCATTGAGGCGAAACCTCGGATTAGCCGGCCTGGCAATTGTAGGGTATTCCGATGAAAACGCATCTGCGGCATATAACGCCGGCCTGTCGCTGAATTCTGACGGTCCACCGCCCGTTGTTACCGAAGGCAGACGACCGCTCCGCCATTATTCTGCGCAAAAGGTACTCTTAGAGCGGAAGATTTTCTCACCGGGCGCCTGTATGGTTTTTGGGGGCAGATGCGATGACATTCCACCTGGGATCGACTTGCAGAGGGTTCCTGTGGTTGGCCTTTGGCGTGCTCTGGGTGGCTGCCACCGGTACCGGGTTGGCAATGCTGGCTCACTACGCCAATTCAGCCGGCAAAACCCAGCCGGCTCCGTCGCATTGGCCGATGGGTAGCAGAATCCAATTGAGTGACGATCGTGCCAGCCTGGTCTTGTTTGTTCACCCGCGCTGCCCTTGTACCAGGGCCAGTCTCGGCGAGTTGGAGAAAATCGTGGCCCATTACGGGGCCGCGATGGAACCGTGGGTGGTGTTTCTGAAACCGGCCGGGGCCGGCAACAACTGGGAGCAGACCGACCTGTGGAGAACGGCTATCGCGATTCCCGGAGTCCACGTGATCAGCGACGTCGGCGGTGCAGAAGCGCGCCGTTTTCATGCCGTCACCTCGGGGCAGACCCTGGTGTACAGCGACCGCGGCGAGTTGCTGTTTGACGGCGGAATTACGTACGCGCGCGGTCATGCTGGAGACAACGCCGGCCGGACTGCGATCGAGATGTGCTTGTCCGGCCATGCACCAGGGTACCGAGAAACGCCGGTCTTTGGCTGTTCGATCGCCGTCACGGCCGAGGAGAAATAAGGAGCCCAGTCATGCCGATTGAGCGCGTGAAGTCCTCGCTTGCGGTTGGGGCTCGCGCCGACGAGCTGTTCCGCGAGCACCAACATCGGCTGTTCGTGCGAACGGATCGCATGTTTGTCATACTCTTGCTCTTTCAGTGGGTGGCCGGAGTGGGGGCCGCGATTTGGATTTCACCGCGGGCTTGGGAAGGCGCCAGTAGCTACGTTCACCCCCATGTCTGGACGGCCATCGTCCTGGCCGGAATTCTCAACAGCCTGCCCATCGCACTGGCGCTGCTGCGGCCGGGCCAGGCAAGCACGCGGCACACGATTGCTATCGCGCAAATGTTCACGTCCGTGATATTGATCCATCTGACCGGCGGCCGAATCGAAACGCACTTTCACGTTTTCGGTTCCTTGGCGTTTCTGGCGCTCTATCGCGATTGGCGAGTCTTGATCACGGCGTCGCTCGTGGTGAGCATCGATCATTTCTTACGCGGCATGTACTGGCCGCAATCCGTGTTCGGAGTACTGACTCCCGTTTGGTGGCGCTGGATGGAACATGCGGGCTGGGTGGTTTTCGAGGACATCGTTCTCATCCGCTCTTGCATTCAAGGCACGCGCGAGATGCGCGAAATCGCCACGCGAACGGCGCAATTGGAAGCAACCAAGATAGCAGTCGAGCAAGAAGTGATCGAACGCACGCGAGAACTTCGGGCCAGCGAGGCGGAATTGCGAGTTGCCAAGGACGCGGCCGAGGCCGGAAGCCGCGCAAAAAGCGAATTCCTGGCCAACATGAGCCACGAAATCCGAACTCCCATGAATGGCATCATCGGCATGACGGAATTGGCACTCGACACCCCGCTCTCTCGCGACCAGCAAGAGTACCTGGCGACGGTCAAGTCGTGCGCCGACTCGCTACTGACGCTGATGAACGACATGCTGGATTTCTCCAGGATCGAGGCCGGCAAACTTCGCCTGGACAGCGCTCGCTTCAATGTGAGGGACGTTTTAGGCGACACGATCAATGCGCTGGGACTTCGCGCACATCAAAAGGGGCTCGAACTGGCCTGCCACATTCTGCCCGATGTCCCCGGAGAGTTGGTCGGCGATGCAGGCCGGTTGCGGCAGATCGTCGTGAATCTGGTCGGAAACGCGATCAAATTCACCGACCACGGCGAAGTGATTGTCCGCGTTTCGGTCGAGTCGCAAGCAGCCCACGAGACTTGTCTTCATGTCAGCGTCCGCGATACCGGCATCGGCATCCCGGCCGAAAGGCAACAGCTGATCTTTCAGGCATTCGAGCAGGCCGACCCATCGACCACACGGCAGTTCGGTGGCACCGGCCTGGGGCTGGCGATCGTCTCTAAGCTGGTTGCCTTGATGGGCGGCAGCATCTGGGTCGAAAGCGACGCGGGCCGCGGAAGCACGTTTCATTTTACAGCCCGCTTCCGCCCGCTAATCGAGCCTCCGCTCAATCCGATTCGCATTCCCGACCAGTGGCGTGGTCTCTCCGCGTTGGTCGTCGACGACAACGCCACGAATCGTCGGATACTGGAGGAATGGCTGGCGAGCTGGAATATGCAACCGAGTCTGGCCGACAGCGGTATGGCCGCGCTCGAAGCAGTGCAGCAGGCAAGCGACCGAGGAACGCCGTTCGCGCTGGTGCTGCTCGATGCGCACATGCCGTTGATCGACGGCTTCACGGTCGCCCAGCGGATTCAAGCGACTCAGCGCACGTCCGATTTGACTGTCGTGATGCTCTGTTCCTCAAACCGGTCAGACGACGCGGAGCGCTGCCGACAACTGGGGGTGGCAGCTTATCTGACCAAGCCCGTCAAGCAATCCGAACTCTTTGCGACCCTGATTTCCGTGCTCGGCACTCCCGTGCCCCGCGAGGACCACCCTATCGCCGATCCGATCATCGCCACGAGCGACGTCGCCGATGCGCCCGCATCGACGCCCCTGTTCATTTTGCTGGCTGAGGACAACGTCGTGAATCAGCGAGTCGCGCAAGCGATCCTCGAAAAGCGCGGACATACGGTGTTTGTCGTGGACAACGGCAAGGATGCGGTGCAAGCCGTCGGCACGCACCGATTCGACTTGATCCTGATGGACGTTCAAATGCCCGAAATGGATGGCTTCGAAGCGACGGCGGTCATTCGCCAGGCCGAAGCCGCCTCGGGCCGCCACACGCTCATCGTCGCCATGACGGCCCATGCCCTGCACGGCGACTGCGAGCGTTGCTTGAAAGCGGGAATGGACGCTTATCTTTCGAAGCCCATTCAGCCGAATGATCTCTTGGCGACGATCGATCGCCTGGCGAAAGCCGACGAGATGCAAAAGCGAGAGGATCAGACCGAAACGGGGCAAATGATCCGGCGCGAAGAATCCGTCCGCCAGACTGCTTCACCCTCGGCAACGGCGCCTCCGGATCGAGTCGATCCATTTGATTCGGCTGCCTTGTTGGCTCGCGTCGAAGGTGATTGGGACCTGCTCCACGAGATGTGCGAGTTGTTTCTGCAAAGCTCGCCGCTTCTGCTGGCTGAAATCGAAGCCGGCATCACCCGCCGCGATTCCGCCACTGTTGAGCGGGCCGCCCACGCGTTGAAGGGCGCCATGCAGAACATGGGTGCGGCACCGGCCGCGCGGGCGGCGGCGGGCCTGGAACAAATCGGGCGGCACGACGATCTGTCCGGAGCAGAGGAATCGCTGGCGGCCTTGAAGCAGGAATTCCAACGTCTCGTTACGGCCATTTCAGAACAGCCAGTCCCGGAGCGCTTATGAGAGTGCTGATTGCCGACGACGAACCCGTTTCGCGGCGATTGCTCGAATCGTTGCTGATTCGGTGGGGCTACGAGGTCGCCGTCGCCGAGGACGGTGCGACGGCCTCGCGAGCACTGCTTTCGCCCGACGCCCCAAAGCTCGCCATTCTGGACTGGTTAATGCCCGGCATCGACGGGGCACAGCTCTGCCGCGAAATCCGCCGCAACAAGCCGGAACCTTACACGTACATCATCATGCTCACGGGCAAACGCCACAAGTGTGACGTGATCAGCGGGCTCGACGCTGGGGCCGATGACTACGTGATCAAACCCTTCGATCCGGCCGAGTTGAAGGTGCGACTGCGCACGGGGAAAAGAATCCTTTACCTCCAGGATCAATTGATCAGCGCTCGAGAGGCGCTGCGCGACCAGGCCACGCGCGACGCGCTCACCGGACTTTGGAATCGTGCCGCGATTCTGAACATCCTGGGCGACGAACTGGAAAGGGCTCGGCGTGAAGGCTCGTTGCTTGGCGTCGCCATCGCCGACCTGGATTTCTTCAAGCACATCAATGACACCTATGGACACCCGATCGGCGACGAGGTCTTGCGCAAAGTCGCGCAGGTTATGCGGGAATTCGTTCGGCGATATGATTCGGTCGGTCGCTACGGGGGCGAGGAATTTCTAATCGTCTTACCAGGATGCGATGCTTGCAACGCGGTAAGCCACGCGGAACGACTGCGGGCCGCCGTCGCCCGCGTCGTCGTGGAGTCGCCGCGCGGGAACATTTCAACGACCGGCAGCTTCGGCGTTGCCGTGGCCGGCCAACGATCCTCTGCGGACGCTTGTGATCTGATTCAGGCCGCCGACCAGGCGCTCTACCGCGCGAAGCAAGGCGGACGAAATCGCGTGGAAGGTGGCACGCCCGTCGAGCTGTTAGCCGCATTGTAAAGCACAGGCAACGTCGGTGAGAAGACGCAACACCGCACCTCACTCCCGCCAGGCGGCTTTGTAGCTGCGGCCCAGCGTCATGATGCGGTGCAAGAGGGCGCCGTACTTCAGACCGGCCGCTTCGCCCGACTCGGCGAAATCTTCGCCGTACGACAAGTTGGGGTTGGGATTGGCTTCCAGCACGTAGGCCCGGCCATCTTCGGCCAGCCGCAGGTCGACGCGAGCGTAACCGGTCAAAAACAACGCCCGATAGGTGCGAATGCACTGCTTGACAATGGCGTTCTCGGTCCCGTCGGGCAAGGCTTTGGCCGCTTGGGTTTCGACGCCGAGCTTTTTCTGATAGTCGTAATCCCACTTTACTTTGGCCGTGGCAATCAAGGGCACTTTGTCGCCGCTCTTGGTAAACAACAGCTCCCAGATCGGAAACGTCCGCAAGCGCTGGTTCCCCAGGATGGCGACGTACAACTCGCGTCCTTCGATGTATTCCTCCACCAGCGCGTCGGACTGGACGTGCTCGTGGACGAACTCAACGCGGTCCTTCAATTTTTCGTCGCTGGTGACGATCGAGGCCTGGGAGATGCCGAGCGAGGCTTCCTCGCTGACGCTTTTGACGACCAACGGGTAATTGAGGCGCTTGGTCGGCCTGACGGCGCGCCTGAGCGGGTACACGGCGAACTTGGGCGTCAGAATGCGATGATACGCCAGAATCTGCTTGCACAGCGCCTTGTCGTGAGCCAACAGCAAGCCGCGCGGGTTGCAGCCCGTATAGGGCTGCCGCAACAGTTCCAGATAGCTGACGACGTGTTGGTCGTAAACGGCGACTCCGTGGAACTCCTCCAGCAGATTGAAGGCCACGTGGGGCTGCCAATCGTCGACTTCCTTGCGGATTTTTCCCAAATCGTCCGAGACGCCCAGCGGCCGCACGTCGTGGCCCATGTCGCGCAGCGTGGTGACCACGTCATACTCGGTTTTCCACTCCTGGATTTCCTTCTCGCTGTAGCCTTCGAGGCTCTCGGGCGGGACAAGATCTTCGTGCACCAGGACGAGCACGCGCAGTTTTTTGACGTCGCGGCGTCTTATCTTGGCCTTCGTCACAGCGCCACCCGATGATATCCGCCGTGCAGGTAGTTCATGGTCTGCACGGTCACCAGCACCAGCGCATCGCGTTGCGCCTGATCGACGGGACGGTTCATCCGCAGGTTCAATTCGCGGCAGCGATCGATCATTTCCTCGAGCACCTGATCGATGATGTATTGATACTCGCCCGTCCAATGGGCGACCGTTTTGCGCAGATCAGCTCGATTGCGTCGCAGAAACAAGGCGGCCGACGGTCCTGCGGCGAATTCGGGCGCGTCGGAGAACAGCCGCCGCAGATGCTGGTCGTATAAGTTCGGGAGATTGATCCCGTATTGGTCGCGTTTCTGCGCGTAGTGCTCGCCGAGCGTCTTGCGCAGCTTGCGAACCGGGTCGACGTGCTCGCGGGAAACCACCGTCGGTTTCTCGCCGCAAATCTCCTTCATCAGCTCGGCGACGTAGTCGAGCTTTCTGATAACCGGCCAACCTTCGTAGGCTGAGCGCCAGGGCGAACGCGGCCGCAGCCACACGGCGAAGGTCTCGGCGAAATCTTCGGCCGGATGCGCCTGGGCATAAGACGGTTCCAGATGCAGCACGTAATTCTTGCTGTACGGCTTGGGATGGTAATTCTCGGGGTAAGGCTTCGTGTAGCTGCCAAAAAGCTCGCGATACTTTTTGCGGCGGTGCAGACGATAGGCCGTGTCGAGCGCGTGGCCCGTCTCGTGCCGCAAGATGCGCAGGCACCACTCTTCCGTGCCTCCTTCCACCTCGAGCATCTGCCGGCGCTCGAGCCGGGCCAGGCGCGGATGCGCCAAATAAAACGGAATCGCGACGCCGGGCACGCCGTCGGGTGAAAACCACTCTTCGGCCAGCCAGAAATGAGGACGGAAGCGAATGGCCCGGTATTCCAGCTCCTCGAACAGCCGTTCGATCCGCTCGTCGAGCGCGGTGCCTTCGATCACCAGGCCCAGATCGCACATCCGCCACTTGAGCAGCTCGTCGTCGGGCAAATTCGCCCACGACGGCCCCTTGCTGCTCGGGCGCTCAGGGCGCTGGTTCTCTACGGCGGCCTTGCGATGGTTCGAGTTCACGATCGGTGTTCAGGCTGTGCCGGGAATGGGGGACGCCCAAAATCCGGCAACTCAAGCTGGTCGTTGATGCGGCGAATTTCCTATTTCAGCAGCAATCGATCTGCGCTGCAATCCTAGCATGTTCGACGCGCGACGGCAGCGAAATCGGCCCCCCGCCCAGCGTTGAAATCTCTCGGGTGACCGCGATAACCTCACGAACCCGAGCCGTCACGCCACAGATGGCCAAAACCGGACGAGCCGGTCGGCGCCCGCTGAAACGTCCCCACCGGATCGGCAGACCTTGGGCACCGGGCCGGCGCTGCCCGAAAACCCACGCGACCGGTGCCGTTTTTGGGGGCCATCGAACATCCGCGGGCTACTGGTCGCCGCAAACCTTACGAGGGAAACCCAGGCAGGCAGCGACCGCGGTGGGCAACCTTACGGATTTGTAATTTTCGTCGCCCTTTCTGACGCTTCATAGAATTGGCAACATACATGCCGTGCGCGGCCATTTTTGCGGCGCGCGACGAGACCATTCAGGAAGCCTGCCGACATGCAACTGACACTGCCCGACGTAGTTCGTTTGTTCGGCGTGACGGAGAACACGGTCAGGAACTGGATCAACGACGACAACCTGCCCTGCGAAGTCATCGACGATCGTTATCGCTTCAACCAGGCCGAGCTGTTGGAGTGGGCGACGATCCGCAAGTTGAACGTCTCGCCGTCGATCTTCGAGGCCGTCAACGGCAACGCGGTTTCCGAAAGTTCGCTGTCGGCGGCGCTCGAAAGCGGCGGCATTGCCTACCAGGTGAAGGCAACCCACAAACGGGCCCTGCTGCGACGTATCGTCGACGAACTTCCACTGCCCGAAGGCTTCGACCGCGACGTTCTCTTGCAATTGTTCCTGGCCCGAGAGGCACTTGGCAGCACGGCCCTGGAAGGGGGCATCGCGGTTCCGCATCCGCGCCGGCCCATCGTGCTCGATGTCGAGCGGCCCATCGTCCGTCTCTGCTTTTTGGCGGAACCGCTCGACTTTCAGGCTCCCGATGGGAAGCCTGTGAATACACTGTTTGCCATGGTTGCGCCGACGGTGCATGAGCATCTGCAACTGTTGGCACGGCTAGCGTCGGTTCTCAAGGACCACCAGGTGCGGCGCGTGCTGAGCGAACGAGCTTCCGCACAGGAAATTCTCGCGGCAGTCAGCGACGCCGACCACCGACTCGGCGCTCGATCGGTGGAGGCCACTTGAATGGGGCTTTTTCTTGCCGGCCTGGCCGTCGTCACGTGCGGTGGATTCGTCGCCCTGGCGCTGGCCCGCGCATCGCGCCTGGCCAATCTATTGGGCGCGGCAAGCACGGCCGCCGGCTGCGCGATGGCGCTGGTTCCCGTGGTCGCGACGCTCGTTTCGGGGACCACTCCGGCGCCGCTGTCGAGGCCATGGAGCGTTCCTTACGGGTCGCTGTCGCTAGGCATCGACCCTTTGTCCGCGTGGTTCGCGGCGGCCATTCTGGGATTGTCGGGACTAGCCGCGGTCTACGCGGCCGAGTACCTGCTGCGCTATGCGGACCGCAAGAATCTGGGGGTTGCGTGGTGGTTCTACAGCTTGCTGGTGACGTCGATGGCGGTCGTTGTCACGGCGCGCAACGGCGTTCTTTTTCTCGTCGCCTGGGAAGTGATGGCGCTGGCGTCGTATTTCCTGGTGGTCTTCGACGACGAGAAGGCCGAGGTCCGCGATGCCGGACGGATCTATCTGATCGCTTCGCACTTGGGAACGGCATTCCTGCTGGTCTTCTTTGTGCTGCTGGGGCGACAAGCGGGAACCCTTGATTTCGGGGGCATCGAGGATTGGATCCGCGCGACGGGCGGCTTCGCGCCGGCGACCGCGGGACTCTTGTTCGTGCTGGCCATCGTCGGCTTCGGGACGAAGGCCGGATTCATGCCGTTTCACGTCTGGCTTCCCAAGGCGCATCCCGTTGCGCCAAGCCATGTCTCGGCCGTGATGTCGGGCGTGATGATCAAGACGGGCATCTACGGCCTGGTGCGAACGCTGACACTGCTCGGGGAACCAGCCGCCTGGTGGGGCTGGTTGCTGATCGGTATCGGCGTCGTTTCGGGCATTATGGGAGTGCTCTACGCCCTGGGACAGCACGACGTGAAGCGACTGCTCGCGTACCACAGCGTCGAAAACATCGGCATCATCGCCCTCGGCCTGGGCATCGGACTGCTCGGCGTCACGCTGGACGAACCGGCCGCGGCAGCGCTCGGCTTCGGCGGCGCCTTGCTGCACGTCGTCAATCACGCCTTGTTCAAGGGGCTGCTGTTTTTGGGTGCCGGCGCCATCATTCATAGCACGCACACGGCCGACATCGAGCGACTCGGCGGGCTGCTGAAGCGAATGCCGGTGGTCGGCGTGACCTTTCTCGCCGGCTGCGTGGCGATTTGCGGACTGCCCCCGCTGAATGGCTTCGTCAGCGAGTTCCTGATCTACCTGGGCGCTTTCGAAGAAGGGACCCTTGCGGGAGGGGCGGGAGGGATTCCCGCATTGTTCGTCATCGGCAGCCTGGCATTGATCGGCGGCCTGGCCGTCGCGGCATTCACCAAGGCTTTCGGCGTGATCTTTCTGGGCGAGCCGCGCACCGACGCGGCGCGGAACGCTCATGCTCCCGGACTGTTGATGCAGGCTCCCCTGGTGATTCTGGCCGCGGGCTGCTTACTGGTGACGTTGGCGGCCGTGCCGATTGTCAAAGCGCTCACGCCGGTGCTAGCCGTTGCCGTCGGCCAGCCAGCAGGCGTCGTGTCCGAGCAGATGACCGGCGCGGTCGGGTCACTGGCCGCCGTCACGGGAATTGCGATCACCTTGCTTGCCGTCGCATCCGCACTGGCCCTGCTGCGCGTGTGGCTGCTGTGGGGACGCGACGTTGGCGCCAGCCCAACCTGGGACTGCGGATATGCGCGTCCAACCGCCAGGATGCAATACACGGCCTCGTCGTTCGCTCAACCGCTCGCCGACTTTTTCTCGGCCGTGCTGCAGACGCGGAAAAGGCTTTCGCCGCCCCGCGGGTTTTTTCCGCTCGAAGCGAGCCTGGAGACCGAAATTCCGGACGTTGCATTGGAGCGCGGCTATCAGCCGCTGTTTCGCGGCGTGAGCTGGATTCTGTCCTGGCTGAGCTGGATTCAGCACGGTCGGGTAAGCGTCTACATTCTGTACATCGCGGTGACGATGGTGGCGTTGCTGGTCTGGTACGTCAGTTAATCGATGCGGTGGGTTGATATGCGGTTCGTTCCCTTGATCCTCGCGCTTGCGTTGGCCCCGTTGCTGCGGGGGATTATCAACCGCACCAAGGCACGGTTTGCCGGACGAGCGGGTCCGCCGCTGTTGCAGGCGTATTACGATCTGTCCAAGCTGTTGAGGAAAGGCGCTGTCTACAGCCATACGACGACCTGGGTCTTTCGCGCCGGGCCGATCGTGTCGTTGTCCGGCGTGCTGGTCGCCGCCACGCTGCTTCCTTTTGGCAATTGTCCCTCCGCGGTCGCATTTCCCGGCGACCTTGTGGTGTTCGTCTATTTGCTGGCCGTGGGGCGGTTTTTCACCGTGGCCGCGGCGCTCGACACGGGATCGGCCTTCGAAGGCATGGGAAGCAGCCGCGAGGTGTTCTTTTCGGCTCTGGCCGAACCCTCCTTGTTGCTTGGCATGGCGGCCGTCGCGCGCGAGTCGATTGGAGGATCGGCGTTTACTTCGCTGTCTGAAATACTGAGCGCCGCCAGTGGGCATCTATGGGTGAACTTGGGGCTGATCCTCGTTTTCGTCGCCGTTGCGCTGTTCGTCGTGTGCCTTGCCGAGAACGCGCGCATGCCCGTCGATGACCCAACCACGCACCTCGAGCTGACGATGATCCACGAGGTGATGGTGCTCGATCACGGCGGACCGGACTTCGCGCTAGTCAACTATGCCGCGGCGCTCAAATTGTGGCTCACCGCAGCGCTCATCGTCGGCATCGTCGTCCCGTCCACGCACCTACTCGTCGTGGACGTCGCGGTTTCGCTGTCCGCGATGGCGTTTTTGGCCGTTTTGATCGGCGCTGTGGAATCGACGATGGCCCGGCTGCGGATGGTGCGCGTTCAGCAGTTGCTCATTGGCGCAGCTACGCTCACCTTTCTGGCCCTGATCCTGGAGTATCGCGCGTAATGACTTCGCCGTCCGACATCATTCTGGTTCTCGTCATCCTGATCAACCTGCTGCTGCTCGGGACGGGACGACTGCGCTCCTGCATTCGCGCTGTCGCGGTTCAAGGCGCCGCCATCGGGCTCTTGCCGCTCTTGGTCTCGAGCGCAGGATTCAGCCCGCGGCTGACCCTGGTGGCCGTAGTGAGCGTGGCACTTAAGGGATTCGTGTTTCCGTGGCTGCTCTTCCGGTCGATGCGCAGCGCCAACGTCCGCCACGAAGTCGATCCTGTGATCGGTTACACGGCGTCGATCCTGGCGGGCGTCGTGTTGACAGGCGCGTCGTTCTGGATGGCGTCGCGCTTGCAGCTTCCCATCGTGCCGGTTTCCGACCTCGTGCTGCCCGTGGCGCTCTCCACGATTCTCTGCGGCTTGCTGCTGATCGTGTCGCGCCGCCAGGCCTTGAGCCAGGTCGTGGGCTACCTGGTGCTGGAGAACGGGATTTACATCTTCGGAACGGCGCTGGCGCACGAGGAGCCGCTGCTGGTGGAAATGGGGATTTTGCTGGACGTGTTCGTGGCGGTCCTCGTGATGGGAGTCGCCGTGTTCCACATCAGCCGGGAGTTCGACCACATTGACGTCGATCATCTGGCACGCTTGAAGGATTGAAACGGCTCGAGCCGGCCGCAGGGCCGGGAGACAATCCGCGTGATTTTACTGGCACTGATTCTTGTTCCCACGCTGGCCGGCGGGCTGGCGTTCGCGATGCGCGCAAAGATGTGGCGCCGGACGCTCCTGATCGCCACCGCGCTTGTGCATGCGGCCTTGACCGCTTCGCTGTGGATCGATCGGCCCGGGCCGGTGCTGAACCAGTGGCTGGCGGTCGATTCCCTGGGGCTCTTGTTTTTGAGCATTGTGAGCGGGTTGTTTCTCGCCTCGGCGGTGTACTCGATCGCGTACCTGCGCGAGGAAGAGGCCGCTCGTCACATTGACCGCGAGGAGGGGTTTTTATTCTCCAATGAGCCGGAGGCGGTGTTCGTCGGTTGCCTGTTGTTGTTCCTGGCGTCGATGACCATGGTGACGCTGAGTCATCACCTGGGATTGTTGTGGGTCGGCATTGAGGGAACGACGTTGGCCAGCGCGCCATTGATTTACTTCCACAGGCACCATCGGTCGCTGGAGGCGACGTGGAAGTATATTCTCATCTGTTCCGTCGGCATTGCCCTGGCATTGATGGGAAACTTTGTCCTGAGCGTGGCCACGACCAGCCCCGACGGCCGGCACGAGATTCCGTTGATCGTCCATCGGCTGCTCGAGAATGCCGGCCGGATCCGCGTGGATTGGCTCAGGGCCGCGTTCCTGTTTTTCCTCGTCGGGTACGGGACAAAGATGGGATTGGCGCCGCTGCACACGTGGCTGCCCGACGCGCATAGCGAAGCGCCCTCGCCCGTCTCGGCATTGCTCTCCGGAGCCTTGCTGAATTGCGCGTTCCTGGGCATCCTGCGCGTTCACCAGTTGTGCGTTGCCGCCGGTGAAGCGGCGTTCAGCAGTCCGCTCTTGATCTTGTTCGGCGTGCTCTCGCTGACCGTCGCCGCGGTGTTCATCATGCGGCAAACCGACATCAAGCGCATGTTGGCCTACTCGAGCGTCGAGCACATGGGAGTGCAGGTCATCGGCGTCGGGCTGGGAGGAGCCGGCGTGTTCGGCGCCATGCTCCACTCCGTCAATCATTCCCTGACCAAGGCGGCGCTGTTCCTTACCGCCGGGAACATCCTGGCGTACTTTGGCAGAAAGCGCGTCGACGAAGTGAGCGGAATGAACCGCGCGCTGCCCACGAGCGCCGTGCTGTGGATTGCCGGTTTTCTGGCCATTACCGGGTCGCCGCCGTTCGGCGCGTTTCTGAGCGAGTTTACGATCCTCAAGGCGGCGCTCGACGGCGAGCGATTCGTCGTCGCGGTGCTGTATCTTGTCATGCTAGCGCTGATCTTCGTCGGCATGGCCAACATCTTTTTGCGCATGGCGCAAGGGGGCCGGCCCAAGACCAAAGGCCCGGGCGCCCGCGAAACGCCGCTGGCCCTGCTGTCGCCGGTGCTGCTGTTGTCGTGCACGCTCGTGCTCGGCCTGTACGTGCCTCGACCGCTCGAGAACGTCTGCCGCGACGTGCAATCGTCTCTGGAGACTCCGGCCCGCGCCCGAGCGGCGGCGGAGAAGCCCGAGGCTCGCACGGTACTTTCCCACTCCACCGTTCGGCCGAATCGCACTCTCAAGAAATAGTCGAGCATTCCTCCGATGACGCTCGTTTCCGAAACGCGAAGCATACGCAACGGCGAGCGGCTGGCGCTGGCCAAGGTGCCGCAACTGCCGCTCGGCGAACTGCAGTCGTGGCTCGACGAGCGGATCGCCGCCGGCGGTCAGCTTTCCGCGCTGTTTGGCGTTCCGCTGGACTCGACGGCGCTGGCGCTCTACGCCGTCACGACCGCGGCAACCAGCGGCACCATTGCGGTTGCGGAAACGGTCGTCAAAGGACGCTATCCCGCGCTCACGCCGCGCGTGCCCCAGGCCCATTGGTTCGAGCGCGAGATCGCCGAGCAGTGGGGCGTGGTGCCCGAAGGCCACCCCTGGCTGAAGCCGATTCGTTTTCACGCCTCGTACGCCTCCGGCAGGGACGCATGGAACCGGGCGGCCGGCGAGGCGATCCTGCCGGGCGTAACCGATTATTTCCGGGTCGAGGGGGAGGAAATTCACGAAGTCGCCGTGGGGCCGGTCCACGCCGGCGTCATCGAGCCCGGCCATTTTCGGTTTCAGTGCCACGGCGAGCACGTGTTTACGCTGGAAATCGAGCTGGGCTATCAACACCGCGGCATCGAGCGCCAGCTCGTGGGCGGTCCCACGAAGCGGACGCTGCATTACATGGAGACCCTGGCGGGAGATACCACGATCGGGCACGCAGCGGCGTATTCCCAGGCCGTCGAGGGATTGTCCGGCTCCGCGCCTCCGCTGCGGGCACAAGCCATTCGGGTGATCGCGCTCGAGCTCGAGCGGCTGGCCAACCACGTCGGCGATCTCGGTGCGCTGGCGCAGGACGTGGGCTATTTGCCGACGGCGTCCTACTGCGGCCGTCTCCGCGGAGATTTTTTGAACGCGACCGCGATGATTTGCGGCAATCGTTTTGGTCGCGGAACCGTGCGCCCCGGCGGCGTCGGATTCGATATCGACGAATCGCTGGCAAAAGCGCTGTGCGAGAAGGTCGAGGCCGCGCTGCGAGACGTCGAGGGAGCCACCCGGCTGCTGTGGACCACGTCGAGCGTCATGGCCCGATTTGAGGAGACGGGCAGGGTTTCGCGGGCAACGGCGAGTGAGCTGGGGCTCGTGGGACCGGCGGCCCGGGCGTGCGGGATCGATCGCGACATCCGCCGCGACTTTCCGTCCGGATATTATCGATTCGCGCAACTGCCCGTGTCGACGTGGCACTCCGGCGACGCGTTTGCGCGGGCCTACTTGCGCTGGTTGGAGGTGAATCGCTCCGCCCGTTTCATCATCGAACAGCTTCGCGCGCTTCCGCACACGACGCTTCGCGCCGAGGTCGGTCCGCTCGAGCCGAATAGCCTGGTGGTCGCGTTGGTCGAAGGCTGGCGCGGTGAGATTTGCCACGTGGCGCTCACCGACGACGACGGCCGCTTTGCCCACTACAAGGTGGTCGATCCTAGCTTTCACAATTGGATCGGGCTGGCCATGTCGCTTCGCGACCAGCAGATTTCGGATTTTCCCCTGTGCAACAAGAGTTTCAACCTGTCGTACTGCGGTCACGACCTGTGATCCCACCAGGAGACCATCGCGATGCTGAAAGTGCTCGGAGAACGATGGCGTCAGGGCCACCGCACGATTTCGTGGCCGGCCGGCGCTCCGCCGGTGCTGCCGGAACGCTTTCGCGGCTTGCCGGTCGTCGACACGTCGAAATGCCCCGACGGGTGCCGCGAGTGCGCTAAAGCCTGCCCGACCGATGCGATCACCGTGAATGGATCGCTCAAGTTGGACCTGGGACGCTGCCTGTTTTGCACCGATTGCATGGAAGCCTGCCCAGAGGGAGCGATCGCCTATACCCAGGACTTTCGACTTGCCTCGCGCACCCGAGACGGCCTCGCGATGGATGGCTCGGCGCTAGCGCTGGCCGCAGCATTGGACGAAAAGACGCGCCGGTTGTTCGGCCGCTCCCTGCAATTGCGCGAAGTCAGCGCCGGCGGCTGCAACGGCTGTGAAGCGGACGTCAACGTGCTGAGCACGATCGTGTTCGACCTCAGCCGATTTGGCATCAGCATTGTCGCTTCGCCGCGCCACGCGGATGGCCTGATCATTACCGGCCCGGTCACCCAAAACATGAAGCTGGCGCTGCGCAAGACGTACGATGCGACTCCGCCGCCGAAGATTGTCGTCGCCGTCGGGGCCTGCGCCATCAGCGGCGGGCCGTATGTGGATCACCCCGAGCAGAACAACGGCGCGGACAGCGTTGTTCCGGTCGACCTGTATATTCCCGGCTGCCCACCCCATCCCCTGACGATTCTCGACGGCCTGCTGCGCTTGTTGGGACGGATTGAGGATGGGACGCGGCGCGCCGCAACTTAAAGCGATGTTCGAATCATGGCTCAAGCAACCCTAGAAATTCCACGCGGAAACGCCGCCGGGTTTCGCAAGTATTTCCAGCACGACTTGCCGGCGGGTTTCCTGGTGTTCCTCATCGCGCTGCCGCTTTGTCTGGGGATTTCCCTGGCCTGCGGGTATCCGCCGCTGGCGGGGATCTTCACGGCCATCATCGGCGCGATTCTGACGACGTTCATCAGCAATTCCGAGCTCACCATCAAAGGACCGGCGGCGGGTTTGATTGTCATCGCCATAGGCTGCATCGAAGACTTCGGCGGCGACGGCGCCGTGGGCGGATTCACCGGGGCGGACATGACAGCCTACAAGGTGGCGCTGGCCGTCGGCGTGGCCGCCGCGGTGCTCCAGATCCTGTTCGGCCTGTTTCGCGCCGGCATCCTGGGTGAGTTCTTTCCGATCTCGGCCGTGCACGGCATGCTGGCGGCGATCGGCGTGATCATCGTCGCCAAACAGATTCCCGTCGCGCTGGGGGTCGAGGCGAAAGGCGATCCGCTGGTGCTGCTGCGAGACATTCCCCACTTCGTCGTCGAGGCCAACCCGGCCATCGCCGCCATCGGGGTCGTCGGCATGCTCATCATGTTCCTGTGGCCGGTCGTCCGTCACCGGCTCGGCTTTCTGAAGTTGATCCCGGCGCCCATGGTCGTGCTGCTGGCGACGGTGCCGATGGGCATGGCCTTCGATCTTTTGCACGCCCATTCATACGCGCTCGAGGGACACAAGTACCAGCTCGGGGGGCAGTACCTGGTGTCGATGCCGGACCGCGTGTTTGGCATGTTCGATGAGATCACGCTGCCCGATTTTTCGGCCCTTGCCCAGCCGAAGGCCTGGAAGTGGGTGTTCATGTTCTTCGTGATCGGGAGCCTGGAGTCGCTCTTGAGCGCGAAGGCCATCGACATCATCGACCCGTGGAAGCGCAAGACGAACATGAATCGCGACATGACGGCCATCGGCGTGGCCAACCTGGCCAGCGCGCTGGTGGGCGGCCTGCCGATGATTTCCGAAATCGTCCGCAGCAAGGCCAATATCGACAACGGCGCGAGGACCCGCTTCGCCGACATGTGGCACGGCGTCTTCTTGCTGGCCTGCGTGGCGTTGATTCCGACAATCCTGCACCGGATCCCGCTGGCGGCGCTGGCGTCCATGCTGGTCTACACCGGCTACCGGCTGGCGCATCCTTCCGAGTTCATTCACGTCTATCACGTCGGTCGCGAGCAGCTCGTTGTCTTCGTAACGACCCTGATCGGGGTGCTGGCGACCGACTTGCTGATCGGAATCGGGATCGGCATCGGCGTCAAGCTGCTGATTCACATTGTCAACGGCGTGCCGCTGAGTTCGTTGGTCAAGCCGTATCTGGAGGTGTCCGACGTCGATGACCGAACCTGCAGGATCTTGGCCCACGGTTCGGCCGTGTTCACCAATTGGATTCCGTTCCGCCGCGAAATCGAAAACCTCGGGTTGGTGCAGCGCAAGAACGTGATCGTCGATCTCTCGGATACGACGCTTGTGGACCACAGCGTGATGGACAAGTTGGCTGTGATGCAGCGCGACTTCGCTCAAGAGGGCTTGTCGCTCGAGATCACCGGGCTTGACGCCCACCAGCAATTGTCGCGACACGATCAGGCCGCCCGCAAGCGCGGGCTGGCGCGAATCCGCCGCCTCACCGTCATCACGGACAAGGCGCACGAGAAATGGCTCGAGGAGGAGTTCGTCGGGTGTGGGGCCAGCGGCTACACCGTCGTCCCTTGCTTGGGAGCCGGCTGGCGGCACATCGCCGGGAACGAAGCGTCCGCAAACTCGCAAGTGCGTATCGAGGTGATTGTCACGAACGATGTCTGCGCACGTATTCTTGAATTCTTACGAAGGGAGGTTCGGCCCGAACACCACACGACTGCTTGCGTCGAAACCGTCGAAGTGTTGCGCATTGGTCAGTTCCGGGTCGATCAAGCCGAACGCATTCCTGGGGTTGCCGGCATGGCGTCGCAAACCGATCATGGGGGATGATGGAACCGTCGGGCGCCGCGTGCTCGGCCCCGCGGCGCCGCACGGCGAACTCATCGTCACGGCCCCCGCTCATCAAGGAGAGTCGAATGCGAACCCTTCGAGAGCTGATCGAAAACAATCGGAAATGGTCGGAAGACATCACGCGGCGCGATCCCGATTTCTTCCCGCGGCTCGCTCGCCAGCAGCAGCCGCGGTACCTTTGGATCGGATGTGCCGACAGTCGCGTGCCGGCGAACCAGGTCGTGGGTTTGGATCCGGGTGAGTTGTTCGTGCATCGCAACGTTGCCAATCTGGTCGTGCATTCGGATTTAAACTGCCTTTCGGTGATTCAGTACGCGGTCGAGGTGCTAGAGGTCGAGCACGTCATTGTTTGCGGTCACTACGGGTGCGGCGGCGTCAAGGCCGCCCTGGAGAACGAGCAGCTTGGACTGATCGACAACTGGCTCAGGCACATTCAGGACATCCGAGACAAGCACATGACGAGCCTGGAAAGGATCGCGGACGCCGCGGCTCGCTGCGACCGGCTGTGCGAGCTGAACGTCGTGGAGCAGGTTGTCAACGTGTGCCACACAACGATCGCGCGGGATGCGTGGCGCAGGAATCAGCCGCTGACCGTGCACGGATGGATTTACCGGATCACCGACGGCCATGTGCGGGACCTGAACATGTGCGTCAGGCACCCGGAGGAGCTGTCCGCGAGCTATAACCTGGCGCGCAGTTCCATTGCCATACCGCGGCACGCTTGACGTGGAGACGGAGCTGTCACAACTCCTGTGTGGAGAGTGAGTGGGGCTTGGGTGGCCCCGTTTCTCTCCAAGTTCTCCCCAAGATTCGACCACCTGTGCAGCTATTCGCCCATGGGACGGCGGACTTCGTAGCGAGTCATGCGATTCACTTTTTGCGGCAGTTGCTGGACCTGGCAACGCTCGCGGCACTCGGCAATCGTCATCGCATACGGCACCCAGGATCCGCCATTGAACTCAAACGTCATTTTGTTTTCATCTTCCATTAGCGTGAAGGGTTTACCATATGCGACCGGGGGCTTCCTTTCCGGCATCATCAGAGGCGCCAGCGGTGGCGGCACATGCGACCCGCGGGTTTGATGCTTCTTCTGACGGTTGCCATGAAATCGTTTTTTCCTACCCATTGCCGATCCCCTCGCCAATGTTGTACGGTTCCGACCGCGCCATACGTGGGCCGAACCGCCCCAGCGCCGGCTTGGGGTCAAAATTGGCCCAAGAACAAACCGGAGGGGCGCGAAACGCGCCCCTCCGGCTCTTGCATGCAGCCGAAAGATGATCCACTAACGGCCAAAACGACCGCCGCCGCGATAGCCCCCGCGAGCGCCGCTGCGCTCTTCGCGAGGCTTAGCCTCGTTGACGCTCATCGCGCGTCCATCGTGCTCTTTCAAGTTCAAGCCCTGGATCGCCTGGTTCGCCGCGTTGTCGTCGTCCATCTCCACGAAACCAAACCCTTTGCTGCGCCCGGTGTCGCGGTCTTGAATGACTTCGGCGCTGCGCACCGTGCCGAACTCTGAAAACATCTGTTCCAGATCGGCGCTCGTGACGTTGTAACTCAAATTTCCTGCGTACAACTTCTTGCCCACAATCGACTCCCTCAACAAAAATACTGTCGACCCAAATCAATTTTCCGGGGTCGAATCGAAAGGGGCCAAGGTGGTGGCCCCTCCAAGCAGGCGAGACGAGAGAGGACGAGGGGCAGATTCAGAAGAACCAACGCTTCGAGCGCGTCGTCAAACCGACTAAGTGCAATATAGCTGATTGTTGGCCCGATGCTAGGGCAATTCCAGCGCAAACGGCCTGCGCGTGAGAAAATGAGGCTCGATCCGGCATGCGCGAAAGAGGTGTATCCGCTCCGCCACAACACACTTGCGCCGACGCAGCAGTCCCCGCCAGCGCCTTTTTTGGCTGCTGACGTGAACAACGCGCCTCGGTGCTAGAGGAGTTCAGTCGCTGCGCGAGCGTGTTTCTCAAACCGACATCCGCTGCTTGGATCGCTCCCGAGCATCCGCCGGTTGCCTGCAAAATCCCCAGGGAACAACAAGGGGGAAGGAAGTGGGGGTTTGGGGGAGAAACCCGGGGCCTCTGGTTTCTCTCCCAAGGCCCTTGCGATGCGACTCATTTCCACCCGCAGATTCTGCTCAGGAACCAATAAGTCTATGGGGCGCAGATCACCGCGTGTTAGAATGAGAGTCGCCTGTGGGCAGTTTTTTTTTGCGCGAGCACTCACAAACAGGGCCATCCCAATGAGCAGCGTCATCCCCATCGAAAAAGGCGACATCGTCGAACACAAGGCTACCGGTCAAACCTGGCGAGTGGTTTCCAACGCCGAGGGCAAGCTGCGAGTCAAAGGCAATGGCATGTCAAAGACTTTTCTGTTGCACGAAGTCAAAAAGGCTCCTCCCAGATCGTGATGCCGACGGCACTTCAATTCACATAACCTCACTACCCTGCGATGCGCATGCGCTGGTTTTCGGGGAGTGATCGTGCCTGGCTGTTGGCCCCAGGGGCATTGCCTTGTTGTTGGCGTTGATGCCGTGGCGGGACGACGTCCGTGGCAAGTCCGAAAAACTCCAGCGTGCGAATGAAAACGTAAATCAGGTCGATTTCCCACCAGCGATGTGAATTGCTGGCACTGGACGGATCGGCGTGGTGATTGTTGTGCCAGCCTTCGCCGCTGGTCAATAGTGCCACGAACCAACTGTTGCGGCTGTTGTCGGCCGTTTCGTACGTTTGGTATCCGACGAGATGGGTCAATGAGTTGACCGACCAACTGATGTGCCAAACGCAGACAGTCCGCGCGATCACGCCCCAGACTAGCAAGCTGAGTCCAAATTGCATGCCGCTCGACAAGCTGAATGTCGTGCCCCAGCCAAGCAGGAATCCGGCCAAAAAGTAGACGAACGCATGGCCCAGGTAGATCCAAATCGGCAACAGGCTGCGTTCTAATCGCAAGTAGAACGGATCGCGCAGCACGTCGCGCGCGTAGCGCTCGTACGCCGACATACTCCGCACGGCGTGATTCTCAACCAGCAGCCATCCAACGTGGCCCCAGAGAAAGCTCACCAGCGGACTGTGGGGATCGGGTCGGGCGTCGGATTCATGGTGGTGAAGCCGATGCGTCGCGATCCAACTGGCCGGAGCATCTTCCATGCAACACAGCGCACAAATCACGAAACATCGTTCCAGCCACAGAGGACACTTGAAACTGCGATGAGTCAACAAGCGATGGTAGGCAATGTTGATCCCCAATCCGCCATAAATCTCAATGCCCGCCACCAGCAGTACGACGCCGGTCCAACTGAAGAGCCACGGCAGGCACACCCCCAGTGCTAGCAAATGCATGGTGGCAATCGGGATGGCGTACCGCCACGCGATGCGTTTTGTGACCGCAGCGGGGCGATCCAATCCCTTTGGCCCCGGCTCGTAGAGACGAATCGATGCCGGGCGATCGCTCTCGACCCTTCCAGATCTGAGCGATGAAACGGTGGGCATGGTTGTTCCTGGCGGTCCGGGTCCAACTACTTCAATTTCAATCGCCGCGATCGAGGCCGGTCATGAGGAACAATCGGAATAATCTGAGAGATGCCGGGCAAAGCCGGGCTTTCCCTCGTCACAAAACAGCCACAGGCCGGTGCGATCGGCCCACTCATGCGCGTCGTGGCTGTGGGCGTCCGTCAAACCAATGGCGGTCCAATGGCGGTGATTGAACCGTGGCTGCTATAGAGGAAACTAACCCCCCACCATGCCAAACCGATCGCCGCTGCGCCGAGGGCAACGTAAAAGAACACCTCGATCAGACCTTTGCCAAATCGGAGAGAGTCGATCTCTCCGCACTGATCGCAGCGCTTGGTGAGGAGCGGAATCGGCTGCCAACACTTGCGGCAATGCACTTTTCTCATGAACTTTGACCGTCGCTGATCATTAGGCGTCCACTCAGAAAAGGAACGCGCTCATTCGGATCACTAGCACAAATCGCAGCCGTCCCTTTGAAATACGCGAGGACACCTGGCAATGGGTCGGTCGCCTTTGCGCCGGGCACCATTCGCCCCCCCCGAACGGGTACATGCGCAGTCGACGTAAATTACCCTGTCTACTTCATCGCCTGACGGCCGAACAACTGGCAAATCCCGGCACCGCACCCAGGCCAAATACTTGTCTCGACGAGATTTTTCGAGATCTCTCATCAGTTTTCGCTGGGATTCTTCAGAAAAGCAGGTTGATCCGCCTGGCCCTCTGATCTATACTAGGTTGAGGTGCAGAATTTGCAAGTGCAGTTTTTGTAACTGGTCGGTGGCTTCATGGTCAATGTGATACTCAGCCGGGAAGATCTTGCTCGGGACCGGCAGGGCCGAACGTTTGCCGACGTGCTTGGGGATGCGGAGCAGCCCTTCGACCAGGTACTCGCTTTTTTTAATGATCAGGATCGACAGCGCCGCATGGAGGAATCAGAGCTGCACCACAACCGACCGCCTCTGGCCGGTGTGGTGCGAGAGCTTGAATCCCAAAGCGACGTCGACCGGTTTCTGGCTTCACAGCACCCTGGACGCACGAAGCGCTTGCGGCAGGCCGTCGGCGTCGTCGTGCGGATGATTATGGAGCGCCGTGGCTGGCGCAAGACGGGCAAGAAGGGTTCTCTCGGCGTTCGGGAGGTGCGTGAGATCCACACGACGAAGCCGGGCGCATACCACAACACCGGCGGACTGGCCTTCTGGTTTTTGCGCGCGGAGCGGTACGAGCGTCTGGAGGGCATGCCTTTCCGCTCAGTGCGCTCGCGCCGCGATGAGCTGGGATCCTTTCCTTCGCAGGAATCATCTGCAAACTGAGGCGGCAGTGGTATTGCCCATCCACGCAAACAAACGCAACACAGATACAACATAGACGACCTCGAGTTGGGTCGGAAAAGGTCAGCAGAGCGAAGCCCTCTCATCTATGCAGGCAGACCGCTGGGCGGTCCCTTTCGTCATTGGCCTATCTTCATAGATCGGAGCTGAACAGGTCCAGAGCATCATCGCCGAGCGCCTCAAACGAATGGCGGCGTGCTCACGACTGTGTAAAGCGGCCGATAATCGGCATCCGCTGGCGGTGATCGCGATAGCCGAGATATCTCTTCGATTGCAGGACATACTGCAACGACCTGGCGCTGGACTGAGGGATAAAACACCATGAGCGAACGAAAACCAGTCCCCATCCACGCAGTTCCGAAGAGAGTTCTTTGTCCTGTGTGCGGAAGGGCGTCTTATTCGCTGACGGGCACGCATCCACAGTGTGCCGTGGCACGTGCCGACGCAATCTCGCGAGCAGCCCTGAAGGCCGCCGGAGTTCAAGTCAGCAAGCGGCCGGTTCGGAAATCGTGGTCCAAACCGTGCCCAAAATGCAAACGCCAGATTCCGGCACGGCGATTTGTCTGCGATTGCGGCCACCAGTTTGCTGCGACGCCTACGAGCGAGGCAAACGGAGCGACCCATGAACGGCCCCAATCGATTGGGCAAAAACCGCGTTAACCTGAAATCTCGATTCTGGAGCAAGAATGATGGCCATCACACCCGTTCAAGATCGAACCATCACGCGACAGGTCCAAGGCAGAATCGCCGGTCGAGGATTGGCCTCTCCCTGCCACATTTCGGTCGAGACACGCAAAGGCGAGGTGACGTTGAGTGGTAGCGTTCAATACGCTCATCAAAAATCGACGGCCGTCCAGGCAGCTAATGGAATCTCGGGCGTCCGGCGCGTCTTCGATCGACTAATCATTAAGACGGTCGCCAAGTACTAGACCAACGACGGAAGCATTGTTGGCCCAACGGCATTGAGGCCCTTCGATCCCGCAGGGACAGTGCGGAAAGACGGCCGCCGGTGACTGGGAATGGAGTTCTATGCAACGTTCCCCGAACGAACTAATGCCCGGCTCCGAGATCCATCTGTTGCTGCCCTATGTGACCGATTTGGAATTCGAGGTGGACCGCCTCCGAAGGCAGGGGCGGTTTATCGAACAACGGGCATGGGATGCACTGAAGCAGGTGCAAAAACTATGCGGAGACGCGACGCAATCTCAAGATACGGCCGACGCGCTGGCTCAGATCGAAAAAACCGCAAACGAATTTGCCAAGGTGCTGGGGGACTTGCACGAACAGCCCGGATACCACCCTGCCCACGACCAGGTCATCCCCATTGCGGCGCGTCCGCTGATCGAGCAGGTGTTTCGCTGGCAGCAACGCCTGTCGGACGCTTCGCAGGTTGTGCTTCGGTTGGAGTTGGAAATCGAACACCTGGATTGGTTTCCCGCACGCTTTCGGCATATCGTTGATAACTTGCTCGCGAACGCTCTAAAGTACCGCGGTGCCGATAAAGGCGAGACGCGAGTAACTCTGGCGCTACGCCGGTCACCGAATAGCTATGAGCTACGCATCTCCGACAATGGCGTGGGAATCCAGGCGGACGCGCGCATCGACGTGCTCGAACTATTCTATCGCGCGGCGCCCATGCGGGCGGCGGGGTTGGGCGTCGGTTTGGCCGTCGTCAAATTGCTTGTGGAGCAGAGCGGCGGAACGTTGACGGTCGAATCGGTTGAGGGCCAGGGGACCTCCTTCTTGGCAGTGTTGCCGCGGTATGACATCGATGATTTCCTCAAATGAGAGCGCCCGGCCGGCCATTGGCTTGCCACGATTGACTGCTGAGCGATTTTGGCATGAGCGTGAAGACCAGCCTGCGAAGTCAAGCCGTCCAGCCAGAACGCGCGGACGGGCGTCCCACAGAGCCCGCTTCGGGGTGCGTGCTTAGTGTCGGTTCGCTCGGCATGATGTCTTTCGGCGCTTTGAGTGGGAACCCACTCGTGATGGGTGCTGGAGCAATGATGGCGGGGCTGTTGGTGCTCTCCCGTCTGGCGATGGACTTTCGCAGCGGTGTAACGAGCAGCAATTGGGGCACGTGGCGGCGCGACGAGGACTACGCCCGGTACTGCTGCAATACCTGCTTTTGGGCGGTTGTTGCGCTGCTCTGGTTCAGTGTCGGGGTCTTGATCATGATCGGATATACGCCGTTGCCTTCAATCTGGTTTTCTCGAAGTTGACAACGTCTTGAATCGCATTCAGGGACAGGCCACGCTTTTTCTTGCTTTCCGGGGCAATTTCGCGTACGATGTGTCCGCGACCGGCAATCAAATAGCACCGCGCACACTTTCTGACCGGCGACTCACACCGGGCAGGACCGCTAATGTCCTTCTTCGCGAGCATGCGCTAACGGCCGCCTCGGTCGCGCTCCCCGGCGCGCACCGGCGCAGCGACTAGCTCCGGACTTGCGGCGCCCACTTTACTCTCGCCCTCTCGGCCACTGGTGCGCCACGATCGGCGCGGCTGCAGCGTCCGGACTCGACCCCGGCCTCTCGTTGACCGCCGGGCACAAGGGCCAACGAGTCACATGTTGGTCTCAGCACACGGCTGTACGAAAGGCATCTGCAGACGATTCGAGCTTATCGTCGTGTAGCAACAATAAGAATTCAAATGCAGCGAATCTTCCTTCCAATCGCCCCAGCAACTGTCGTCACGCCTGGCCTCACTGCCAGGTCGGCCTTCGCGTTCACGCCACGCAATCCGTATACCCCGGCCGAGGCCGAGATCCAGGGCAAAGTGGCATGATCGAAGTTTGGCGCGAATAAAACACCTGCTTGGAGGACGGCTTTTATGAAATCGACAACTCTGCTCGAGACCGTGACCGTTTGTTGTGTTTTGGTCCTGGCCACGGATCGTCCGGCAAGGGCCGACCTGGTTGTCACGAACACGAATCGCTACGTGAGCGCCGCGGCCGAGGTTACCGGCGCCGGCCCCTACTCTGCCTACCTTGCCGGACCGGCCACGGGAACTTTTGCGGATTTCGCGTTCGCATTTGCCGGCGTTTTTATTCCCGAAATTGTGCAGGTCAGCACGCGGGCGGATCAGGACACGTTCGTTCCTTCGGTGGGCGCAAGCATCTACGGCAATGGCCAGGCGACGGCCGAAATCGAGTTTGATCCGATGGCGTCGCCGGACATTACCGCCGAGATCATCGACCTCATGACTCAATACGCGCCCACCTCTTATTTGCGCGTGGCGTTCACGCTCGCCGAGCCGCACTTTTTTTCGCTGACGGGCAGCCTGTTCGAGCAGGTCATCCCGTCACCCAACGACGACCTCCTGTATGCCGCGTCGGTAGCGCAACTGATTGACCGCACGAACACGATCACGTTGTTCGCCCTCGAAGGAGCTCCAGGCACGACCCCGTTCGATGAGTCCGGCATTCTGCAGGCCGGTGACTACGAACTGATTGTGGGATCGATCCTCGGCAGCGAGTTCCCGCTCACGATGACCGGGTCGGCGCTCGCGCAATTCAGTGTCGAATTTTCGGTTCAGCCCGTCCCCGAACCGGCCTCGATCGTGCTGGCCGGCTTGGCTGCCTGCGGATTGGTTCCCTGCGCGTACCTGCGACGCGCTCGACGCTCGCCGCCGCGCGAGAAAGTGTTCACTCTGTAATGAGTTCGTCGCTCGAAGTGGCGGGTCTGGCCGTAAACTCGTTTGGGGCCAGCCAGGGGGACGGTCCGCTGCGATACCGCTTGTGCGTCCGACCCTTGGCCGTCATCAGCGGGCGCCCGGGGCATTTCAGCATTCGAGGTGGTAGCATGGGGGGATGAGCGACGTCACGCAGATTCTCGAGGCCATCAGGCAAGGCGATGCGCAAGCCGCGTCGCGGCTATTGCCGTTGGTGTACGACGAGCTGCGGCGGCTGGCCCGGACGCACATGGCGCAGGAACGCGCCGAGCACACGCTCGAGGCCACGGCGCTCGTGCACGAAGCCTACCTGCGGCTGGTGAAGGAGAACGACGCGCACTGGGATGGACGGGGCCATTTCTTCGCGGCGGCCGCCGAGGCGATGCGGCGGATCCTCATCGAGCACGCCCGCAAGAAAAACGCGCTACGGCGTGGGGGCGGGCAGCGGTGCGTCGCGCTCGACGACGATTTCCCGCCGATCGCCTCGCCCTGCGACAATCTTGACGATCTCGTGGCGCTGGACGAGGCGATCGATCGGCTCGCCCAGGAACACCCCGACAAGGCGGCGCTGGTCAAGCTCTTGTACTTCGCCGGGCTGAACCTGGAGGAAGCCGGCGCCGCGCTGGGCGTTTCCCGCAGCACCGCCTACAGGCATTGGCTCTTCGCCCGGGCGTGGCTGCACGACGCCATCGCCGGAAAAGAAAATCCAACCTGAATCGAGCCGATTTGGTGGAACGATTTGCCCCGGGATTTCGCATGAACAGGTATGGGAAAGGGCTCAGCGAATGCAGGTTGACCCGGCTCGAATCGAAAAAATCTTCGGCGAAGCCCTAACCAGGGCCGACGCCGCGGCGCGCGCCGCCTATCTGGACCAGGCTTGCGGCGACGACGCCCCCCTGCGCGAGCGTGTCGAGGCGCTGTTGGCGGCGCACGATGACGCCGGCAGCTTTCTGGAACTGCCAAAAACGGACCGGCCGACCGAAGGGTTCGTTCCTCTCAGCCAGGGCCCGGGCTCGAGAATCGGCCGCTACAAGCTCTTGGAGCAGATCGGCGAGGGGGGCTTTGGCGTCGTGTTCATGGCCCAGCAGACCGAGCCCGTCGAGCGGAAGGTGGCGCTTAAAATCATCAAACCGGGCATGGACACCCGCCAGGTGATTGCGCGCTTCGAAGCGGAGCGCCAGGCCCTGGCGCTGATGGATCATCCCCATATCGCCAAAGTGCTCGACGCCGGCACGACCGACGATGGCCGACCGTATTTCGTGATGGAGCTGGTCAAGGGCGTGCCCATCATCCAGTACTGCGATGACCGTCGTCTCGCCCCTCGCCAGCGCATGGAGCTGTTCGTTACGGTGTGCCAGGCGGTGCAGCATGCGCATCAGAAGGGGATCATCCACCGCGACCTGAAGCCGACCAACGTGCTGGTGGCCGAGTACGACGAGCGGCCCGCGGCCATGGTGATCGACTTTGGCGTGGCCAAGGCGGTCGGCCGCCAACTGACCGAAAAGACGCTGTTCACCGAGTTCGGCCAGGTGGTGGGGACGATCGAATACATGAGTCCCGAGCAGGCCAAGCTCAACCAGCTCGACATCGACACGCGGACCGACGTCTATTCGCTGGGGGTGCTGTTGTACGAGCTGCTGGCCGGCTCGACCCCTTTTGATCGCAAGCGGCTGCGCAGCGCCGCCTTTGACGAGATGCTGCGCATCATCCGCGAAGAAGAATTCCCCAATCCCAGCACTAGGCTGAGCGGCAGCGACGGACTGGCATCGATCGCCGCCAACCGGAGCCTGGAGCCCAAAAAGCTCACCGGCCTGGTACACGGGGAATTGGACTGGATCGTGATGAAGGCGCTGGAAAAAGACCGCAACCGGCGCTATGAGACGGCCAGTGGGCTGGCACGCGACATCGAACGCTATCTGCACGACGACCCCGTGGAGGCGCGTCCGCCGTCGGCCGGCTATCGGTTCCGCAAGTTCGCGCGCCGCAACAAAGCGGCTTTGCTCACCGTTGGACTGGTGGCCGGGGCGCTGGTCGTGGGCACCGTGGTGAGCACCGCTCAGGCCGTTCGGGCCACGCGGGCCGAGCGGCTGGCACAGGATGAGCAGGCCGAAGCAGAGAAACAGCGGGCGACGGCCGAGGCCAACTATCACAAGGCCAAAGCGGCCGTCGACAAGTATTTTACGCTGGTCAGCGAAAGCACGCTGTTGGACGTGCCGGGGCTGCAACCGCTGCGCAAAGATCTGCTCGAGGCGGCGCTGGAGTTCTACAAGGGGGCCGCGCTGGAACGGACCAGCGACCCGGCCGTCCTGGTCGATGTGGCCCTGACGCATCTGCGCGTGGGCTCGATGTACTACGCGCTGAATCGACTCGACGACTTCTTCGACGCCATGGACCGCGCCCTGGACGTCATCGACCGATTGCGCCGCGATCATCCCCAGGCGGGCGACCACGAGCGCAAATTGGCTGGATTCTTCAAAGGGACGCGCATGACGCGGATTCATCTCGATCTGCAGCGCGATCCCCTGATTGCCTACCAGACCCTGTTGCGGTTCCTGGCGACCTGGCAGCGTCTTGCCGTGGAGCATCCCGCCGAGGCTGGGTTCCAGTCGGACTTGATGGCCGGGCAAATTGTGATGGCCTCCGGGTTGAGTTCGGTTGGACGCAAGAAAGAGGCCCTCGCGTACCTGCGGAAGGCGCGCGCCGGCGGCGAGAAACTAGTCGCCCAGTATCCTCAGGTGCCTCTGTATCGAGCCACTCTGGCCCAGGTAAGCGGCAGTATGGCTATTCCTTATTATTCGGTTGCGGCCGACCAGGCGGACGAACGAATGGCGTGCACTCGCCGGGCCCTGGAATTGGCCGAGGGGCTGGTGGCCGAATTCCCCGCTGTCCCCGCCTACCGTGAGGGATTGGCGGGCAGCCTCAGGGGGTTTGGCAATCAGATCGCCAAGACACAACCGCGGCAGGCCGAAGAGCTCCATCGCCGCGCCTTGGACCTGAGGGAATCGCTGGTGCGCGAGTTCCCCGGCGAGAATCTTTACTGGGAGAGTTGGCGGGAGGAAAGGGCCAACTGGGCGGTATTCGAAGCCGCCAGAGGCAACGATTCCCAGGCCAACCAACACGTGCAGAAGGTGATCGAGACGTTCGAGGCGCAAATCAAGGTCCGTCCCCAGGATCGGTGGCTGCGCGAAGAACTGGCAAACTTCTGTCGACTAGTCGCCGAGCAACTCCTCCGCCAAGGGGACCTCACGGCCTTGGCGGAGCAACTCGATCGGCGGTCGATCGCGCTGGCTACCAAGCTGGCCGACGAATTCCCCGGCGATCGAAGTCTGATCAAGAATTTGGCGGAGTTTCACGAATACCGGGCCCATCGTCTGTGGGGCAGCGGCCGGATGGATGAGGCTGCCGAGCAATTCAAGGCGTCCGTGGCGGTCATGGAAAAAGCGCGCCGCCAGCGGTCGGAGTGGCCTTACCACGTGCGACTCTTTGCTGACCGGACGATCGACCTGGCGAGGATCATGGCCTACGGGGCGCGAACCGCCGACCCAGCGGCAACGTGCCGTCTGTGCCTGCGCGCGAGCCAGATGCTGGACGGGCGTTTGAAGAAAGATCCCATCCGGCGTTCGTTCTTGGCCGTTGTGGTATGGGCCTACGGCGAACGATTGCTGAAGGGACCCGAACCCCTTCCAGAGGCGGAACAAATGATGACCTGGTCGAGGCCCATCGTCGAGCAAACGATCGAGGACGTGGCCCTTCTTGACGCACTGACCGCCGATCCCGCCGCCCCCCAGGGCGATCGACATATTGCGGCCGAGACCCAGAAGTGGCTGGCCAAAATTCTTACTTCGACGAATCGTGCCGCCCAGGCCGAGCAGATGTGGCTGCGTGCGATCCGCTCGTACAAGGCCATTGCCGACGATTATCCAGACCAACAGATACATGTCCAAAATGCGCTCCAGGATTATCGGCAGTATTCGGATGTGCGTGCCGATCAGCTTAGGAAAACCGGACGGCACGACGAAGTGCGCGAGCACTATGAAAGGGTGGTCGCCGCGCTGGCGAAACTCGCGGCCGATAAAAATATCCCGCAGCGCGACGGCTGGTATCGCACTTGGGAAGCCGACGCCCTTAGTCAACTGGCGCGGTCCCTCGCGGCCGCCGGCCACGCCCAGGAGGCCGATCAGGCGCATCGCCGCGCCGCCGAAGCCATCGAATCACTGCTGCTTGAATTCCCCGACCACGCAGGTTATTGGAGCAATTGGACGAACTTCACGTTCGAGTGGACGTGGTTCCAATACAACAACCATCTCGACGACAAGCAACGGATGCGCAAGCAGATTGATTCAGCCGAGGCCCAAGTAAAAGACCGTCCGACCGATCGTATGGCGCGCACGCGACTGGCCATCCTTTGTCACCGCCTTTCCGAGCGACTTCTCCACCAAGAGGGCGACCCGGCCGGAGCCGCGCCACAGGCGCGACGGGCGTCGGTTCTTTTTGGCGAGTTGGCGAAAGAGTTCCCCGTCGACACCATCCTTCTAGAGCACTTGGGGTGGAGCCATCACAATCTCGGCGGCATCGCACGGCAAGCCGCCAGGCTGGACCAGGCGCGCGACGAGTACCAGGCCGCGGCGGACGCCTGGGGCCGCCTTGCCGCGAACAAAGACCTCCCGCAACGCGACGGGTGGTATCGAAATTGGGAAGCCGACAACCTGGTTCAACTCGCGCAGGTTCTCGGTGCCGGCGGGCACCCCCAACAAGCCGCGGACGCGGCGCGGCGCGGCCTCGAAATCTGCGAGCCGCTGGTGATCGAATTCCCGCGCAATGGCGAGTACCGTTCGAGAATGCTGCTGGCTGCGCGCTTTCTTGCCCAATGGTTAGTGGCCGCCGGCCGGCCGCAGGACGCTGTGGAATCATCTCGCCGACAAATTGAGCTGCTTGAAAAGTTGCAACCCGACTTCCCGCAGGAAAACTTCAACAACGCTATCGGCTGCGCCTACTTGACGCTCGCCATCCCATTGACAGAAAGGGGCCAGGTGGACGAAGGAAGGCAGGCCTGCGAAAAGGCCATCGAGCTTGCGCCCAGCGACGCGGCCACTCTGAATTATTTCGCGTGGAACCTGGCGGCGGTGGAAGATGTGAAGCCGGCCGCCGCGGCCCTGGCCGTGCAAGCTGCATCACAGGCGACCAAAGCGGCGCCGAACGACGCCATGATTTTGAACACGCTGGGCGCGGCCCAGTACCGCGCCGGCAAATGGGAGGATGCAATTGGGTCACTGACGAAATCCGAAGAGCTGGCGCCGGACCGGTCGCTGGCGTTCAACGGGTTCTTCCTGGCGATGGCCCATTGGCAACTGGGCCGCAAGGACGAGGCTCGCCAGTGGTACGACCGATCGGTCAAATGGATGGAGAAGAATGACCCAATGAGCGAGGAACTGCTCCGCTTTCGCGCGGAAGCCGAACAGTTATTGGGTATCCCAGCAGCCGATTCCGCCCCGAAGGACGTACCATAGGGCGATCCCGCCAAACCGCCGGAGTGACGGAACCGACCCCGCCACAACCGCGGATCGAGAAGCGGGGAATTGAACCGCCGAGGTCGCCGAGGGACGCGGATCAAAGGTCGGTCTGACCTCTCCGCGAACCTCTGCGACCTCCGCGGTAAATCTCCGTGCTTTCGTTTCGCCCCCTTGGGGCTTCCCGGTAACCGATGAATTGGCCACCCAGGGCGTCGCTGCGCTTGCCCTGGGCTCTCGTATCGCGGCCCTTCAGGCCGCAAAAATCCACGGAATTGAACCGCCGAGGTCGCGGCCTTCGTCCCGAGCTCAGGCCGAGGGGAGGGACGCGGAGCAAAGGGCCGTCTGACCTCTGCGCGAACCTCCGCGGACTCCGTGGTAAATCTCCAACCCTCGCTGGCGCTGCGGGTTAGTGTCTCTTTCCTCCCGCCTCCGGCCTACAGCCTCCCGCCTCCGGCCTACAGCCTCCCGCCTCCGGCCTAATTCTCTCCCCTTCTCCTGGAACAAACCCCGCGCCGATTTCGCATGTAGTAGTGGGCCATAACGATTCGGGCTTCGGCGTCGGGGCCAGTCTCCAACCAATCATTCTCCGTAAGGTAAGGCGACAACCATGCAACCCTTCAACTGGCTCGACGGCATTAAAAGCGGCATGCGACGAGACCGCAGGAATCGGCGGCGCAGGTCGCGCCACACCACTGGTGCGAGGCCTTGCTGGAATTTGCACGTCGAGCCGTTGGAAAGTCGCGTGCTGCTCTCCGCAGATTGGGGCGACGCGCCGGATATCGGACCAGGGACGGGATTAGGCAACTACAACACGCTGGCCGGCGACAACGGGCCAAGCCACGAGATTGTCGCCGGGTTCCTCCTGGGCAACAGTGTCGACGCCGACAGCGGCACGCTCGAAAACGCGACGGCCAATGCCGACGATGTCGACGGCGGCCTGCCGGACGACGAAGACGGCGTGCTTAGCCCGCTCGATATGTTGGGCACGGTCGGCGCGCAGCCCACGGTGACGCTGGAGGCGACCAACACGACCGGCACGGCGGCGACGCTCTACGGCTGGATCGACCACAACCAGGACGGCGTTTTCGACAACGCGACCGAACGTGCGCAAATCGCGGTGCCCGACGCCACGACCGACGGCCTCTTCACGCTCACCTTCCCGGCGATTCTGCCTGGTCTGGCGGGCGCGACCTATGCACGCTTCCGACTGAGCACCGACGCGGCGGCGGCCAACTCTACTGGAGCGGCCGGCGACGGCGAAGTGGAAGACTACGTCTTCACGATCACCGGCGCATCGAGCGGCACGGTCAAAAGCAGCGTCAAGATCGCTCATCAACTGAACGGCGGGCCGAGCCTGGTGGTTTCCGACCACTTCGGCGAGTCGGTAGCTCGGCTGGGCGACCTGGACGGGGACGGCATTGCCGATCTGGCAGTTGGAGCCTCCGGCGATGACACAGGCGGCAATACCCGCGGCGCGGTGTACGTGCTGTTCATGAATGCCGACGGCACGGCCAAAAGCAGCGTCAAGATCGCTCACCAACTGAATGGCGGGCCGACACTGGCCAATGGTGACTATTTCGGCAGTTCGGTAACTTCGCTGGGCGACCTCGACGGGGACGGCGTGGTGGATCTGGCCGTCGGCGCCGCCGAGGATGATACCGGCTTTGTTGCCAGCGGCGCGGTGTACGTGCTGTTCATGAATGCCGACGGCACGGCCAAAAGCAGTGTCAAGATCGCTCACCAGCTCAACGGCGGGCCGACCTTCTTTGCGGGCCTCCAGTACTTCAGCCGTTCGCTGGCCCCGCTGGGAGACCTGGACGGCGACGGCCTCACGGACCTGGCCGTCGGCTCCGACGGGTTTTCGGCCTACCGCGGTGCGGTTTACGTGCTGTTCATGAACGCCAATGGCACGGCGAAAGGGAGCCAGAGGCTAACGTGGTACACCGATTGGAGCCGCTTCGGCAGTTCGGTGGCCGCGCTCGGGGACCTGGACAGGGATGGCATTGCCGATCTGGCCGTGGGCGCCGACAGAGATGATCTCGTTGGCGGCCATCCCGGCGCGGTGTATGTGCTGTTCATGAATGCCGACGGCACGGCCAAAAGCAGGGTCAGGATCGCTCACGAACTGAATGGCGGGCCGACCCTGGCGGACCTTGACCGCTTCGGCAGTTCGGCGGCTTCGCTCGGCGACCTCGACGGGGACGGCATTGCCGATCTGGGCGTCGGAGCCGCCTGGGATGATACCGGCGGCACTAACCGCGGCGCGGCATACGTACTGTTTTTGAATGCCGACGGCACGGCCAAGAGCAACGTCAAGATCGCCAGCGGCGTAGGGGGCGGGCCGACACTGGCCAATGGTGACTATTTCGGCAGTTCGGTAACTTCGCTGGGCGACCTCGACGGGGACGGCATTGCCGATCTGGGGGTCGGAGCCGCCTGGGATGATACCGGCCCCGGGGACCGCGGCGCGGTGCATGTGCTGTTCCTGAGCCCGCCCCCCGCGACCGTCGTCGGTCGCCATCTGTTCTACAATCAATCGAAGTACGACGGCAACAACGCCGGTATCGACCCGGCCGACAGCTCGGCCATTGCCACCAACAAGAGCGCCTATCTGCCCGGGGGCGGTGTCATCACGCCGTCGAGCATGACCAGCTACTCGCGCGGCATTAACGGCATCATGGTCGACTTCGCCGGGTCGCACGGCACGCTGAGCCTCGCCGATTTCACGTTCAAAATGAGCGAACAAGGCGCGGCGGCCAACGACACGCCCAGCACCTGGGTGGCCGCGCCGACGCCGACCGGCTTTACCGTGCTCGCCGACACGCCCGCGGTGGGAACCGATCGCGTGGAGTTCATTTGGCCTCAGGGCAGCATCACCAACCGGTATCTGGAGGTCATCGTCAAGGGTAACGACATGACGGGCGGGAACAATACCAACACCGGCCTGGCCGCCAGTGACATCTTTTTCTTCGGCAACCGGATCGGTGACGACTTCATCGGCACGTCAGCGACGACGTTTGTGACCAGCGCCGCCGATGAAATCGACGCCCGTGTTAACCCCGGCTTCCTGCAACCGCTCACCAACGTCTACGACTACGACAAGAACGGCATTGTCAACGCCGCCGATCAGATCATTGCCCGCGGCAATGGCGGCTTCATGTTCCGCATCGACATCGCGAGCCCGCCAGCGGCCCCGGACGCGGCCGCAATGTCGTCTCAAATCGATGACGGACACAGCGTCCCCGACCCAAGCAGCGCCAGCGTGGCGTTCGCCGTCGCAAGCACCAAACCCGAAACCCAGCCCAGGGCGATCGCGGCGAACTCGCTCGTCGCTCGACACGTGGGCGCCGCGTTGAGCCCGCGCCGAGTCGATGCGTTGTTTGCGCAGTTTGCCCGGGAGAACGGACCGCAACCCGCCGCGACGTTTGCGGCCCCCGATCAGATTGGCGATGCGCGAGACTTGAATGACGAGCTGCTCGACAACCTCATCGCCGCACTGTTCTAGGCAGGAAACCGAGTGCGGGAAACAGGACTTGAACCTGCACGGTATTACTACCACTAGGCCCTCAACCTAGCGCGTCTGCCAATTCCGCCATTCCCGCGACGATGGTTGGCTACCTTCGAAGTCTACGGCTTTTGAAAAGGCCGTCAAGCCAGCCGGCTATTGAGGCTCAGATTGACATTCACGCCGGCGGCAATCTCTTCCGCGAATAAACCGGGCTCCCGTTGGTCGCCCTCCGCGCGACTATCAATCTGACCGTCAATAGTCCCGACGGATGGTTGCCGAGCGAGGCCGCTACCGATCGCGGCGCTTGACGAGCACGACCACGCGGTCGGCCGGCTCGGAGGCAAAATAGGTCTGCAGGATTTCGCCGACCATTTCCACGAGATCGTCGGCTGGCTGCCGCATGCGGGGCGCAAGCGCCAGAGCGATCCGCTGATCGAGCGCCGCGAGAATCGCTGCGTCGGCGTCGTCGATGAACGTGGTGCCGTAGGCCACGAGCAACTCGCCGGGCTCGAGCCGGCGGTGCTGCGTGGACAGCCTGATGTCTTCGTCCTGGCCCAAGGCGGCCGAAGGACCCTCGAGCACGGTGAATGCGTCGTCGCCGATGGCCAACACCCGCACGGGGCCGGCCGCAGAAAACTGAATGGCTCCGCCACGGTTTTCGACGATGGCGTGAAACAGCCCCGCGATGTCGCCTCCGGCTGAGCCGGTCCACAAGATCGAATTGGCCTTCCGCAGGAAATGGTGGGGCGCTTTTCGCTTGGGCCCAAATGCCCGGGCAGCCCCGCGCAGGGCGCTGGCCGCCAGCGCACCTTCAACACCGTGCTGCTCGACGTCGCCGGCCAACACCGACAGGCTGCCGTCGGCCAGCGCGAACCAATCGTAAAACGTTCCGCCCAACTGGCCGGCGTGATAGGCGCGCGCGGCGATCTCCCAGCCTTCGACCAGCGGTGCGATGCGCGGCAGTCGCTCTTTTTGCCAGCGCTCGGCAGCGGCGATTTGCTGCGATTGGTCGCGGGCCGAAACGGCCTCGTCGACCAGCATCTCGCGCTCCAGGTCGGCCGCCAGCCGGCCGGCCACGACTTCCAGGATGTTCGTCTGGGCGTCGGTGAATGCGCGCTCGTGTTTGCAAAAGGCCCACAACGTGCCCAGCGGCATCGACGGGCTGGCCACGGGCACGCACACGCAAGCCGGAAAACCTTGCTCGGGCACTTTCCAATACTCGAAAAGTGCCGGTTCGACCAGCACCACGGCATGGCCTAAGAGGGCCTCCAGATCGGCCAGCGCCGGGCGCAGCGGCCGGGCGGGCTCGGCAAACCGTCGGCGCGGCAGCCCCCAACAGGAACGCAGCTTTAGCTCGGTCGTGCCCGGGTCCAAGAGATACAATGCCGCGGCCTGGCAACCGATGGCTTCGGCGCCGCCGCGCAACACGGCTTCAAGTCGTTCGCCGAGCGAGGGCGTGTGCTCGTCGTCGTCGCGAACAACCAGCGGAACGCCGGCGGCTAGCTCGGCTTCACGCTGCCACAGAGCGTGACGCGTGGTCAAAAGCTCGCTCCACAAGCTGCCGATCGAATCGGCCAACGAGCCGGCCTGTTCGAGACGCACTCGCGGCGCGCGATCGGCGCCTCGGTCTCCAGGCAAAATGAGCCTGATGTGCCCGGGAGAAGCTCCAACGCCCGGGTTGACCGGGGCGGACCACATCAGGTTCGATGTTTCGCCGGGAACCGGGCCGGCGGCGTACTCGAGTTGCCACCCGGTGGCCTCGGAGAACGCCTGGCAGACGCGCTCAAGAGCCGCCAGGTCCTCGTTCTTGGTGGTTGGCGGCTGCAAGCTAGTATCGGTAACCAGCCGCAGGTAATTGGGAATTTGTTTATTCACGGGCAGGTCAGGTCGCGTTCCAAGGATGCGGACAAGTCGGTTCCCTGACCCGATTGTTGCCGTGCGAGGAATTGGCCGGACGAGCCGAGCAGCGTCGGCCACACTTGGCAGGTACGGCCGTTTTTGCCCAATCCTCAAACTCCACCATGAGCGGCAAAGTTTTACATCGGCCGCGGGGAGCCTCCGGCTCCAGCACGCGGGCCGAAAGTCGGGCGGCGCGGTGCCGATCACCGCGGATTTACCGGTAATAAGGCCCATGCCCGCTGGGCGACCCGGCCAGTGCCCCGGTGATCAGCTTCCCGCCAAGTGGACAACTATGTTGACAGGTCTGTTGTGGGCGATAAATTGACAGAGCCCTTTCTTGGGGGGGTGGGGGGGGTTGTCAGGCTGAGCGACTTGCCGTCGTTCCATCGCTCGCCGAGCAACGCCCAGTGCAGTTGATTTACCACGACTCAGGTCTTGGATATGAATCACCGCCGAATCCCACCGGTTTTGACACGATGCTGAGGTCGCATGAAGTTTGGACGCCTTGCGCTTCAACGGCGCCGGCCCAATTCCGTCCGCGCGATCGACGAACGCTTTTTCTCTTAGGTGAACCGCGATGGCCAGACAGCGTGCCGCACAGAACCCGCCGTCCAGGTCGCCATACCTGCGCCTGGAAACGTATTCACATTTCGCGATTCTGGTCGCCATCCTGATCGCAATCGCCTGGATTGGATGGTGGGCGGACGAGGAAAACCGCGCAGCGACGTGGCTTGTGGTGATGATCCTGATGGCCGCGTTTCTTATCGTCACGGGCCGCGCCATCACCGAGTCCTGGCGTGGCATTCTGATTGACTCGCGAAACAAGATGAGCCTCAGCCGATTGCAAATCATGGCCTGGAGCGTCCTGGTTTTGTCGGCCCTCTTGACGGGCGCCACGAGTAACGTGCGACTGGGAACCGAGACTCCCTTGAACATCAGCGTGCCGTCGCAATTGTGGATCGTGATGGGCATCAGCACGGCGTCGCTGGTCACGGCGCCGGCCTTGCTCCGAGCCAAGCCCGCGGGCATGGTCGTCAAAAGAGTTGAGCCGACGGCGGCCGAATGGTCGGATCTATTCAAGGGTGAGGAAACGGGTAACGCGGCCAACGTCGATTTTGCCAAGCTGCAGATGTTTTTCTTCACATTCGTTCTGATCCTTGGTTACGGCGCCGCCGTGGCCGCCAGCTTCCGCGCCGAAGGGCTCATCACGTCGCTGCCCCGCGTCGACGAGGGCATGTACGTTTTGCTGGGGATCAGCAACACGGGCTACCTGGCGAGCAAGGCGGTCACGCACACCGACTAGGCCCCCAGCAACCCGGACACGACTTCGCTCAGTCGGCGCGCCAACTGATTTCGGAGGAACCGCTATGAACGCCAGAAGTGCTGCTGCGGCGATACCGCTGGTGATCGCGCTGGCGGCCGCTTCAGGGTTGCCGCAAGCCGAGGACGGTCGGGCAGTCCGCTTTCGCGTCGCCGCCAATGCCGCACGGATTAACCCGCAGGCGTCGCTCAATGTGCAACAGCAGTCCTGGTTCGACGAGCACAACCCGCTGGGGATGGCAAAGTCCGATCATCCGGGCAACTGGACCATTGTCGCACGGCAAGGATACACGCTGGCTCACAATAATGTGGACTTGATTGCCGACTGGGTTTCGTTCCATCTAACGCGCGACTACGTCAATGCAACCGAAAAACGCCCGGGAACCGACGCTTTCAAGCCGGACCCCGTGCTGCTGTCGGGAAGACGCGCCGAACTTGCGGACTATGAAGGCTGGAAGAACGTCTACGACCGAGGTCATCAATGCGCCAGCGCCGACTCGAAGGGGCGGGGACGCGACGTGATTCGCGAAAGCTTCCTATTGTCCAACATGACGCCACAGGCCTCAAAACTCAACCAGCACCGTTGGCGGTTGTTGGAGGCAAGAATCCAGAAGTTGGCTAAAGCCCGCAAAGAACTGTGGGTGATCACCGGTCCTGTCTTCAAGGACGACGACGGCGACGGCATTATCGAGTATTTCGTGATCGGCGAGCACCAGGTCGCGGTGCCAACCCACTATTTCAAGATCGTGTTGGCAAGGGACCCATCGGCCGACGGAAAGTGGGAGGCCATTTGTTTTCTCTTTCCCAACGAGAAAGTCACTGAGCCGGACGAAGAATTCCTGGTTTCGATCGACGATGTCGAATCATTGACAGGCTACGACTTCCTTTCCAACCTGCCCGACGAACAGGAGTCGCCGCTCGAAGCCGCGTCCGCGCAGGCGATTTGGAGCGACGAGTAGTAAGCTTATATCGCCGCCAGGTTCTCGTTGAACCTCAGCCGGTTGCCGAACGGGTCGACGACTTCCATGCACCTGGCGTCCCAGGGCGCCATCTCCAGCCCGCGCCCGGTTGTAGTTGTAGTGCTTGTCGATTAGTTCGCGGTGCGGCTACGGCACGGCGGAGCGTGCCGGCTACTTCACTCCTTGATCAAGTCCTTCACCGTCATGCCCGAGGGGATCATCGGCAGCACGTGCTCTTGATAGGGGATTTCCACGTCGAGCACATAGGGGCCGTCGTGGGAGATCATTTCCTTCAGGGCGTCGTTGAGCTCCGACTTTTCCTTCACGTAGCGGGCGCCGGCGCCGAAACCTTTGGCGATGGTGACGAAGTCGGGATAGCGGCAGGCCGGATTGTCGGCCGTCCCCTGGCCGATCGCTTCGGGATTGTCGATCGGGCCCAAATACGTGTGGGCCCGGTTGCCTGCGTGAAAGCGGTCTTCCCACTGGACGACCATGCCCAGGTGCTGGTTGTTCAAGAGCAGCACCTTGACGGGAATTTTTTCGCAATAGCAGGTGGCCATCTCCTGGATATTCATCAAGAAGCTGCCGTCGCCGTCGATGTCGATCACCAGCTTGTCGGGATGGGCCACTTTGGCGCCGATCGCCGCGGGCAGGCCGAAGCCCATCGTGCCCAGGCCGGAACTGGAACACCACGAGCGCGGGTTTTTGAGCCGGTAGTGCTGGGCGGCCCACATCTGATGCTGGCCGACGCCGACCGTGACGATCGTGTCCATGTCCTTGGTCAATTCCCAGAGCTGGTGGATCGCGTACTGGGCCGAGATCGAGCGGTCGTTCTTGCCGAAGCGGAACGGATCGCTCTTTTTCCAGGCCGCGATCTGGGCGTGCCAGGCGCTCAAATCTTCCGGCGGTTCGACAATCTTATTTAACTCGGCCAGCGCGTATTCGATGTCGCTGACGATCGGAATGTGGGCTTCCTTGTTCTTGTTCAGCTCCGAGGGGTCGACGTCGATGTGTACGATCTTGCCGTGCTTGGCGAATTCCGACACTTTGCCGGTGACGCGGTCGTCGAAGCGGACGCCGAAGGCCAACAGCAGATCGGCCTGGTCCACCGCGTAGTTGGCATACACGCTGCCGTGCATGCCCAGCATGTCGAGCGACAGCTCGTCTCCGCCCGGATAGGCTCCCAGGCCCATCAGGGTCATCGTGACCGGAATCCTGGTTTTGCGCACCAGTTTGCGCAGCTCGTCGCTGGCGCCGCCCATGATGACGCCGCCGCCGGAATAGATCACGGGACGCTTGGACCGCTTGATCGCGGCCGCCACCTGGGCGATCTGCTCGGGCCGGGCGCGGTAGTCTTCGACGCGATAACCGGGCAAGTTCATCGGCGCGTCGTAGTCGGGCACGATCTGCGCTTGCTGCACGTCCTTGGGCACGTCGACGAGCACCGGGCCGGGACGGCCGGTGGTGGCGATGTGAAACGCTTCGCGCATGACGCGCGTCACGTCGCCAACGTCGGTGATCAGGTAATGATGCTTGGTGATGCCGCGGCAGACTTCGACGATCGGCGTTTCCTGAAAGGCGTCGGTGCCGATGACCGCCGTTTTCACCTGGCCGGTGATGGCAATCAAAGGAATGCTGTCGAGCTTGGCGTCGGCGATGCAGGTCACGAGGTTGGTGGCGCCGGGGCCGCTGGTGGCCATGCAGACGCCGGGCTTTCCCGTGGTGCGGGCGTAGCCTTGCGCGGCGAATCCGCCGCCCTGTTCCTGGCGCGGCAGGATCGTGCGCAGGCGGTCCTTGTAGACGGTGAGCGACTGGTGCAGCGGCATGCTCGCGCCGCCGGGATAGGCGAAGATGACCTCGACGCCGTGCCGAACTAGACATTCCACCAGAATATCGGCGCCCGATTGCAGGGCCACAGCGCGCTTGGTGGTCGAGGTGGCCACGGTCAGTCCCCCCGGAGAGTTCAAAACAGGAATTCGAAAGCCATTTCAGGCAAACACATTAGCATACCTTGCTGGCGGCCGATCGACAACTAAATCGGGCGCAGCGCGGTTCGGCGAGCGAGTTTGCGCTGCTCCCACAGACACGCGGGGCCAGGCGACAGTTCGCCTGTCGCGGGGATCTGCCGGCGCTTTATTTCACGTCGCCGGTTTTGGTCTGCGACACCGGCAACCGACCGGGCAGCGTGGCGGTGGTGAACCAGCCGATCATCATTTCGTCCCAGGTCTGTTCGCCGAAACGGACCCATTTGGTCGGATCGGGGTTCGTGGGGCTCTCGGGCGAGTTGTTGTAGTGCGCCTCGCAATAAAGGTCCGAACCCTTCGGCACGAGCTTGGGTTCGGCCAGCAGGTAGTCGATCTGCCAATTGAAATCCCAGCGCGGCACATCCAGCAGCACTTCGCGGCGCCCGTCGGGATAGCGCAGCTCGTAGCGGAACGACTTGCCGCGCATGTGCATGTGCGGCGTCAAGCCCAGCAGCAACCGGTCTTCGTCAAAGTGGTGCTTCGACGTGACCTTGTGATCCGCCACGCCCGGCGGAATGACAAACGCGAAATTGATCGCGAAACCACTCTCGACTTCCTGCTCCACCTCGTCAACGTCGCAGAATTTGAGGCCCAAAGTACTGATGTCTTCCTGCGGTTTGCCGTTGGGGGTGTAATGCATCTGGAAAATGATCTTCGAGCCGGCCGGGATGCGCTTGGCCATGCCCGGCTCGGTCATCCGCGGCGGCGAGCCCGGCGCATAGGCGGCCAAAAGCGACCCGCGCAGCAGTTCGATCTCCCCGCCCGAGGTCCGCAAGAACACCAGGATGTGATGCACGACCGCGCGATTGCCCGGCCGGGCCTCGCAGGCGACCATCCACTTGTCTTCGGTGAAGGCGGGATCGATCTCGAAGTGCTTATAGTCGACGACGCCTTCGGCCGGCACCTGGAACGGCTTGTCTCTCATTTTCAACACCAGGTCCGGCTCGGGAATGCTCCAGCCCTCGGCGAATTTGCGCGGCTCGGGCAGATCGGCCGGATCGCCTTGTGGGCAGCCGGCATCGACCCACTGGCCAATCTGCCGTTTTTCTTCGTCGCTTAGGCGCGCGTCGTTGATGAAGTGGCCGATCGAGGGATCAGCGAACCAGGGGGGCATGCGCCCCTGGTCGACCACTTCGCGAATCGTCTCGCCCCAACCGAGCGCTTCGTCATAGCTGGAGAGCGGGAACGGACCGATTTCGCCCTCGCGGTGACATTCGACGCAGCGGTTCTGAAAAATGCGGGCGATGTGGCGCGAATACGTGATTGGGCCCTCGGTGGGTTTGGGCGCCCGGCCGATGAAGCAGCCGACCGCCTCCAGCTCCGGCTGGCTCACTTGGCGGCCGGCCAGCAGCTCGTCGATCGCCTCGGCCAGATCGCGGCGCGCATTTTTGGTCTTGTGCACGCCCGGCTGAAACTGGCCGTCGATCCGGCCGTGGTAACGCACGACGCGACTGCCGTCGAGCACGTAAACCTCGGGCGTGCGCACCGCCTGGAACTGGTCGGCCACCACGTTGTTCGGATCACGGAGCACCGGGAAGGAAATCTCGTGCCCGCGGACATAGTCGGCGATCTCCTCGGGCGTGTCTTGCACGTTCGAATTGATTCCGACGAAGCGCACGCCGCGCTGGCCGTAGTCGGCCGCGAGTTGGTTGAGCCTGGGAGCATATAGCCGTGCGAGCGGGCATTCAGTCCCCAGGAACAAGACGACCACGAATTTGGCGTCTTTCATGTCGGCCAGGCTGTGCTCGTTGCCGGCCGCATCGGAAAGACGAAATTCCGGCGCCCGATGTCCCACCAGGACGTCTCGCGCCGTGGCCGGCGCAACCAGCGCGCCAAGCGCCATCAAACAGCTCGAAACGCCAACTCGCAGCCAAAGGCTCAAACGCATAGCGGCTTTCCCCAGGTAGATGTGCTTCGATTGACAGCGGCAGCCCGGCGAGTCACCCACAGGGATTATCGGCAGCCTCGCCGGGCGATGCCCAATTTGCCGCTGGGGGGTGTCAGCAATTCAATTATATGACGCGGCAAAATGTGAGGCTATTGGTACCGTTCCGCCACGATCCTGGCAAGACGGATCTGGGCCTACAGCAGTGGTTTGCGCCCGGCCAGCCGCTGGAAAGTCCTCCGCCGGAGCTCGACTTCAACGTCTGGCTCGCCCCGGCGCCCGAGCAGTCGTATCACGCCAACCTCGTGCCGTACAACTGGCATTGGTTCTGGGATACCGACTACGGCGACACGCGATTTTGTTGTTCGAAGTGCGCGGCCTGGTGGAAAACAAGGATCGGGGAAACGTACCGCGAAACGTCTCCAACGAGTTCTACACCAGCGAAGGAGGCCAATGGGATGCTGACCCGGCCGTAGCGCAAGCCGTTCGTCGTCCCAGACGAGGTGTGGACTGCCGGCGAGTCCGCCCGCTTGCGCCTTAGCCATGTTTTTAGTCCCGACTTCCGTCCGCCAGCGGTCCGGTTGAAACATTGATTGGTTTAATGGATGGCGCTATACTGCGTCATCGAATCAACGCCCGCCGATATGAATTCGGTCCCCCCGCCAGGGTCGCTACGGAGGACAGGCCATGCTGAACATCGTCACGGATCGCAGCTATCTGGATTGCGATGGAATGGCGCGCCGCGAGTTCCTCAAGATCGGCACGCTCGGCGCCGGAGCCTTAACGCTCTCAGGTCTGTTAGCCGCCCGGGCGGCGGCCAAAGCCGCGGGCCAGACGGTGAAAGACACGTCGATTGTTTGGGTGTGGCTGGCCGGCGGGCCGACGCACGTCGAAACGTTCGATCCGCACATGCTGGCCCCCGTCGAATATCGCAGCACGACCGGCGAAGTCGCGACGAAGCTGCCCGGCGTGACCATCGGTGGCACGTTTCCCCGCCTGGCTGGCGTGGCCGACAAGATGGCCTTCGTCCGCTCTTTTGCGCACAACAACAGCGGCCACGTCGGCGGGACGCACTTTGTCAACACCGGCTACGACAACCGCACGATCGACAACGGCGGCGCGCCGGCCCGGCCGTCGATCGGTTCGATCGTGGCCCGCGTGCGCGGCAGCAATCATCCCCTAACGGGCATGCCGATGTACGTCGCCCTGAACCGGCTGCGCAGCGGCGTCGATGGTCCGGCCTTTCTCGGCACGGCCTGTGCCCCCTTCGATCCGTCCGGACAGGCGCTTAAGAACCTGACGTTGGCGGTGCCGGAAAAGCGGGTCGGAGATCGGCGCATGCTTCTTGCCGGCCTGGATCGGATGAAAAGCGTCGTCGATCGCACGGGCGCCATGGAAGGCATCGACCGCTTCGAAGACCAGGCGTTCAACCTGGTGCTCGGCGGCGCGCCCAAAGCGTTCAACATCCGCCGCGAAAATCCCAAAACGCTGGACCGCTACGGCAAGGGTATCGGCCAACAGTTGCTGCGCGCCCGGCGATTGTGCGAAGCGGGCTGCGGATTCGTCACCCTGTCGTACGGCGGCTGGGACATGCACAACAGTATCAAGAGCAGAATGGAAAAGCTCAGCCCCGAGCTGGACCGCGCGCTGGCGGCCTTCGTCGAAGACGTGCACCAGCGCGGCTTGAGCGAGCGGATACTGCTGGTGATCACCGGTGAGTTCGGCCGAACGCCGAGGGTGAATCGCAACGCCGGCCGCGACCATTGGGCGCCGTTGAGCACGCTGGCGCTTTCGGGCGGGGGATTGAAAATGGGACAGGTCGTCGGCCAATCGGCACCCAAGGCCGACGTGCCCAAAACCTCGCCCATCGGCCCGCAGGATCTGATGGCCACCGCCTTCCACGTGCTGGGGATCGATCCCGCGACGCAGTTCGTTAACACCGCGGGCCGGCCGGTGTACATGCTCGAAAACGGCCGCCCCATTGCCGAGTTGGTTTGATCCTGTCTTTGGCGGTTGGTAGACAAAGAGGCTAAACCACGAGGCACCAGGACAGAATGTAAAGAAGACCTAGACGAGACCTGCCTGGTCTTTTGCCGCTTATCTTGGTGTCTTGGTGGTAATTCATCGTTCTTCGAGGTAAGGAAAGATGATGCTCGCCCGCGCCCATTTGGTTTTCAGGAGTTGCACAGTGCGCAAGATTTCGTTCGATCTGACGCGAGTGGTCCTCGTTGGGGTTTTCGTCGCATTGGCGGTGCCGAGAGAATCTCGGGCGGAAGTCAATTGGCCGCGGTGGGGCGGGCCCGACGGCACGAGCCACTCGGCCGAAACCGGTTTGCCCGTTTCGTGGACCGAAGAAAATATCGTCTGGAAGGCGGGGCTCAAGGGTTGGGGACAGTCGATGCCCGTGGTTTGGGGCGACCGGATCTTTCTCACCACCGCGCTTGACGGCGGACGGCAGCGGGTCGTGTTTTGCGTCGATCGCCGCGACGGCAAGACGCTCTGGGAGCAGGCCGCCTGGACCGGCGAGCCCGAGCCGTCCCACAACATGAACGGCCACGCGTCGGCCACTTGCGCCACCAACGGCAAAGTGGTGGTGGCCTTTTTCGGCCGCGGCGGGTTGCACGCCTATTCGCTCGACGGCAAACATCTCTGGTCGCGCGACCTGGGCCGCTTCGAGGGTCCCTGGGGAACCGCGGCCAGCCCGATCTTTTACGGCGACACCGTGATCCAGAACTGCGACAGCGAGTCGCCCGAGTCGTCGCTCGTGGCCGTCGACTATCGCACCGGCGAGACGGTGTGGAACACGCCGCGCATGGTCATCCGCGGCTGGAGCACGCCGGTCATCGTCAAGACGCCCGAGCGCGAAGAGCTCGTTCTCAACAGCCAGCTAGGCGTGCGCTCCTACAATCCCAAGACCGGCGCCGAACTGTGGTGGTGCAAAGGATTCGCCGGCCGCGGTGAGCCCGTGCCGGCCTACGCCCACGGCATGCTGTTTGTCGTGAACGGCTTGCAGGGCGATATCTATGCCGTGCGTCCCGGCGGCACGGGCGACGTCACCGCCACGCACCGCGCCTGGCACACGCCGCGCCGCGCCGGCCGCGATTTGCCTTCCCCGGTCGTGATCGACAAGTATCTGCTGGCGTGCAGCATGCCCGGCATCCTGTTCTGCTACGATTGCCAGACGGGCAAGGAGTTGTGGAAAGAGCGGATCGGTCCGAAATTCAGTAGCACGCCGTTGGTGTCCGAGGGCCGGGCCTACTTCCAAAGCGAAGAGGGCGACACGATCGTCGTCGAGCCGGGCGAAAAAATGAACATCGTCGGCAAGAGCAAGCTCGAAAGCGAAAGCGACGAGCTGTTCCGCGCCTCGCTGGTGCCTTGCCAGGGCCAGATCCTCATCCGCTCGAACAAGTTCCTCTACGCGATCGGCCCCAAGTCCGGCGGCGCGGCGAATTAGCGCGAATCGATCTGGGCAGCACGTCGGTCGCCGCCGGCCAGCAGGTGATCGATTTCTAGAACCGCTTCATTCGGCTTTCCGACGGCGGGGTCGTCAGATACCTCTGCGTTTATTGCTGTTTGGCAGGGCGATTGGGCGCGCTGGACTGTTGTGGCCACAGAGGTTCTATCAAGGACTCGTTCCACTGGTCCCAGAGGCCCTTGAGTTCTTTGGCCCTTTCCGGCTGAGCGCTGGCCAGGTCATTGGTTTCTCCGATGTCTCGACTCAGATTGTAGAGCCGCAGGGGTGAAAATGACTCGCTTGGCTCTTCGCCGGCGAACTCCTGTGAATACTTGACCAGCTTCCAATCGCCCTTGCGAATGGCCATTTGCTGGCCCAATCGCCAGTAAAGCGCGTCGTGGGGGATGCTGGCGGTCTCCTCCTTAAAGTAGCGCAGCAGATTGACGCCGTCCAGGTTCCAATCGGCTTTGGCTTCGACTCCGGCCGCGGCGAGCGCCGTGGGCAGAATGTCGAGCTGGATGACCGGCTGGTCGTAGACCTTGCCGGGGGGGAGCTTACCTTTCCAAGAGACGACAAACGGGACGCGGATGCCGCCTTCAAGCGTCGATACCTTCGAGCCTCGCAGCGGCGTGTTGCGCGATCCGTTGAGCGCCGCGCGCGGGACAGTCGGCCCGCCGTTGTCGCTGCAGAAAAAGATCAGCGTGTCTTGTTCCAAGCTGGTGCTCCGCAGCTTATCGAGTACCTTGCCAATGGCTTCGTCCAACGCCAGAGTCATCGCGCAATAAGTGCGCCGCATGGGATCAGAAATCGACGCGAATTTTTCCAACCGTTTGTCCGTGGCGTGCATCGGCGTGTGCACGGCGTTGAACGGCAGGTAGAGGAAGAACGGCTGTTTCTGATGCCTCTCGATGAACGACACGGCTTCCCGGGCGAAGGCGTCGGTCAGGTATTCTGGTTCTTCCACCGCCTCGCTGCCGCGATAAATAGGCGCCGGCTGCCGCGGACGGTCTCCAGGCCTGAGGGCCGCGGCAGCAGTGGCACCCCCACCAGGTGCATCCTGCAGACCAGGGAAGACGATGTTCGGCAAACCGGGCAAGTAGACGTGAGCGCCTCCCAGGAATCCGAAGTATTCATCAAAGCCGCGTTTTTGCGGATGGAATTTCGGCGCGACTCCTAAATGCCATTTGCCCACCATGCCGGTGGCGTAGCCGGCTGCTTTCAAACGATCCGCGATCGTCGCTTCGGAGAGCGGCAGACCGATGGACTCTACATTGTTGCCGCCGGGCTCGCCCCGAGGGCCCGGGTTGAATTCGTGTCCGAAACGCTGCTGATAGCGGCCGGTCAGCAGCCCGGCGCGGGTTGGACTGCAGTAGGGGCCCGATACGTAGCCGTTGGTGCAGCGGACACCCCCCTTGGCAAGTGCATCGATGTTCGGCGTGGGAATGTCCCGGCAACCTTGAAAGCCGACGTCGGCGTAACCCAGATCATCGGCCAAGAGAATCACAATGTTCGGTCGCCGCTCCGCGGCGATTGCCGGTCCAGCGAGCCACAAGCTGAGGATTGCGAGGATCGTCGTTTGAGCGCGGAACATGGTCGTAATTCCCTTTCTGCAGCGCGGGGCGGAAAGCGGTGGGTCACAGGAAAGGGCGGGAGACCTTGGCGGGCTTGCGCTGCTGGGCACCTCGCCCCCCACGATATCCCGCACCGTGCGAATCCATGCTCAACATTGGAAAAGCCCCGCAGGCGTTTGTCAATGTTCCAGTTGGTCGAGCCACGCTGAAGACCGGGTCGAGAAAAGTTGGATTAACGAAGCGATCGGCGCAACCCGGCGGCGCCGCTGGAACCGTTCGTTAGGCCGTTCGAGCACGTGCTATCGATCAGGCAACTCGTAATCGTGCCGCTCGGCGGGGTCCTGAGAGAGGTACTGTACGAACTCCCAATCGTTGCCCTCAGGATCGTAGAAGTACACGCGCTTTCGGTGCGGATGCGCGTTCGGGACTGTCGAGTCTTTGTATCCGGCTGATTTGAGCCGGTCGCGCAGCGCCTCGGCGTCGTCGACTTCGTAGGCGAGATGGTTCACGCCCGGCAGACCCCGGTACGGTGTCCAGCGTTTCTCGGGCTTCGCGTCCGCTTGATTCAAGGCGATGTAGGTTTCATTGGTGCCGATGTGTACCCATCGTGTGCCGTCCTGACTTTTGCCTTCGCCACGCACTTGAAACTCAGGAAACGCCGTCTGCAAGAAACGGATCATCCCCTCGATGTCACCTACACAGAGGTTAGCATGTTCAAGCCGGACAGCCATTACACACCTCCATTGCGGCCTAACGCTTGTTTATGCGGACCCGCATGACGCCCGTCCCGAATGCTAGACGCTTCGTTACGCCAGCCAGCGGTCGATCACTTTGCCGGCGACGTCGGTGAGGCGGAAGTCGCGGCCTTGGAAGCGGTGGGTGAGGCGCAGGTGGTCCAGGCCGAACAGGTGCAAGAGCGTGGCCTGAAGATCGTTGACGTGGACCGGGTCTTTGACCGGCGACCAGCCGATCTCGTCGGTTTCGCCGTACACCTGGCCCCCCTTGATCCCGCCGCCGGCCAAAAAGATGCTGAAGGCGAACGGGTGATGGTCGCGGCCAGTGACGATTTCTGAACCGTTGCGATTTTCGCCCAACGGCGTGCGGCCGAACTCGCTGGCCCACACGACAAGCGTTTCGTCCAACAGGCCGCGCTGCTTCAAATCCTTGATCAACGCGGCGACCGGCTGGTCGGCCATCTCGGCGTTGAAGGGGAGCTCGACGTCGAGGTCCGAGTGGTGATCCCACGAGGCGTGGATGATGTTGATGAAGCGCACGCCGCGCTCGACCATCCGCCGCGCGAGCAGGCAGTTGGCGGCAAACGTGCGGTAGCTGCCCGGCCCGCCGGTGCGGGTGCCCTTGATCACCGGTTCCTTGCGATCCAACCCGTAGGCGTCGAGCGTGGCTTGCGTTTCGCCCGACAGGTCGATCAACTCCGGCGCGGCACTCTGCATGCGGAAGGCCAGCTCGTAGCTGGCGATGCGGCTGGCGATTTCCGGATCGTGCATCGCCTCGTAGCGCGCCCGGTTGACGCGGGAGAGCACGTCGAGCCCCTTGCGCTCGAGCGCATCGGGAATGCCCGCGGGCGTTTTTAGGTTCAGCACCGCCTCCCCCTGGTTGCGAAACAGCACGCCGGAATAGACGCTGGGCAGAAAGCCGCTTTGCCACAGCGTCGCTCCGCCGCTCGAGCCGCGCCCGGCCGACAGCACGACGTAGCCCGGCAGGTTCTTGGATTCGCTGCCCAGCCCGTAAGTAATCCACGAACCCATGCACGGCAGCCCGAACGCCGCTCGGCCGCACTGCACCAGAAGCTGGCCCGGATGGTGATTGAACTGGTCGGTGTGCATGCTGCGCACGAGCAAGAGATCGTCGGCCACCGACCCCAGGTGCGGCAACAGGTCGCAAAGTTCCATGCCGCACTGACCGTGCTTCGCGAACGTCCGCTTCGAGCCCATCAGCGTGGCGGTGTCCTTCTTCAAAAACGCAAAGCGCACATTCTTGACCATCGACTCGGGCAGCTTCTGGCCGTGCAGCTCGTTGAGCTTGGGCTTGGGGTCGAACAGGTCGATTTGGCTCGGGGCGCCCTCCAGAAAAATGAAGATGCACGATTTTGCCTTAGGCGGAAAGTGCGGCGGCCTGGTCGCCAGCGGATTGACGTCTCGCGACGTGGTCGCACCCTCGGCACGCGACAACACGCCGTCGGCCGCCAGCGCGTTGGCCAGGGCGATCGCCCCCAGTCCGCTGGCGGCCGTGGTGAGAAAATCGCGGCGGCTGTGCTCGATGATTTCGTTGGGGTTCATGTCATGCTCGCCCTCTGTTGCAGGCACACACCGTGTGCCGATAAGCAGCAGTGGATCGCGGGTTCACACACCGCTGCCGCTCATATCGCATCACGAATCGTCGCTTCGGCTGCGGCTCGGCGGAGCGAGCCGGCTACTTACTCCCGCGTCAAAAACTCGTCCAGGTTCATCACCATCCGCACGGCCGCGACCCAGGCCGCGGCTTCTTCGGCCCCGACGCCGTCGAGTTTGTATGGCCCAATCACTTCCGGGGCTTGCGAGGCATTCTCGACATACCACTGGCGGCTTTCACTCAACAATTCGCCAAAAGCCGCCAATTCGCCGCCCGTCGGCGGCCGGGCAATGCACCAGCGAAGGGCCAGCGTGAGCCGTTCGTCGTCGTTGGCGACTTTCGCCGCTAGCGTGCGGCGGGCCATCGCCCGCGAGGCTTCAACGAACGTGTCGTTGTTGAGTGTCGTAAGCGCCTGCAGCGGCGTGTTCGACGCCCGCCGCTCGATGCAGGTAGTGTTCGAATCGGGGCAGTCGAACGTCGTCAGGTTCGGATGCGGCGCGGTGCGCTTGAAAAACGTGTACATGCCGCGGCGGTAGCGGTCTTCGCCCGTGCTTTCGTTCCACTTGAAATTGTTGGCGTAGCTCAAGGCGGCGATATCGGCCGGCATCGGCGGAAAGACGCTCGGCCCGCCGATTTTATCGGACAGCAGACCGGCGGCCGACAGCGCGAGGTCGCGCACGATTTCGGCCTCCACCCGGTAGCGGCTCTGGCGGTGGAACAAGTCGTTGGTCGGATCCACCTCGGCCAGCTCCGGCCGGTTGACCGAAGCCTGGCGATAGGTGGCCGACGAAACGACCAGCCGGATCATGTCTTTGCGGCTCCAGCGGCGCTCGGCCAGCTCCGAGGCCAGCCAATCGAGCAGCTCGGGATGCGTGGGCGGCTCGCCGCGCGCGCCGAAATCGTTCATCGTGCGCACGATGCCGCGGCCGAACAGGTGCGACCATAATTGATTCACCAGCACGCGCCGCGCGAGCGGGTTGGCCGGGTCGACCAGCCACCGGGCCAGGTCGAGCCGGTCGGGCGTGCCGGAGCCGCGCGGTTTAAAGGGCGAGAGCACGGCCAGCGCGCCCGGCTGCACTTCGTCCTTGGGATCGAGAAAATCGCCGCGCGCGAGCACGTGGCTAGAGCGTGGATCCCCAATCCGCTGGCCGATCACGCGCACGTTCATCACCGGCTCGGCCGCCACGCGGTTTTCGAGCTTCTTAATTTCGGCGACCAGGTCGCGGGCTTCCTTGACGCCACCGACGTAAAAATCCGCCAGCGCCGCGGTTTGCTCGGGCGAGCGCTTTTCAACTGGCACGGCCAGCACGTCGCGAACGTTTTGGGGAATGCCCAACAGCGGGTCGTTGCCGGTAACGGCCATCACGCGAAACCGGCCCAGGGTGTGCCGCCCGCCATAGTTCTGGCTGAGCACGAGCTCGAGCCAGGGGGTCGAGGTGGTTTCGATGGTCTGCTCGGCAAAGATCGTCACCCAGTGGTCGCGGCCCGTTTGTCCGCCGACGGCCCAGCCGGTTTTCTCTTCGCCGTCGATCGCGTCGGCGGCCGGAAATCCGTCTTGATTGTAGTCGGCTTCGGCGTACTTGAGCTTCAGCCGGTAGTCGCTCTTGAATTCTTCGGTCGGTGCGGCAAAGGCGCGGATCTCGCCCAATACGAAATTTCCTTGATCGGTCCGTCCGGGCCCGCGGCCGCCGAGCGATTCGTGCCCAATCGCCTCGATGCGAAAGCCGGCGATCTGTTTCAAATCGCTCTTGGCCGTGATCGTCACCTTGTCGACGTCCGGGTTCTTGCCGCCCGCCAGGTATGAACCGTCGGAAAGCAGCTTGAGCTCGGCGCCGGCGCTCGATTTGACGCTGACCAGCTCCACCGGGTGAAACTCGATCGGTCTCGACTCGGACGAGCGAATCTCGGCCTCCCAGGCGGGGATTTTGGCCACCAGATCTACGCGCATTTTTTCGAGTTTCGTTCGCGACTCGACCAACTTTCGCTCGGCTTCCTCCTTTTCTTTGCGCCATTGGGCCAGCGGGTCGCCGACCAGCGGCACGTTGGTCGTCGTTTCGTCGCCATTGTTGAAGAACGCGAAGAGCTGGTAGTACTCCTTCTGCGTGATCGGGTCGTACTTGTGCGAGTGGCACTGGGCACAGCCCACGGTGAGTCCCAGCCAGACCGTGCCGGTGGTGGCGACGCGATCGAAAATCGCCGCGACGCGGAACTCTTCTTGGTCGGTGCCCCCTTCGGTGTTGGTGAGCGTCTGCCGGTGAAACGCCGTGGCCAACTGCTGCGTCGATGTGAAGCCGGGCAGTAAATCGCCCGCCAACTGCTCGATCGTAAACTCGTCGAGCGGCATGTCGGCGTTCACCGCGTCGATCACCCAATCGCGATACCGCCAGGCGTCGGGCCGGGCGTTGTCTTTTTCATAACCGTCCGAATCGGCGTAGCGGGCCTTGTCGAGCCAATGGCGCCCCCAGCGCTCGCCATAGCGCGGCGAATCCAAGAGCCCCTCGACCAGCCGCTCGTAAGCGTCGGGCGCGGGGTCTCGGACGAACGCGTCGACCTCCTCGATGCAAGGCGGCAGACCCACCAGATCGTACGACAGCCGCTTGATGAGCGTGTAGCGATCGGCCTCGGGAGAAGGCGCGATGCCGCGCTCGTCCAACCGGGCCAGCACGAAACGATCGATCGGGTTTCGCACCCAGGCTTCGTTCTTGACGGCCGGGGGCGTGGGCCGTTCGATCCGTTGAAACGCCCAATGGTTGCTCGACGTTCCCTGCGGCTCGGGCCACACGGCGCCGGAATCGATCCAGGCCTTGATCGTTTCGATCTGGGCGGCCGAGAGCGGCCTGGTCGGCTCGTCGGGCGGGGGCATGCGCTCGGTTTCGTCCTCGGCCGTGATGCGGCGCACGATTTCGCTTTCGGACGATTTGCCGGCGACGAACCAGGGGCCGGAGTCGCCGCCTTTTAAGGCGCGATCCCGCAGATCGAACCGCAAGCCCGATTCCTGTTCGTCCGGGCCGTGGCACTGGTAGCAGTGCGCGGCGAAGATCGGCTGAACCGCGGTGGCAAAATCGACTTTTGCCGGCTCGGCCGCGGGGGCCGGTTGCCATCCGCCAAGCGGCGCGGCGCCGGCGAGAAGCCAGGCGAGGGATACGGTTCGAATTGTCCGCCGGCGGGACGCCATGCGAATCTCGCATTCGGTGGCGGAAACAGGCAGGATCAACACCAGCTAATAGGATAGCCGAGCCAGAGGCCCCGGCAAAGCACTTTGATGCGCGATTCGGCGTTTACCGGAGCTGCCGCGCGCGGCCTAGCAGCGTGTTGAAAAACTGGGACAGGCACCTCGCGACGGCCGTTTTTCGCGG
>JBBDNV010000088.1:0-111168 GCA_040877415.1 Pirellulales bacterium
CATGGGGGGTGAACTTGATGGCGTTGGACAGCAGGTTGCTGATGATCGTGTCGACCTTTTCCTCGTCGGCTCCGAAGGGCGGCAGTTGCGGATCGCAATCCACCGCCAGCTCGATGCCGCGCTGAAGGGCGAGCGGCGTGGCCGCCTTGGTCAAGTTGCCGACCAGGCCGCCCAGGTCCACCCGGCCGACGACGAGCTTCATCTGACCGGCTTCGAGCTTCGAAAAATCCAACAACCGATTGATCAGGTCGAGCAGCCGGTACCCGTTGAGGCGAACCATTTCGAGCATGCGGGCCGAGTCGGCGGGGAGCGCGGCGGCCTTGTGCTCGAGCAATCGATCGACCGGCGCGAGGATCATCGTCAGCGGCGTGCGCAGCTCGTGGCTGACGTTGGAGAAGAATTCGGTTTTCAGCCGATCGTATTCGGTCAGCTTGTCGAGCGATCGCTTGAGGGTTCGCCGGCTCTTGGACAATTGGCGCGTGCGGCGGCGGACCTTCGCTTCCAAGTCCGTGTTCAATTCGCGAATCGTTCGGTCGTTCTCATCGAGTTGCTCGACCATCACGTTAAACTGCCGCGCCAGGATGTCGAGCTCGTCGTTGCCGGTGGGGCGCAGCCGCTCGCACAAGCGACCCTGCTGGACCTGCCGCATGGCCTCCAACATCAACTGCGCCCGGCTGGCGATCGATTTCGACAGCATGCGCGAGAGGACCAGGCCCAGAAAGATCGCAAGCGCCATGATGAAGATGGTGTGTCTAAGCAGGCTCTTTACCGTCTCGGCCTGTTGTTCCGGGTGGTCGATGATGTCCATGGCTCGCTGATTCGCCAGCGCGCCGATCATCAGGCCCGTCACCGCGGTCGTCAGCCCGAAACAAACCATCATCTTGAGTTGGAGCCTCGACTCGGGGAGCCGGGTGTAAGGAATCGGCAATCCCTCGTCGAGCAGGTGCTGGATCACGGGCCGCAGCCAATGCTCGCTGATGAAAAACGTGGTCATGATCAGAGCCGCCAGCCCCATGAAGCCGGCGATCGCGACTTGCACCATCACCAGCGGCGGCGCGCGATCCACGACGTGGAGAATGATGCACAGCGGCAGGATCGTGATGAACGGATCGAGGATCGCTTCGTGCAAGGCGTGACGGCCGGGAAACGTCACGGCCTGGCGTCCGGCGGCCACGGCCAGCGGCAGATCGACCGGCTTTCCCTCGTTCAGGATGGCCAGCACCCGGCGCAAGGCCCGGGTCTCCAGGAGCGCGAGGAGCACGGTCAGAACGGCGGCCGTGGAGACCACGATCACGGCCGCGATCTCGAAGTGTCGCTGCGTATGCAGCGAAAGCGAGATGTTGAACGTGAAGTTTACGTAGTAAACGCACAGCCCGCCGATCACCAACGCGATCACGCGCGTCACGCACATCATCACGAGGATGTAGTGCCGGGCAAATCGCTTTAGCAGGCGCTCGGTCATGATGAGGTTGGCGCGGGCGCGCGTTTGCGCATCAAGCGCGGGCTGCAATGTACGTTCCGCCTTGCCCCGTTGGCTGCGCGGCTAGATCAAACCCTGGCTTCCCAAATGCATGGCAAAGAATCGATCGTGCGCGTCCAGCACGGCCCGCAGATCGAGCGAAGTGATGCGTTTGGCGCGGGCGTGGCAGCGCCCCCGATGTTCGAGCCATTTGCCAAAGAAATAAGCTTCGTGCCCCTTGTTTCGAATCGTGGCTTCGAGTTCGTCGAGGTCGCCGTGTTCGAGCTCTTCGAGCGTCAGATCGCCTTCCATCATCGCGCGGGCAAAAACCCCGCTGGTGAAATCGCGTTTGGCCAGCTCGCGGCGCCAGGTGCTGAGCAGATTCCCGATCCGCCCCATGCACTGCGCGTGCCAGATGGCCTCGCGCAGCGTTCCCACCTCCGTCTGCGGAACCCCGGGGCCGCACATCAGGTCGAGCGTTGAGAAGCTGACCATCATCATGTTGTGCGACGTGTACAAGTCGTGTTCGATCATGTTGAGCAGGTACGGCCGGCCGTTGACCAGGTGCGAGTAACGCATCGTGTTGAAGAATTGCAAGAGGTCGAACTGCAGCACCGGTTCCAGCGCCCTGTAGCGCGGGTAGTCGGCGATCCGCGCTTGGTACTCCGCCCACATGTCGCGCGTGATCTGCGCATGCCGCTTCTGGGCGGCGCTCAGACCGTGCAGCGGGCGTGAAACCCCCCAACATGTCATCTCCAAAAGCGCATCCAACAGGTGCGTGCTGCCGTGCTGGTCGGCCACGTCGTCCAACAGCACGCAAAGCACGATGGACAACATTTTCGTATCACAAACGTGCGCACGGAGTTCGGGCACGACGCAGGGCAGCGTCGTGAGCTCGACTCCATGCGTGCACCACTTCCACAAATATACGTCACGCGACCCGACTTTCTCGTACGCGGCGACCCAGCGCTTTGTGTCCGAAGACAGTTCGCGGGCATAGACTTGCGCGCGCTCGCGGGCCGTTCGCTCGGCGTGCCGGCCGACGAACCTCTGCCAGTTGCCCGCCAGCGTCCGGGTGTCTTCTTCGGTGGCCGGCAGGGGCGATTCGATCGACAGGGAAGGCACAATCGGTTCGGCCAGCCACCGGCAGCGCTCGACGATCGCCAGCGCACAGCGATTTTGAAGGTCGTAATGATCCTGCCGGTCGGCGGACGCCGAAGGGACTACGATCGACATCGGCTGTGCAACCCCCGCGCGCAGCAAATGCTCGAGAACCCAACCGGCAAAACCACCGGTCTGATCCTGGTCGTCGACCAGCACCACGTAGGTGGCCGCTCGGGCGACGCTGGCGATCGTTTCAACGTCCAGTGGACGGGCGAATCGCGCGTTGACCACCGCGGCCTCGATGCCCGATAGCGCCAGGCTTTCGGCGGCGATCATGGCCGCCGCCGTCATCGGGCCCCAGGCCACGATCGCGACGTCGCGCCCCTGGCTGATCTGCTCGGCGCGGCCCAGCTCGATGTCGCTGTCCCACGGCCGGACCTCCTCGGATTCCAACGGCTGTGACAACCAGACGACCGCCGGATTGTTTTGCGCGGCGCACCAGGCGAGCATTTGCCCGAGCTCGGTCGCATCTTTCGGCGCCAACAGCGAGACGTCGGGCAACTGTCGAATCCCCGCCAGGCACGACGAACCGGACGCGCCGGGTTGGTTCTCCAGCGGGCGAGATTCGAGAATCAACGTGACCGCTGCGCGCGCCAGACTGATGTCGCGGCGGATTTGGCCAAGGCTATCCTCGCCCTCTTCACAGGACAGGAACGCGAACGGCCGGCTTCCGCCCGCCGCCAGGCTCGCGCACCACGAAAGAGCGTACGGTACGCCCGAATCGACCGTATACAATCGGCCCTGGAGCGATTGCCAGGCGTCCACCAGCGTCGGATCGACGCCGGTCGCGACGGCCACGATGCGCTCGTCGCCGCGGGCCAGCTCGGCCAGCGCTTCGGCCGCGATGGATCGTGGCGAGCGGGTTTCCGGAACGATTGGCTCGCCCGGCGCCGGCGCGCGCCGGTGGAAATGTGGCGGCGGCACGCTTGCGCCCCGCGCGTCCAGGTGCAACAGCGTCGGCTGCCCCAGTTGCTTGATCTGTTCGAGCGCTTGGACGAGTTGGCCGGCGTCGCCCGCGGCAATCGGGCCGACGTACTGGAATCGCAATCGCGCGGCCATGGCCAGCGCGCGCGCGGCGGTGTCTTTGGGCGATTCGGACGCGGCCGTTTGCGGGTCCTCGACGTCGCATGCGACCAACAGCAGTTGCGGCTCGGTGGCCAGCGTCGCTTGCAGCCGATCGAGCCGTTCGTCGGCCGCCACGTCGCGCGCGTTCTCGACGATGACAAGCCACGGCGTGGTCGCGGGCCGATTCGGATCGGCGGCGTTTTTGGGCGCGGGCGGACTGAGAGCGGCCGGCGCGTGCGAGGCGTGCCGCGTGTCGACGCGCATGTACTCGCGGCCCGGCGCCTGCGCGCGCGACGCCTGTGGCCCAAGGTTCCAGACAACCTGGTCGTGCTGGCCGCCGAACGTTTTGCGCAGCGCCGTCGACAACTGGGCGATGGCGGAATTCGCCTTTGCCTGGCGATCGGTCGGCGCGGACGGGGCCTTGCCGCCATGCTCGTCCGCCGCGGCCGGCGGCGTCGACTGCACAGGGTGTTGTGGATCGGACGGCGGAATCATTCGCCAGGAATTGGGATCGACCACGTTGGCCATGACGCGCGGCGTCCTCGCCTACGAGAAGGGATTTGGGATCTCGCACCTGCCCAAGTGCGAAAGAAGAGCTGTGCACCTGATTATGGTGCTACAACGTGCTAGCTGTCCACGGAATTTGCCGCGTTTTGCCGCGTTTGCCGCGTCGCGCGCGTCTGTCGTTCCGATCGGGAAATCGGCGGTATCGGCGTGGTCGAGGCGGATTGTGTGAATGGTCGTGACGAGTCGAACGGCGCGGCGCACTCAAGATCGCGCGTTTGGATAAGCGGTGCCGGTTATACGGCCTGTTGGGGAAACATTGTGTTCGAAATCGAACGCGCACCTGTGGCGAGACGGCCAAATTCATGCGTGCGAAATGCGCGGAATTTGCCGACGCTTCGGCAAGGGAGCGAGAATGACCTAGATTTTGGGTGTCTGAATGCGAGATCTCGTTGGTCCCCCGCACGAGAGAGGATTTCTCATGTCGACCATGCTTGCCAAATGTGACCGCCCCTATCCGCTCGTACACTCGGAGCTTGTCGAAACGACGATCCTGTCCGGTGCCGGAGGATCGGCCGACGGCTGTGTCGCCCAGCTCCGCGAGATTTCGTCCACGAGCGTCAAGCTTCTGGTCCAGGGTCCGCCCGAGCTTTCCACGGGTTGCCGCGTGCGGCTCGTGAGCTCAAAGCTCAAGGCGCCTCTTGAATTTCCGGCACAGATCGATTGGGTCCGGCCGAATCCGGCCGGCGACTGGCTGGTGGAGTGCGAATTCCGGCCGCGCATGTCGGAAGCGGCCTTCGCCGAATTACTGGCCAGCGGCTTGCTGGAGCGCCGCGCGGCGGTCCGCTATCAGACGCGCATTCCCGTGCAGGTGCAATGGCTGCCGGGAGAGTCGCGGGTGTCGGGCATCGTGCGCGATTTGTCGGAAGGCGGGCTGTGTCTGTGCCTGGTGACGAGAGAAGCGCCGCCCGAGACGCGCGATGTTTGCGTGATTGTAACCACTTCGCGCGGAGAGGTGCCGTTGTCCCTGAAGATTCGCTGGTCGCTCGAAGTCGGTCGCGATTACCTGATCGGCTGCCAATTCATCTCGAGCGAAGACTTCGAGATTCTGCGCAAGCTGCAGCCCGCCCGCGAGTACCTGTACGAGCATTCCCGCGCCGGCAAGCCGGCCAGCGACGCAACGTAAGCGGCGCCGAGCGGCCCTTTGACTCGTCTGTCAAGCCGGGGAACCAAAGGACCCGCTACTTCTCGAGCAGCAGCTCTTCGATGCGCTTGCGCATCGATTCTTCGCCGCGGGCGGCTTGCCAGTTGAGCTCGCCGTACCACCAGGCGCGCACCTTGCCGTGGCGGTCGATCAGATAGACGCTCGGCCACATATGGTTGCCCCACGCCTTCCAGTTTTCGGCGGCGCCGTCGACGGCCACCGGGTATGCGATGGCGTGCTGTTTGACGTTGGCGCGCAGATTGTCCACGTCGCGTTCGGTCGCGGTCTCCGGCGTGTGGATGCCGATGATCGTCACATCGGACGTGGAAAACTTGTCGAACCAGGCCTGATAGTGGGGCAGATTGTTGACGCAGTTGCCGCAATTGAAGGCCCAGAAGTGCACGACGACCACCTTGCCCTGCAATTGAGATAGCGCGAGCGGCTCGCTGTTGATCCAGGCGTCGACTCCGCGGAGCTGGGGCGCGACGCATCCGACGTGCGTAACCCGGCCGAGATCGAACCGCTTGCCGAACATCGAGGCCAGAACGGCCCGCTGCTCGGCGGAAAGCACCGCGACGACGTTTTGCGAATCGAGCGTTCCCTGTTTGGCTTCCGAAACGATCGCCTTAAGCTGCTCGAGTTGGCCGTCGGTGAGGCTCAGCCGCTCGCGCACGTCGGGCGCAACGAGCGCCTTCGATCCTCGGGCCTGCATCAGCAACTGGTCGAAGCGCTGGGATTGCTCCGGCGAGAGCACGGCCTCCAGCCGCTTGCGAAGCTTCGAACGAAAGTCCTCGAGCTGGTCGGAACACTTTGGCACCGGCACGTCGCGCAGCACCCACAGCGAGTGATCGACTTCGGCGACCGCCGCCAGGGCGGCTGTTACCTGGCCCGCGTCGAGCCCCAATTCAGCGTGCACGGCCGGATCGCGGGCCAGTTGGAGCGTCACGTAGGCCGGGGCGGGCACTTCGACCGTCGACGCGTCGGCGGCTGGTGCCGGCTCGGCGGCCGGCAGGCTGGCCATGCCTAAAAATGCCGCGGCCAGGCACGCGCGTCCGGCAACCTGAAACGGCCGACCCAAATGTAATAGCCAAACGCGCATGAATCGCATCTCCGGAAGAACTTGCCCGATTGGCGCCGTTTCGGCCCAATCGTCCATTCTAGACAGCCCGGGCCGCGCTGCCGAGGGGCTTTGCCACGTGGGTAGCGGGGTCATCGTTAGCTGCCCCTTTTGCGCGACAGGAGCAGGTGCAGGCCAAACAGCACAACGGGCAGCACGGGCCAGGTGAACCAGGGCCAGAGGACGGCCAGCGGGGCCGGCGCGGCGCCGACTTCGAGCGCGAATCGGATGCTGCCGCGCTTGCCCGCCGCGTCGCAGATCACCTCGACGTCGTACCAGCCGGGCTCCAGCTCCACGAGACATGCGCGGAAAAGCTTGTTCGTGGCGGCCTCGGAGGTGGCCGCGAGCGTGACGGCGCGGTTCATTCGGCTTCGGGGCGTGAAGGCGACCTCGATTTGAACGTCCTGGACGGGCGCGAGCGTGACGGCGTCCTGTACGAGCACGCTCGTATCCACCGGCCCGGCCACGAGTGGATTGGGCGCCGTGAAGGCCGAAATCACAAGCGGACCGTCTCGCTCGATCGCGCGCACCACGCCGCCGTCGGCCCAACACCAGGCGCTTGGCAGCCCGACGAGCAAGCAGCCGCATGTCAAACGCACGAGTTCCCGCATGATTCGGCGCCCTTTCGCGTCAGCCGCCCATCGGCAGCGTGCCCCGCATTTGCATCGGTTCGGTAACGATCCACACGCCGGCGGCAAACAACACAACGATCACCAGCCCCCAGGGCGCGAATGCCCTGACCGTTCGCCACGTCGAACAAGCGTCGCCGGCGGCGATGTGATAGGCCACAAGGAGCGAAACCAACAGCCCGAAGTCGAGCGACAAGAGCTCGAATCTGACGATCCAGGGGGCCACGCCGGCGCAGCAGGCGCGCTGCCACTGGGGATCGCCGAGCGCGGCCAGGCCAAAATCGAGCGACATCCGCTGCGTCACCGGAACGATGGTTGCGTAGCTGGTGAACAGATGGAAGCCATGATGCGCAAGCCACATGCCGAATCCCAGCGGCACGAGCGCATAGACGTATCGCGTGGCAACGCGCCACGACGTGCCGGGCAGTTTCGCGCACAGGCGGCATAAACTGGCAGCCGCCCCAATCAACACGAGCGGCGCCACCACCAACGCGAGCCAGTAAAACAGGCTGATCACGACGATCAAGGGAGGATCGCCCAATCGCGCTACAAGCGCGTCCTGCCACTCGACTACCGGCGCGATCATCCCCGCGGCATTGGCAAACGCGCCGAATACCAACACGAGCACCAGCACGGCCACGTCGCCCCGCCGGCTGAGACGACCCAATCCGGAGCGAAAGGCCGCCACGTCCGACAGGCCTTTCGCGCCCAGGGTCGCGAAAACCCCGACGTTTTCGTGCGGGCAGGCCCGGACGCAATCGAGGCAAAACGTGCAATCGAGGTTGCCCCGCTTGAGCGGCTGAAACAGGTCCATGCCGCAACCGGCCACGGCGGCCGAGCCGCGAATGCACTCCTTGGTCTGGCAGCCGGCACAAACGGCCGGCTCGCGCACTTTCACTTCCAGCGGCGAAACGAGCGACTGCACGAAGTTGAATTGTCCGATGGGGCAGACGTACTTGCAAAACGACGAGCCGCGGAACAGAACGTCGACGACAAACGCCGCCGCGAAATACGCGATCGCGATCCAGGCGGAGAGCCACGGGCTGTCCCACAGCGCCAGCGCCTCGTAACTCCACAGAAACAGCGCCAAAAGAGCGACGGCCAGCCATTTGTTTTGCAGCCAGCGGGGCCAGGCGCGCCCGGCCGGAAACCAGCGCGCCGCCAGTTTGCGCGGCAGCGTGAAGGGGCACGCCATGCAAAAGAAATTGCCGCCCACGAGCAGCCCGAGAACAACCAGCCCGCGCCAGTGAATCCACGGCGCGACTCCGGCCAGATTCGCCGGTCCCATGTTGGGCCCGAACAAGCCGTCGAGAATCACAAGCGCCGCCAGCGCGAGCATGACGAGTTGCAGCGCCGGCCGGGTCGTCGGCCGCCTGAGCAGTCGTCCCATGAGCGGAACTTCGAGCAAGTCCCACCGGATGTTGTTTCGCCTCCGCGGGGATGCCGGCATCGAGCGCGGGCACCCTGACGCAGCGGGGGCAATGACCGGCAACGAAATGGCCGGCAGTTCCGCTTTCCGCGGGGCTGCCTGCTGTGAGCCGTACAGCATTTTGAGTCCGATCCAAAACATCGGCACGAGAAACGCGATCGAGCCGGGCACCCACATCAGCACGCCGGCCGCGTTCTGATCTTCCAGCGCCGACCATCCGCCGATCCGCGGCACTTCGGTGTAGTGGGTATAAATGGGGCGGGCCGCAAACGTCAGCCAGGCCGAAAGAACCGTCATTTGCACGTCGGCCAAAAAGAGGTAAGGCAGCACGATCCACCGCGACCATCGCGGCCGGCTCGGATAAGGGCTGATCACCGGGTACCAGAACAACAGCCCGGCGCCGATCAAGCAGGCGTGCTGCGCGACGTGCCACGTCCCGTAATCGAGCGCCAGCCCATACCCGCCGGGCGTGTGCCAAAACCAGATCACCGCCACGAACACCGGCCAGGCCGCCACGGGATGCGTGAGCCCGGCGAATGTCTCGCGCGCCAGGGGCGACCGCAGCCAGGGAGCCATCCAGGTCGTGCGCACCGCCTTCGGCAGCCCGCGCAGCATCGGCAAAAACGGCGCGCCGAGCCAAACGAAGGGCGGCGCCAGCATCAACAAGAGCAGGTGCTGGAGCATATGCACTTGCAAAAGCAGTCCGGCAAACGATTCGATCGGCGAGGCCAGCGCCAGAAAAACGGCGGCCAGCCCGAGCAGGAACCACGCGAGACGCCCGACGCCCCAACGCGCCGGATCGTGGCGATTGAGCCCGCGCCAACCGCGGGCGTAGATGACCGCGGACACGAGCAGTGCGGCCCACAGCCAGGGGTCGTAGGGCCAGGATCGCAAAAAGGCATCGAAGAGGGGATTCATGGCTCATCGCGCCTGTGTGTCGGCCGGGCCGGATTTCGCCGGCTTTGAATCAGCCGGAAGGGACTTCGCCGGCTCGCCCAGCGAAACGGCCGGCGTGGCCCAGCCGGCGGGCGGCTGACCAGCGGGTCGCAAACTGACCAGGAAATCGACGAGGATCGTCAATTCGGCCGGGGTCATTTGCTTGCCGTAGGCCGGCATCAGGCCGCCGCCCGGCGTGCCGTTGCTTACCTGGTCGATCAGTTGGTCGCGCGCAAGGCGCGTGCCGACGGTTGTCAGGTCGGGCCCGCGCCGCCCGCCGACGCCCTCCAACGCATGACAGTTGCGGCAGTTTTTGTATTGAAAGACGGCCGCGCCCACCAACTGGCTCACGTTGCTGTGCTCGACCATGTTTACGGGAATGGGGTCACTGGTCCAGGCGTCCATCTTGGGCGACCAGGGAGCGGTTGCCCCCAAGTACGTGAGCACGCCCAGCGTCGTGTACACTACGATCACGGTCAAAACGGCGACCGGGCGCCGGCTGGGTGCCCGCTCGCCGCGATTGCTCACTAGCGGCACCAACAGCAGAACGACGACGACGACCAGCGGAAAGACGAGCATGATAAAGGTTTCGGCGTTGTGCGGACTGAGCGCGAGCAGGGCAAACAGCCACAAGAAGGGCCACTCGGGCCGCGGATTGGCGCCCCCCATCGTCGGATCGGGCGGATCGCCGGGACCCTTGGGACCGACGATCGCCGCGATTGCCACCACGACGATCGTGGCGAATGCCGAGAACAGAATGTCCTTGAGCATCGCTTCGCCCACGAACGGCACGCCGTCCTTGAGCTCACGCTCGTACTGGGCGTCGTACGTGCGGGGATCGACCGTCTCGCCGGGCCGCGGCGGCGCACTGACGCCGCACTTCAACACCAGCCACAGGTGAACCGCCAAAAACCCAACGAGCGCGCCGGGAATGACGAACACGTGCAGCGTGAAGAACCGGGAAAGCGATGCGCCGCCGATGATGTCGCCGCCCAAAACCATGTGCACCATGTCGGGTCCAACCAGCGGCACGCGTCCGGCCATCGAACCGCCGACGGCCAGCCCCCAGTAGGCATCGGGGTCCCAGCGCAATATCTGTCCGCTGAAGAACATGCCCAACACGCACAAGAGCAGAAACACGCCCACGATCCAGGTCAGCTCCCGGGGATACTTGTAGGCGCCCTGGAGAAACACCTGCGTGATGTGGATCAAGACCATCACGACCATGCCCGAGCCGGCGTAATAGTGCAGGGCGCGCAAAAACCAGCCGAACGGCTGCTCGTAATCCAGGTACAGCAGGCTTTCGTAGGCTTTGTCGGCGGCCGGCACATAGACCATGGCCAGAGCGATGCCGGTGAGAATCTGGATCATGAAAAACGTGAGCGACGCGCTGCCGAAGACGTACCACCAGCCCATCGGTCCGGCGATCGCGCGGGGAACCGGATGGCGCATCAAGGGCAGCAGCGTCTCGCTGATGGCGAGCCGCTGGTCGAACCACGCGCCGATCGCTTTGAGACGTTCCTTCATGCTTGACGACCCTTGCTCGTGCTCAAACGGGTTGCCAGCGTGTCGTGCAAGGACGGATAGTGAGGCGCCTGGATTTCGAGCTTTCCGCTCCGCACGCGCCACGCGCAGTGGAATAGCCCACGCGGCGGCGGGCCGCTGGCGCGCTCGCCGTTGGCGTAGTAAACGCCGCCGTGGCACGGGCAGAGGAACAAGCCCGACTGCGGGAACCACGACACCGGACAGCCCAAATGGGCGCAATTGACGGCCAGCACCAGGAACTGGTCGCGCTGGTCGTCGTCCTTACCCTCGTATCGAACGAAGACGTCGGTCATCGCGGTGATGCCGTCCCACGGCTGCTTGAGTGGATTGTCAAACGTCGCGGTTTGCGTCCGTCCGAGCCCAAAACTCTCGACCGGTCCCAGGTCGACCCAATACACCTTGCGTTTGCGAATGCCGAAGACGAAGCCGACGAAAGGCACGCCGACCAGCGCAGCCGCCACGGCGCCGAGAATGCCGGAAAGAAGGCGGAGAAACGTGCGCCTGGGGGGCCGCGGATTCGTAGGCGTAAGCTGGCTCATGGCGATCACCTCATTCGGTCAATTAGCCGCGTGATTAACGGGTCTTGCGCCCGCGATCCCGCCCGGGAGTTCCTGTTTTCTCCAACTCGACAACAGTGCGACCAGGTCGGCGATCTCGCCGGACGACAGGGGCTGAAAAGCGTCCCCGCGGCCGACGTCGTCGGCGAAATTGGGCATGCCCAAATCGTGCCGGCCGGTGATCACGATCCGCCGCAGTGCCTGATCGCTCACGAGGGTCAAGAGCGCCGGGTTGTTGATTCTGCCGGGCGATTCTTCCGGGCCCGATCCTTCGCCGTCCGCGCCGTGACAATCGGCGCACGCGCGGGCAAAAACTTTGGCGCCGCGCTCGGCGTCGGCCTCGGCAGCAGGTTTGGACGCCACCGTGTACGGGGGCAATGTCGCCGCGGGCAGCTTGTCCGACTTCCAATGCTGCTTGAGCCCAAGGGCGATGATCTCGATCTGCCGGTCGGTCAGCCTGCCCTGGTGTTGGCGGGCAAAGGCCGGCATGGGCGTGCCCGGTCGGCCGTCGGTGATCACGCGCACGAGCTCTTCATCGGGCACGATGGCCAGGAAAATCGGATCGTTCAAGGGCGGCGCCGGTCCCAGCGTGCCGTTGGCTCCGTGGCAGCCCGAGCAGTTTTGCTTGTACAGGAATTCGAAGTTCGTAATTTGCGCCGGCGTGCGCGGCCGGTCGGCCGGATCGGGCTTGCCCGGCGGGACGTAGTCGCATCCGGCGGCCGCGAGACAGAGTCCAAACACTAGGGCGAAGCGCCAGCGAGGGTGCACGTCAAACGCCCCCGAATTTTCCCCTCGCTGGCGCTTCGGGCTGGTAGGATTGCGCGTCACGGCCAACACTCCGTTATTGCGTGCCTTGCGGGCGGCCTGCCTCGGGCCCGCGGCCGGCGGGCGCAACGTAAACTTGCTCGGAGCCCACGACGACGATCGCGGCCACCAATCCAAAGACGAATTGCGACACGACAAACCACGGCCAGTCGACCAGCTCCTGCAACACCGGATTGACCACGCCCATCAGGGCGTAGCTCGTCGCCGTCCAAAAAAGCGGCATCAACAGCGCGCCCCAGGCGAACGGCCCGGGGATCGACGGCAGCCGCATCAACAGCAAACCGTAGATCAGCCCAAACCCCAGCGACAGCGCGGCGTGCACGGCGCAGGCGGCCGCCAGCCAATTGGCGTTGTACGTCTCGAGCGCCGCGACCGACACTTCGCCCGTTTGCGGGATGATCAGGACTGCCAACAAATTGACCGGGTACCAGATGCCGTGACCCGACAGGTATCCCCACGCGAGCGCGGGCCCGGTCATCAGCGCCCCGCCGATCACGCCGCCTGTCAATCCGGCCACGACCGGTTTCTCCGGATCGAATCGCATCACGACGAACGCCGCCACAACGCCGAACACGAATTGCGAAGCGATGAACCACGGCCAGTCGACGCGCTGGCGCACCTCGGGATTGACCACACTGGCCGCGAGAAAGCTGACGGCGGTCCAGAACAGCGGCATCAGCACGGCTCCCCAGGCCAGCGGCCGGGCGATCGGGGGCAGCGTCGGCAACAGCACGCCGTACAAAAGGCCGAACGTGAGCGTGACGGTCACGTGGATGGCCAGTCCGATTGCCAGCAACGTCGGGTAAAACTGCGACAGCTCGCCGAGATTCATGCGGTCGACGCCCGGCAGCACCAATCCGGCCAGCAGGTTGATCGGCAGCCAGATGCCGTGCTGGCTGATGAGGCCATAGGCCATGGCCGGCAGCGGCATCACGATTCCGCCCGCGATCCCACCCTTGATGCCGGCGGAGATGGGATGCACCTTCTGCGGCAACCGCAGCCGATAGCCGGGCATGCCGCGGCGCAATTGGTCGACCGTGCCGATGGCCGGCTTAATGGGCAAGGCGCGGCGCGACGGGTCGACGAGCTCCAGGGCCGCATGTCCGCGTCCCGGGAGCAAATGGCCGATCCAAGCTCCCAGTCCGGCGACGGCAATCACGGCTCCCACGATCAGAAAGGTGACGCTGGTGGCCCAGCCGGCCGCCGCGAGCGCAATCCCCAGCGCCAGCACCAGCGGCGCCGCCGTGGACCGCGGCATGTCGACCGCGGCCCCTTCGTGCGGTTTGGGGCTCTGCGATGTCGGCGGCTCTTCGGCCATGACTCAAAACTCTCTTCAACTACACCGCTACAAATACACCACCGTGAAGACGACGATCCATACTCCGTCCACGAAATGCCAATACCAGGAGACCAGGTGTGCCGCCATGCCGTGAGCGCCCGTGATTTGCCGCGAAAGGGCCAAACCGAGCACGATGAGCATCGTGGTCACGCCGACCGTGACGTGCAGGGCGTGGAAGCCGACCAGCGTGTAAAAGGTCGTGCCGAACAGGTTGCGGCTGATCGTCAGATGATCGTCCACGACGAGGCCGTACCACTCGTAGCCCGTGCCGGCCAGAAACGCGATACCCAAGGCAATCGTGGCCGCCCACCACAGGCAGAACGACGATTGCACCTGGCGCACCAGCGCCCGCGTGGCCAGATGGACCGTCAGGCTGCTCGTGAGCAAACAGACCGTTGTGCCGATCACAAGCGGCAGCGATAGCGCTTCGGCCGGCGTGGGCCCGATGACGTCTTCGCCCTCGAACGTCACGTAGGCCACGATGAGCGTGCTGAAGAAGGCGACTTCGGAAACGAGGAAGCTCAGCATGCCCCACTCGCCGGGACAGAGCGTGCGCTCGGGCCCGATTGCCGGGGGCAGGGGTATGTGCGTTGCTGGGGACTGAGAGCTCAAAAAGTTGTCCTCACGTCGTGCGTATCCCCCGGCCGAGCCGGAGGCCATTCGTATTCGCGTCGTCGGCGGAGCCGGGGCCGGTTGTCATTCGTACTGCCAATCGGGGTCGTCCGGATGCTTCAAATCCCACAGCGGCCGCCGGCTGTGGACCGTCGGGATGACTTCGAAGTTGTAGCTGGGCGGAGGCGACGTGGTGGACCATTCCAGCGTCCAGGCGTCCCACGGATCGTCCCCCGCCGGCTTGCCGTTGGACAGCGAAGCGACGACGTTGTAGACAAAGATCGCGTAGCTGGGCGCCTGGATGAATGCGCCGAGCGTGGACAACTGGTTCCAAATCTCCCAGGCCCGGTCAGGTTGATAGGTGAAGATGCGCCGCGGCATCCCCAGCATGCCCGAGAGGTGCATCGGGCCGAACGTCAGCAGAAAGCCCAGGTAAAGCAGCCAGAATTGCCACCAGGCCAGCCGCTCGGAGAGCATGCGGCCGGTCACCTTGGGATACCAATAGTGAATGCCTGCAAAGACGCCGAACAGCGTGCCGCCGATGAGCACCCAGTGGAAATGGCCCACGACGAAGTACGTGTCCGAAAGCTGGAAGTCGAACGGCGCGACGGCCAGCATGATGCCCGTCAATCCGCCGATCAGGAACATCGACAGGAAGCCGACGGAGAACAGCATGGGCGAGGCGAACGAGATCCGGCCGCCGAACATCGTGGCCAGCCAGTTGAAGAATTTGATGCCGGTCGGAATCGACACCAGCAAGCTGGCCACGACGAAGTACAAATCGAGCGTGCGGCTCATGCCGACGCAGTACATGTGATGCGCCCAGACGCCGAGGCTGATCAAGGCGATAGCCATCGTCGCCGCGGCCATGAACTCATAGCCGAAAAGCACCTTGCGCGAAAAGACGGGGATCACTTCCGAGACCATGCCGAAAACCGGCAGGATCAGGATGTAAACCTCCGGATGCCCGAAGAACCAGAACAGGTGCTGCCAGAAATAGGCCGAGCCGCCGTTCTGCACGTCGAAAAAGTGAGCGCCAAGCTGGCGATCGAACAGCACCATGATCAATCCGGCGGTGAGCGGCGGAATGGCCACCAAAAGTTGCACGCTCGTCCACAGCATCGTCCAGGCGAAGAAGGGGATTTTGGTCATGGTCATGCCGGGGGCGCGCATGCCCAGGATCGTGGCGATAAAATTCACGCCGGCCGCGATCGATCCGACGCCGCTAGTCACGAGACCCAAGGCCCAGAAATCGGTGGCCGCGCTTCGGGCAAACGTGGTCTCGGTCAAGGGGGCGTAGGCGAACCAGCCCATGGCCGGGGCCCCGCCGGTCGCGAAGCTGAAATAAACCAACAGCCCCCCGAACAGCGTCGTCCAGAAACCCAGGGCATTGAGCCGCGGAAAGGCCATGTCGCGCGCGCCGATCATGAGCGGCACCAGGTAATTGGCCATCCCGATCAAAATCGGCATGCCGACGAAAAACACCATCGTCGTGCCGTGCATCGTGAACAGCTGGTTAAACGTGTCGGGTCCGACCAGGTCGTTGTTCGGAACCACTAGCTGCAAGCGCATCAACAGGGCCTCGCAGCCGCCCACGACCAGAAAAAAGATGGCCATCGCCACGTACATGATGCCGAGCTTCTTGTGATCGACCGTGGTCGTCCACTCGTGGAGCGCCGAGACGATAGCGGGCCTCCCGGCCGCCGATGCGCCGGCCGGCTCGCGCTGGAATCCGCCTCGCTCGTCAGCAACAGCCATGCTCAAATCCCGCTTGCGCAGTTGTGCACGATCAACGAAGAGTCGCCAAGAATCGCACGATCAGATCCTGCTTCTCGTCCGTCAAGCCGAAGGCCGGCATCAGGCAGCCCTGCTTGATGCTTTGAGGATTTCGCACCCAGCGCCGGAGATTCCGCCGGTCGAGGTCGAGCATGGCGCCGGCGAACGTCTGGCGGCTCATCAAATGCGTCAGATCGGGCGCGTAGTTGCCCGCCGCGGTGGTGCCGCGAATGCGATGACAATTGACGCACGACTCGCTGAGCAACGTCCGGCGGCCTTCGACCGCCTGCGGATCGTCGACGGCCGGCCGCGACTGGTTTTCCAGCCAGCCTTCAAATTCTTCCGGCGTCTGGACGACCACGCGAATCAGCATGTGGGCGTGCTGCGTGCCGCAATACTCGGCGCATTGGCCGAGGTACAAGCCGGGCCGGTCGGTTTGCAGCCACAGGGTGTTGACGCGCCCGGGGATCGCGTCCATCTTGCCCTCGAGCCGCGGCACCCAAAAGCTGTGACAGACGTCGGCCGATTTGAGGGTCAGCCGCACGGGCCGCGCGACGCCGCCACTGCCGGCGGGAATGTGCAGCTCGCTGGCCGTGGCAAAACCCAGTGGCCGGCCGTCGTACGAGTTGTACTGATATTCCCACCACCACTGGCGGCCCACCACGGTGATGTCCAGGACTCCCGCGGCGTTGGCAGTCTGGGGCGGGGCGGCGTTCACTTCCCACAGCGTACGCGCGGTGACCAGCACCAGAAAGAAGACGATCACGCTGGGGGCCACGGTCCAGGCGATCTCGATCGGGTGGCTGCCGTAGACCTGCGGCGGCTCGGTGTCCGGCGCGCTTTCTCGTTCCACGCGACTGGGCCGGAACCGCACGATCGAGTAGAACAGCACCCCCTCGACCACGAGGAAAATCAGCCCGGCCACCGCGAGCACCAGAATCGACAGGCTCGCGATCGATTCGGCTGAATTCGAGGCGGGACTGAAAATCGACACGTCGTGGACCGGGCTGTCGCCGGCCGCCAGCAGTGTCCATCGACCCAGCGCGATCACTCCCGACATCCTGGCCTCGCTCGCTCGAGCATATTGCTGCCAATGGAGTGTTGGCGTTCGAAGCGAGGCGCGCGATCGCGCGATCCACAAACCAACGCGAAAAGCGCCGGCTCGCTCCGAATGCCATTTTCGCATCTTAAGGCATTTGCGGCCAAACTCAAGGGTTGGTTCGCCGCGGCGACGAATTGCGCGACGCCGATACGTCACAGCCCCGCGCGGCGAAGAACTCAAGATTCCGCGCCGAAGCGAACCGTGTAGACCGGGGGCGGCGATTGCGACAGACACGCCCACGCCTTGCCCGAGTTCTCGCTGACCCAGAAGCCGCCCGTGGTCGAGCCCATCGCCAGACACTTGCCGTCGCGAATTCCCGTGCCTCGTCGCCGGGCGGATTGACGTTGCGCCGCTCGGGCAGTATATAGTGCGGTCTTACCTGGTGGCGAAGGGATATTCGATGGCAACACACACCGACGTCGGCCGCGCGACGCTCGGAGCAACGCAAAGAGCCGATGCCTGGTGGGCTGGCCCCCTGGCCACGGCGCTAGGGCTCGGCGCGTTTGTGGTCTATGCCACGTTTCGCGCGTTTTACAACGCCGACTACCAGCTTGGCACCCTCACCGAGACGCTTCCTGAACACGCCTATCTGCTTTCGCCGTTCTATTCGCCGCTGTTGCGCGTGCCGGCGCTGCCCGAGTGGCTGTCTCCCGCCGTGCTGATTTTGTGGGCGCCCGGCGGCTTTCGGGTGACTTGCTACTACTACCGCAAAGCCTACTACCGGGCCTTTTTTCTCGACCCGCCGGCCTGCGCGGTGGGTGAAGGCCGGCACGCCTATCGCGGGGAGACGCGCTTGTTTTTGTTCCAGAACCTGCACCGGTATTTCATGTACCTGGCGCTGGTGTTCCTGGTCATCCTGTCGGTCGACGTGGTCCATGCGTGCATTTGGCCGAACGGTTTCGGCGTCAGCCTGGGCACGCTGGTTCTATTGGCCAACGTCGTTTTGCTGGGGATGTACACCTTTTCGTGCCATTCGCTGCGCCATCTGGTGGGCGGCAGCGTCGATTGCTTCTCTTGCGTGGCGATGGGGCAAGCGCGATATCGCCTCTGGTCGGGCGTTTCGGTGTTGAATCGCCACCACATGCTGTGGGCCTGGGCCAGCCTGTTCATGGTGGCGTTTGCCGACTTTTACGTGTGGATGGTGGCCTCGGGCCGCTGGCTGGACTTACGGATCGTGTGACGACGTGGACAAATACGAAACGCATGAATACGACGTCGTCGTGGTGGGTGCCGGCGGGGCGGGTCTGCGCGCCGCGATCGAGAGTAGCACCCGCGGCGCCAAAACGGCCCTGGTGTGCAAGTCGCTGTTGGGCAAGGCGCACACGGTCATGGCCGAAGGGGGCATCGCCGCCGCGCTGGCCAACGTCGACGACCGCGACAGTTGGCAGGTGCACTTTCGCGACACGATGAAGGGGGGCAAGTTTCTCAACCACTGGCGCATGGCCCAGCTCCATGCGCAGGAAGCGCCCGAGCGCGTTCGCGAGCTGGAAAAATGGGGCGCCGTCTTCGACCGCACCGCCCAGGGCCGGATTCTGCAGCGCAACTTCGGCGGCCACACCTATCCCCGCCTGGCCCACGTCGGCGACCGCACCGGATTGGAGATGATCCGCACGCTGCAGGATAAGGGCGTGCACCAGGGGATCGACGTGTTTATGGAGTGTACGATCCGCTGGGTGCTCAAAGAGGGCGGCCGGGCCGAGGGCGGCCGGGCCGCGGGCTGCCTGGGCTACTGGCGCGAAAGCGGGCGGTTCATCGTCTTTCGAGCCAAGGCCGTGGTGCTGGCGACCGGAGGAATCGGCCGCTGCTGGGAAATCACCTCCAACTCCTGGGAATACACGGGCGACGGTCACGCCCTGGCCTATTGGGCCGGCGCCGATCTGGTCGACATGGAGTTCGTGCAGTTCCATCCCACCGGCATGGTGTGGCCCCCCAGCGTGCGCGGCACGTTGATTACCGAAGGCGTGCGCGGCGAAGGCGGCGTGCTCAAGAACAATCAGGGAAAGCGGTTCATGTTCGAGCGCATTCCCGAAATGTTCGCCGGCGAATTCGCCGAGACCGAAGAGGAATCGAACCGCTGGGTGCGAGCCGTCGTGGCCGCCCAGCGCCCCGACGCGCGCCGTCCGCCGGAGCTATTGACCCGCGACGTCGTGGCCCGCGCCATCCGCCGCGAAGTGCGCGAAGGCCGCGGCTCGCCGCACGGCGGCGTGTTCCTCGACATCGCCTCGTACCGCACGAGCGAGGAAATCAAAAAGAAGCTGCCCGGCATGTATCACCAGTTCATGGAGCTGGCCGACGTCGACATTACCAAGGAGCCGATGGAAGTCGGCCCGACCTGCCATTACATGATGGGCGGCGTGCGCGTCGACGCCGAGACGCAGCAGTCGACCGTGCCGGGACTTTTCGCGGCGGGCGAGGTGGCCGGCGGAATGCACGGCGCCAATCGGCTGGGGGGCAATTCGCTTTCCGATCTGGTGGTGTTCGGCAAACGGGCCGGCGAGTTCGCGGCCGAGCACGCCCGCGGGGTGCCGGCGCTAGCGGCGATCAACGAGGACGAGGTGGCTCGCGTGACGCGGCAGGCGCTTGAGCCCTTTGATCGGGCCCTTGGCGAAAACCCTTACGCGGTCCACGAGGACCTGCGCAAGATGATGCAGAACTACGTCGGCATCGTGCGCACCCGGGAAGAGCTGCAACTGGCGCTTGCGGAGATCGAGAAGTTTCGCGGCCGGGCCGCGAAGGTCAAGGTTGGGGGCACGATCCAGTATAACCCGGGCTGGCACCTGGCGCTCGACCTGGCGAACATGCTCGACGTCAGCGAGGCGGTGGCCCGGGCGGCGCTCGTGCGCGAAGAGAGCCGCGGCGCGCACACGCGGGAAGATTTTCCCGATTCCCAGGCCAACTGGGGCAAGCTGAACGTGATCGTTCGCAAAGAGGGCCCGAAAATGTCGGTCGTGACCGAGCCTTTGCCCGAAATGCCGGACGAACTAAAACAACTTCTCAAAGTGTGAGAGCATGCCCGACCAGGTCGTGTTGAAGATCTCGCGCGGCAACGCCGCGGCCAGCGAGATGGTCGAATACCCCGTGCCGCGTGCGCCCGGCATGGTTGTGCTCGATGCCGTGCACGCCGCGCAGGCCTTGCACGCGCCCGACCTGGCGGTTCGCTGGAACTGCAAGGCCGGCCGCTGCGGCTCGTGCGGGGCCGAAGTGAACGGCCGGCCGCGGCTGATGTGCATGGACCGGGTGGACCGCTATCCCGAGGGCGAACCGATCAGCATCCGGCCGATGCGCACGTTTCCCGTGATCAAGGACCTGGTGTGCGACGTTTCCTGGAATTTCGAGGTCAACAAGAAGATCGCCCCGTTTAAGCCGCCCCCAGGCGACGACGAACCAATTTTTTCGCAGGCCGAAGCCGACCGCGTGCAGGAATTTCGCAAGTGCATCGAATGCTTTTTGTGCCAGAACGTGTGCCACGTGCTGCGCGAACACGACGCGAAGGAGCGGTTTGCCGGTCCGCGGTTCCTGGTTCGGCTGGCCGGGCTGGAGATGCATCCGCTGGACACCGCGGACCGCCTGCCCGCGATCAAGAACGAGTTCGGCATCGGCTTGTGCAACATCACCAAGTGCTGCACGGAAGTCTGCCCGGAAAACATCACAATTACGGACAACGCCATTATTCCGCTCAAGGAACGGGTCGTGGACAGGTATTACGACCCGGTCAAGATGGTGTTTCGCATTCTGCTCGGGAAGTAACTTCTCGGGAAGTGAGCGTCATGTTCGAATTGAAGCGCCTTTCGCCCGCGGCCATTCCCACGGCGCTGGCCAAGGCCGAGCGCTATCGGCTGCTGAACGAGCCCTGGGAGGCTGAAAGCATTTGCCTCGACGTGCTGTTGACCGATCCGGAAAACCAGGACGCGGTGGTGATGCTGATTTTGGCTTTGACCGACGCCTTTGGCGATTCGCCCGGCGTGGACAAGACGCGTCCGACGGAAGTTTTGTCGCGTCATCGCGACCCGTACGCCCGGCATTACTACGCGGGCCTCATTCACGAGCGTTGGGCACAGGCGCTCGTGGCCAAGGGGGTGCCGGGGCACGTGAGCCAGAGTTGGATCCGCGAGGCGATGCGCGAGTATGAGAAAGCCGCCGCCGATAGCCCCGCGGGGAACGAGGAAGCCATCTTGCGCTGGAACGCCTGCGTGCGTTTCATCCAGCGCGAGGAGCGACTCGAATCGCGCGCTTCCGACGTCAAGATGACGTCCGAAGCCAGCCACGGCGACGAGATGCCGCTGCGCTAAATAAGGGGGGAATGACGCGACAAGAGGTTCGATTCGACGGCCGGCAAGGTTGCGTTCTCTCGCAGCCATCTGCATCACGCCTGCCCCGAGGTGTCACTCGTGTGATATGCGGCTTGTACTGCCTGTTCGAGTCGCGCGACCTCGTCGTCGGATAGCCAGTCGAACAATCGCGTGCGCTTGCTTTTGGCGAGTCGACCATTGTTCTGATGGCAGCACAGGATAAAAAGGTCAATCTGGCGGTCTGGCATATCGACGATTTCCTGGATCGCCTGTTTGGCGGTGTCATAATTGGCCAGGAACGTTAGTTCATTGACGAGCTCAGCTTCGATTGTCCGGTTGATAAACCTGAAGAGCGCCTCCACCTGAGGCGTCAAATCGATATAGCGATACCAGAGAGCGGTGTCGCCGTGCACGGTCATCCTTCCCTGCTCATCGAGCGAATAGTCCGCTAGTTCCATCAACGGACGGGAAAACGCCTCGAGTGACGCATCATATTCGGCGCGATTATTGAGCATAGCCGCCGACACTGGAAACATGATACCCTCGGGCGTGAAGCGGCGTCTGGCGAGAATATTGTGGATCAGGAAGCGATGAATTCGGCCGTTGCCGTCCTCGAATGGGTGCAGGAATACAAATCCGTAGGCAATCGCGCCCGCGTGTGCGACCGCCGAAACGAGGCCTTGGTCCATCCGTCGATGCGCGGCGATTAGACCCCCCATCAATTCGGCAATCTGCTCCGGTTTGGGGCAGACGTAGTGTACCTTCTCATGCCGCCATCCGACCGCTTCCCCGACGTAGTTCTGAGAAGTGCGATAGTCCGATTCGCGAAAGCGGAGATCGACGATCTGGTTCTGCAAGGCAATCAGGTTGGTCTTCTCGCAGAAGTCTTGTTGCTCTGCTGACTGCAGCAGCGCGATGAATTGCTCGGTGTGGTTGGAGCTCGGTTTAATGTGCTCAATTTCAAAGGACGACTTGGTCTCCTTCGTGTAGAGATAACTCAATGCACGTCTAAGCTGTTCTGAAGTATAGCCTGCAACGGTCTCTCGGCAGCGATCGGGAAGATTCACTGCTTCAAAGTCACGTAGCGTGGCCGTTTTTCGAATCATGGGGCAAAACCGCGCATCGCCAAGCAGGTTGTTATTGACACGCTGGCGCCGGACCTGTGGCGCCGGATGGGCCGTGTAGTAGTGTTTTGAATCAATCAGATCGACATAGTTGCCCCGTGAGAGATTGTCCAGCGACAGAGTTTTGCCAGTCAGTAGCTCATAGAGGAACCAGATTCGCCTGGCGTACTTGCCCACACCCTTCGACTTGATGTACGCCTCTAAGTCGGCGGTGGCGACCTTTTGAAATATCGCCGACAAGATCCCGAGATTCGTTCCATCGTATTTCAACGCGAACTCAAGGTGGTCACCGACCGAGTCACCGGGCCAGTACTTGCGTGTGTAGGTCTCCTCGACCCCGCGGCTTGAGGATTCGACTCGATGGATCCCCGACGTGGAGATAAATGAGCGATGCCAATTCGGAATTACGTTTAGGCTGTATCGGTCGACGAGAGCCGTGTAACCTGCCGGGTTGCGCGAAGATGCGTTCTGACTAGGCATGGACGGTATCGCTCGGGAAGGATAGTGGTTACTGAGTCTCGCGGGCCGCGACGGGGAGATTTGATTATAGAACGAGAAATACGATTACTATGATGCCGATCGCTGGAAAAATGATTATGAAATCCAACAAACCTGCTTATTCATTGGAACCGTGGATGATCGCAGGTCAACATGGGACTGCCGTGCGTGGCTGGGCGTGCCTTAGTTCATCAGCGTTTATCCGCTTCTTCGTGCATTAGTCGGTCTAGCTGATCAAATCGAGGCTGCGACGGGAAATTCGATTATAGGACAAGAAATACGATTATTTCAACGGTGGTTTCTGGAAAAATGATTACGAAATCGAGACGCCCCCCTCTATCGGCACATATCGCTCCAACGCCAGACTATTTGGACAATCTGACGTACGGCCGCTGCGGTGTGGCGGTTTCTTGAGCCCGTGAAGCTGTGCGCGGCAAGTCGAATCGGCTTCAGAGGATGCCAAATCCCAGGCAGTCAGCCGCCTATGCGGCTCATGTATCGAACCTTACACCGTGGATGCGCCAAGGATTATTGGAACGATGTACGACGATCTGGAAGACGAATTTGACGACGAAGAAGAAGACTTCGACGACGATGACGACGAGCCGACGGTTGCCTGTCCCTATTGCAAACGCGAAATCCACGAGGACTCGCAGCGCTGCCCATACTGCGAGCGCTACATTTCCCAGGAGGACGCCCCGCCGGCACGCAAACCGTGGTGGATCGTCGCCGGCGTGATCGTGTGCCTGTTGCTGTTGCTCCGCTGGATCGTCGGTTGACCGCGATGGCGCCGCGCGGAACGGCCAGGGCGTGGCCGCGTTGTCACTCGCTCGCCCGGTTGTTGCGGCGGCCCTGTTCCTTAAGCAGCTTCTCATCCTGGGGGCTCAGCTTGGGCGGCTCCAGTTTGACCGTCAGCTTGGCGAGCTTGCCGCTGAATTTGAACGGCACGTGGTAGTCGTTATCGTCAACCGGCGTGCCGGTATCGGCGCCCACGTCAAAGGTTTCGTCCCACTGCAGGATGAGCGGGATGGTGCGTGCCATCTTCTTCCTGGCGACTTCCTTGCCGTCCACCTTCAGCACGCCGGTTCCGCCTTTGCCGATGCCGAGCGGTCCCGCGGCCAGGCCTTGGCCCTCGTATTTGAAGTCAAACGCCAGTTCGTGCTTTCCCGGCGAGAGTGACTGGGACCCCTGCCAGCGAATTCGTTCCAGGTCGAGCAGGTTCCACAGGAAGACGGGCTTTCCTTTCAGGACGTAGAAGCCGAAGCCGCCAAAACGTCCGCCTTCGGTGAGCAGGACTCCCTCAGCGCCGCCGGGCGGTATCTCGACCTGGGCCGTGATCGTGTAGGACGTGTCCAGGAGGCTCGGCGCATCGCCGTGTGGGATGCCCGTCAGCCCGCCAGAGAAGGTGAACATTGTCCTCCCCGCCGTGAGATTGGGACGCGGCGCCAGGAGGCGCGCCGCCACCGAGGCATCGAGCGGCAGGACTTGAAATTTGGCCGCCTCGACCCACAGCAGCTCCTGCAACTCTTTCAGTTTCGCGGGATTGGACGACGCAAGATCGTTGTTCTGCGTCCAGTCCTTGGCGAGGTCGTAGAGTTCCCACTTGAAGCCGTTGGCGGGGTCGTTGGTGACGGCGCCGGTGAGGTCCCAAGGCGCCCTCAAGGGCGTGGTGCTGGCGATCCAACCGTCGTGATAGATGGCCCGCACGCCCATCATCTCGAAGTATTGGGTGCGGTGGCGCGAAGCCGCGTTGGCGTTTGCCTTGTCAAAGGTGTAGGCCATGCTCACGCCCTGGATGGGCTTTTGAGCGATACCGTTGATCATTTCGGGAGCCTGAATCCCGGTCAGTTCCAGGATCGTGGGCACGATGTCAATCATGTGATGGAACTGCGGGCGAATGCCGCCCGCGTCCTTAATCGCCTTCGGCCAGGCGACGGCCATGCCCTGCCGCGTGCCGCCGAAATGGGACGCGATCTGCTTGGTCCACTTGAACGGCGTGTCGAAGGCCCAGGACCAGGCGACCGCCATGTGGTTGTAGGTCTGGTCCGAACCCCAAAGGTCGTAGAAATCCTTGAGCTGCACCGCGACCGGGACGTTGACGCCGTTGAAGGAGGCAACCTCGTTCGGCGTTCCGATGAGCGTTCCCTCGGCGCTCGACCCGTTGTCTCCGCTGATGTAGATAATGAGCGTGTTGTCGAGCTTGCCCAGGTCCTCGACCGCCTGGATCACGCGACCGATCTCGTGATCCGTGTAGGCCAGGTAAGCAGCATAGACCTCGACCTGCCGGGCATACATCTTCTTCTCGTCGGCGGAGAGTTTCTCCCACCGCGGCAGCAGGTCGTCGGGCCAGGGAGTGAGCTGCGCGCTGTTCGGGATCACTCCGAGCTTTTTCTGATTGGCGAAAATCTGCTCTCGCAGGGCATTCCAGCCCGTGTCGAACTTGCCCTTGAACTTCGCGATCCACTCGGGCGTAGCGTGATGGGGCGCGTGGGTTCCGCCGGGCACGTAATAGCAGAGAAACGGCTTGTCCGGCGCGATGTCGTTAAGCTGGTGCAACCAATGGATGGCATCGTCCGCCATTGCCGTGGTCAGGTTCCAGCCCGGTTGGCCGACGTACGGATAAATGGCCGTGGTGTTGCGGAACAGGTTGGGCTGCCACTGACTGGTGTCGCCGCCGACGAAGCCGTAGAAATACTCGAAGCCCATGCCGATCGGCCACTGATCGAACGGCCCAACCTGGCTGGCTTGGAACTCGGGCGTGTTGTGGTTCTTGCCGAACCAGCTCGTGGCGTAGCCGTTCTGCCTGAGGATTTCGCCGATCGTCCCCGAGTCGCCGCCAAGGATGCTGTTGTAGCCCGGGAACCCCGTCGACTGCTCGGCGACGACGCCAAAGCCCACCGAATGGTGATTGCGCCCGGTGATCAGGGCCGCGCGGGTCGGCGAGCAAAGGGCCGTGGAATGGAATTGCGTGTAGCGCAGCCCCATTTTCGCGACGCGGTCGAGAGCGGGCGTGGGGATGACGCCGCCAAACGTGCCCGGCGCGCCGAAGCCCACGTCGTCGGTCATGATCAAAAGCACGTTCGGCGCGCCCTTGGGCGGCACGACCCGCGGCGGCCACCACGGCCTGGATTGGTCGGCGTTCAGATTGATCACGCCGCCGAACTTCGGCGGCGGCGGCGGAAGATAGCGCGTGTCGAGCGATTCGGTGGCAGCCGGAGAGCCGTCGCCCGACGTGATCTGTTGGGCCAATACCGCGGCGCTTGCCAGATACGCCAGTGCCCCCAGTCCGCAGCAAGCGGCTGTGGAAAACGCGCGAAGCGCTGCGAATCGAGTTGCTGTGGCGGTGGTTCTCATGGTTTTTTCCGCAGCATTTCAACGGGCTCCCGTTTGGATTGGGATGTGACCCGTTGATCATAGCGAGCTAGCAATCCCCGCACAAATGGTGGCGGATCGATGCTTGAGCCGCACTCGGGACAACCCTAGTCGGCCGCAGGCGAAGAGATCCATGCGGGCAGACTTTGACGGCCGCGGCGGACAGCGGCTACCGGGGCCGAAATGTGTGACGGTTGTAGTGAATGTTTCGAATGCAAGAGGTCGTCGGCGACTGCACCTGCCGATCATGCCTTGTTTAGCGGTTTTTCCAAGAGGTGCAAAGATTCCGCTGCCGATGGTCACGACAAGTTGGCGGCTTCGGTTGCAAAACGCCGGCGGCCGCCGGGACATTCTGGCATGCACGGAAGGGAATCCGATGCGTCTGGCGTCGAAAGTGGCGGTCTCTGGAATCGTGGTGATCTTGGCCTGTCGATTGGCGGACCGTTCGGCGCAGGCTCAGTCCTTTGGCGTTGACTTGCGCAACACGCTCATGCCGGCTTCCGGCGGAATGGCGGGAACAAGCATCGCCGCGCCGCAGGACTTGATCTCCGGCATCAACGCGAATCCCGCCACGCTGACGCAGTTTCACGGCACGCAATTCATCGTGGGCGGCGCCTGGGCGGAGCCGACGTTCAATCTCGCGCAAACCGGCGATATCGGCCTGCCCGCCGATCCCTTGATCACGCCGTTTGCGGCCAAATCGCAAACGCCCGGCTCAGCCGTGCCCAATATCGGCGTCACCCAGGAAATGGAAGCCTACGGACTTCCCGTCACGCTCGGCCTGGGTCTCGTTGGAGCGGCCGGCGGGGGGACGGACTTTCGCGACGAGCCCGAGAGCAACGGCACTTCCACCTACTTGAGTATTCTGGAATTCGCGGGAGCGGCGGGCGCCCGGCTGACCGATCGCCTTTCAGCCGGGGCCGCGTTGTTCGTCGGCACCGGTTACCTCGACGGGCCGTTCGTCGGCGACGGCGCCATGACCAGCGCTTATGCACTACGCGGAAGCGTGGGTCTCAGTTACGCGTTGACCGACACAACGTCGCTGGGAGTTTACTACCAGAGCGTCGAGCGGTTCCGGTTTAAGGATGAAGTGCGGCTCGAGTTGCTCGACGGCGCTTTCGATATCGTGCGCGACGTACACCTTTCGCTCCCGCAAAACGTCGGCCTGGGAATTGCAAATTCCAGCGCCATGGACGGACGACTGCTGCTGGCAGCCGACGTGGTGTTTTTGGATTGGTGTTCGGCCGCCTTGTTTCGCCAGATCTACCTTCCGCAATGGGTCGTCCAGGTCGGCGCTCAATACAGCCTCAATAGCCGCTGCCGGTTTCGCTTGGGTTATGCGTGGGCGGAAAACCCGATCGACCCGAACACGGGGACTTCGGTTGCCGGAATTCCCGTGCCCGGCGGGGTTGGGGCGGTCAAGTATCTGCAGGCCCAGTTTGCCGTCGTCAGCCAGCACCGTTTCGCTGCCGGCGTGGGGCTGAGTGACGTGCTGCCGGGACTCGATTTCGACGCCTTCGCCGGCGGCATGTTCCGCGCCTCCGACCAGCTTGGCGACTTAACCAGCGTCAATATCGAGAGCTATTGGATCGGCCTCGGCTTCACGTGGCGATTCGACCGCGGCTGCTGCTCTGCGAACTAACGCACTCGTCAACAAAGATTGACCAACCGCTGCAGCCGGGCGGCTTCCTCGCGAACGCGCTGGGGTCCGCCGAGCAACTGGCGATTGGCGCCGATCCGCTTGAACCAGAGGTGCAGGCCCAGCTCGTCGGTGAATCCGATGCCGCCGTGCACCTCGGTGGACGTGCGAGCCACGAAAGTGCCCACTTCCGAGACATGGGCCTTCGTGTGGCAGGCGGTCAACCGCGCTTCGTCAGGGATCGCGTCGAAGGCGTGAGCCGCATACCACATCATGGCACGGCAAGGCTCCAGCTCGGCCGCCATTTCCGCGCACATGTGTTTCACGGCCTGGAACGACCCGATCACGCGGCCGAACTGCACGCGCTCCTTGGAGTAAGCCACGGCCCGGGTGAGCATGTGCTGCGCCGCGCCCAGCGTATCCGCCGCGAGCATGATTCGTCCGGCGTCGATGACGCGCGCGCACACTTCGGGATCGCCGCTGCCCGGGAGAACGTCCGCGGCCACGTTGTCGAAGACCAATTCGCCGACGCACCGGGTCTTGTCGATCGTGGTGAGCGACTGGCGCGTAAGCCCCGGCGCGGCGGCCTCGACCAGATACAACGCGCGGTTTTCGTCCGCGACAAGATACACGTCGGCTTCGAAGTCCAGGACGAACAACGCCCGTCCGTTGAGCGTCGAGCCGTCGCGTCGAACCGCGGCGCCCTGGCGCGAGCTGGCCGCCTCGGCGACCGCCGCGCCGGCGATCACGCTGCCGGTGGCAAGGGCCGGCAGCCAACGAGACTGCTGGCTGTCGGAGCCCGCTTGGGCAATCGCGATGGGCGCCATGACGACGGTGGCCACGAACGGCGCCGGAGCCACGCGCGAACCGAGGGTCTCGGCCACCAGGGCCGCGTCGAGCAGACTGCAGCCGATGCCGCCGTGTTTTTCCGCAATAAGCATGCCGGGGACGCCCAAGTCACACAAACCGGCCCAAACGTCGTGGGCGCGCTTTTCATTTTCATTCACGAAGCGCTTCACGCGCTCCAACGAAGCGTTGCGCGCCAGATAACGGCCGATGCTGTCCACGAGCAGCGTCTGTTGGGTGGAGAGTCCAAATTCCATGCTGCGTCTCCCGTTACGCCGTGACTTTGGGCTCGCGGGGCAGGCCCAAGCCGCGCTCGCTGATGATGTTCTTTTGAATCTGCGCCGTGCCGCCCCCGATGATGAGGCCCAAGTAGAGCATGTACATCGACTGCCAGGAGCCGCCGTCGCGGAGATGGGGACTATCGCCATACAGGATCCCGATCTCCCCCAAAGCGTCGATCGCCAGGCCCTCGAGTTCGTGGCGGAGCTCGGTTCCCTGGAGTTTCACGATGAGCGCGGCCAATGACGCGTCCTTGTGGTTGAGCTTGGCGCTTAGCAGGCGCAGATCGTTGGCGCGCATGGCCATGACTCGGCCCTGAATTCTCATCAACCGGTCGCGGTACACCGGGTTGTCGATGGCCCGCCGCCCGTCGGCAGCCTCGTTCTTCATCAGGTCCACAAGCGCGTGGAGCCGGGTCAGCGTGGCGTTGGGATCGCCCAGGTCGTCCCGCTCGTGCAGCAACAGGGCGTTGGCCACTTTCCAGCCTTCGCCCCGCCGGCCCACGATCTGATCCTTCGGCACGCGCACGTCGGTGAAAAAGACTTCGTTAAAATGAGAGTCGCCGGTCATCGTCTTGAGCGGCCGGACGCGGATGCCCGGCGTGTCCATGGAAAACAGCAGGAAGCTGATGCCCTGGTGTTTGGGCGCGTCCGGCTCGCTGCGCACCAGGCAGAACATCCAGTCGGCGATTTGAGCCGTGCTGGTCCAGATCTTCTGGCCGTTGACGACCCATTCGTCGCCCTCCAAGACGGCGCTCGTCGCGAGACTCGCCAGGTCGCTGCCCGCGTTGGGCTCGGAGTAGCCTTCGCACCAGATGATCAGGGCGCGCAGCGTGGGCGGAACGAAGCGGAGCTTCTGCTCTTCGGTGCCCAGCTCCAGGAGCGTGGGAACCAGATAGGCGATCCCCTGTCCGCCCAGGCCCGGCGCAACCTGGGCCCGGGCGAATTCTTCGGCAATGATGCGCGACTTGAGAAGGTCGACTTCCGCGCCGTAACCGCCGTATTTCTTGGGGATGGAGCGCGCCAGGTAGCCGTTTTCGATGAGCAGTTTCTGCCACGCGCGCGTCTTTTCCCGGTCGAGCGCCGGTCCTTCCGGTGCCAGGTGCGAGTTGGCTTCGATGAACCGCCTGGTGTCTTGACGAAAGGCCTCGTAGTGGCTGCCGTAGGATAGGTCCATGGTGATTTCCCCGAGCCAACGAAAGCAAACCGGCCGATCTCAATGCCGATTCGCTCGAAGCCGCCGACCTGATTCACCTCAGCCCTTGAATGTCGAGGGACCGAAGTCGCCAAAGGGTTCGTCCCGTTCGCGCACGGCCTGTTTGAAGCCGGCTTCGGCGGCGCGCCGTTGAAATGCGTACCCTTGGGGCGTGTGCCGCGAAATGCCGTCAAAGACCGTGCCCAGAATCTGCGTTGGAAGCAGCCCCGGCGTCGACTGATTGACAAGCAGTTTCATCATCACCAGTTGATTGACCGGCATTCTTGCGATGCGATTCAACAGGATTTCAAAACGTTCGTCGAGTTGCGAAATCGGCGCCGCCTCGACGGCGAGCCCCCACTCTACCGCTTCCGTGCCCGAGAGACAATCGCCGGTGAACAGCAGCCTCTTGGCGCGCCCGGCTCCGATCCGATACGCCCACAACGCGGTTGTCGGCGTTCCCCAGACTCGGGCGGGCGGATAGCCGATCTTGGCCTTATCCTCGATCACCAGCAGATCGGAACAAAGCGCCATGTCCGTCCCGCCGGCCACGCAGAAGCCGTGAACCTTGCAGACGACCGGCTTATCGCTGTAAAAAAGGCTCATGAAGCCGCGGACGTTGCGGCTCATCATGGCGTAGTCGAGCATCGGGTCCCAGGTGCCTTCGGGGTCGTGATTGGCGGCCTGGACTTGCGGGTCCATCGGCGAGCCGGCGGGCCAATCGCCCGCGAGCGACACTTCCTGCATCCTCCGCTGGGCCGAGACGACCAGATCATAACCGCCGCAGAAGCCTTTCCCCTTGCCGGACAAGGCGATGACGTGCACCTGGGGGTCAAGATTGGCCTGCTCGACGGCCTGCGCCAGTTCGCGCGGCATGGCCAACGTGATTCCGTTGCCGCGCTGGGGCCGGTTGAGCGTGATGCGGGCAATTCGACCCGACGTCTCATAGGTCATGGTGGTGAGGGTTTCCATGGTCCGGTCCTCGTGTCACGGTTCGTGCCCCCGGCGACAGCATTAAAATCAATTGTTGTGACCGCAACAATGGGCTGGTACGATCGGGTCGTGCCGGTGAGTAGGCGCCGGCGGGCCCACGGGCAAATGAGATTGCGATGATCGATTCTGCCGACGACGCCGCGAACTTCTTCCGCGAGGCGCGGAGCGACCTGGCGGGGCCGCTCGACGGCGTTCGCGTCCTGGAGGTCACGACGACCTGGGCCGGTCCGCGCTGCGCCTGCCTGTTGGCCGACTACGGCGCCGACGTGGTGAAGATCGAGCAGCGCGGCTCGCCCGACGTGGCTCACCGGCTGCCGCCGTTTCTGGAACGCGCCGATCCACCGGTTTCGTTCGTCGACGCCGCGGTGAATCGCAACAAGCGCAACGTGGCGCTGGATCTGAAACGCCCCGCCGGCCGCGACGTGTTCCTGGAGCTGGCGCGGGACGCCGATATCGTCGTGCAGAGTTTTCGGCCCGGCCGAATGGCCAGCCTGGGATGCGGATATGAGCACGTGCGGGCCGTCAATCCCGACATTGTTTACGTCTCGATCAGCGGGTACGGGCAATACGGACCGTACGCGGCGCGAGCCGGTTATGATCCGACGGCTCAGGCCATGTCGGGCCTGATGTGGCTCAACGCAATCGGCGACAATCCGCCGATGAAGACCCCGATTTACATCTCCGACGAGCTGGCCGGCCTGCACGCCGCTTTTGCGGCGCTGGCGGCCTTGAAACATCGCGACACGCACGGCGAGGGCCAGCACATCGACGTTTCGCTTCTCGACGCGACGGTGGCGTCCTGCACCGGACAGCCGACGCTGGCCGCCCAGGGTCTGCCGACGCCCCGGTTGGGGAACATTTATCCGTTCGGCTCGCCGTCCAATGTGTATCCCTGTCGGGACGGATGGTTGTACGCCGGCGTGTTGCTCGACACGCACTGGGTGAAGCTCAGCGCGCTATTGGGTCGAGGGGAGCTGGGACAACATCCCGATTACGCCACGATTCCCGCGCGCGTGGCACGTCGCGAAGAGCTGGACAAAATCGTGGCCGACTACTGCGCCAAACGCACGCGCGACGAAGTGATCGCCGCCATGTCCGGCATCGGCTTGTCGGTTGAAAAAGTGCTCACCCCGGCCGAGATGATCGAGGACCCCCATATCCGGGCGCGCGAAACGATTCAATCCGTCAAGCAGCCGTCCGGCCGCGAGATCAGGATGGAGGGTCCGCCGGCAAAGATGTCGCGCACTCCCGTGCGCATCCGACGCGCGGCTCCCGGGCACGGCATGGACACCGACGACGTGCTCGAGGCAGCCGGCTTCGATGAGACTCGCCGGCGCAAGCTCAGAGACGAGGGCATCATCTAGCCGCGAAAACCGATCGGCGGATTGAGTTGAAACGAGGAGCGCGCCGAGCCCAAGGCGACGGAACAGCAACCTCACAAGCACGGACGAACTAAAGATCAAAAGGGTCAAGGGGAGCAACCATGCTAACAAGCACTGCAGAACAGGCGATTCAAACATCGCGACGGTATGCCTGGGGGATGGGCGCACGAGCATTCCAGGATTCGCAAAGCCGCCGAGCGTAGAGCCGCCGCTGATAACTAGGCCAGAAACATCGCGCGCACTGACAATCAAGAGTGTTTCCAACCACAGGAGCGAGACTTCACATGCGATACGTCGATGGCTTTGTCTTGCCCGTCCCGAAGAAAAACCTGGCGGCTTACCGCCGAATGTCGCAGAAGGCGGGTAAGATTTGGCGGGAGCACGGCGCCCTCGAATACCGGGAATGCGCCGGCGACGACCTCAAGGTGAAAGGCCTGGTGCCTTTTCCCCGCATGGTCAAGTTGAAACGCGGCGAAACGGTGGTGTTCGCGTGGATCGTGTACAAGTCGCGCGCCGATCGCGACCGCGTCAACGCCAAGGTGATGAAGGACCCGCGGCTGGCCAACATGGCTCCGAAATCGATGCCCTTCGACGTCAAGCGCATGGCGTATGGCGGATTCAAGGTTCTGGTCGACTTCTAGCGCCGCAGGACGGCGGGGGGACTTCATGCAATCGGACATTCCAGCGGCTCCCGTCGCGAGGAAGATGCTGTGGGCCGGACGTATCACCAGCGCGCTGCCGGTCCTGATGCTGCTCGTGAGCGGCGCCATCAAATTGGCGAAGCCGGCTGTCGTCCTGGAGGAATTCGGGCGGCTCGGATATGACGGGAGCCTTGCAATCGGTATCGGGATCCTGGAGATCGCATGTGCTGCTGTCTATGCGATTCCACGGACCTCTGTCCTGGGTGCGATCCTGCTGACAGGCTATCTTGGCGGCGCAACCGCTACCCATGTGCGGATCGGCGATCCGTTCTTCGGCCCGATCGTTCTCGGCGTGCTGGTCTGGGTAGGGCTTTTCCTCCGCGATAACCGGCTGCGCGCCCTCCTGCCTCTGCGAAGTTAACTTGCATGATTTTGGCGGCTAGACGGACACCGCGGCTGGTATGATGACGCTGAGCATGATTGGGAAAGAATGCGACAATTGAAAAAAACATCGTTAGGGGCGCAACTGATTTGAGCCACCGCCCACCCGTGATGAGAAGGAGTAAGCGATGAGCGAGGTGCGAGTACTGGTTGGCACACGCAAGGGCGCGTTCGTTTTGACGTCGGACGGCAAGCGCCAGCGGTGGAATATCAATGGCCCGCTGTTTGCGGGCTGGGAAATTTACCACGTCAAGGGCTCGCCCGTTGACTCGAACCGGCTGTATGCGTCGCAGTCCAGTGGCTGGTTCGGACAGATGATCCAGCGCTCGGGCGACGGCGGCAAGACGTGGGAGCCGGTCGGAAACGAGTTTAAGTACGACGGCGTAACCGGCACTCACCAGTGGTACGACGGCACGCAGCACCCGTGGGAGTTCGCGCGCGTCTGGCATCTCGAACCGTCACTGACTGACCCCGATACCGTGTACGCCGGGGCGGAAGACGCGGCCTTGTTCCGCTCCGTGGACGGCGGCCAGTCGTGGCAGGAGCTCCCCGGGCTGCGTGGCCATGAGTCAGGGCCCTCCTGGCAGCCAGGGGCCGGCGGAATGTGCCTGCACACGATCGTGCTGGATCCGAGCAATCCCGAGCGGATCTATATCGCCATCTCTTCCGCGGGCGTATTTCGAACCGACGACGGTGGCACGACGTGGCGGCCGATGAACCGCGGCTTGCACTCAGAGGCCATCCCCAACCCGGATGCGGAGGTCGGCCACTGCGTCCACCGCATCGCGATGCACGCCTCGCGCCCGGGCGTGCTGTTCATGCAAAAGCACTGGGACGTCATGCGCAGCGACAACGCCGGCGAGTCGTGGCAAGAGGTCAGCGGTAACTTGCCGTCCGATTTCGGATTCCCGATCGACGTGCATGCGCACGAGCCGGACACGATCTACGTCGTCCCGATCAAGAACGACTCCGAGCATTTCCCGCCCGACGCGAAGCTGCGCGTGTACCGCAGCCGGACGGGCGGAAACGAGTGGGAAGCGCTCACGGAAGGTCTGCCGCAACGCGACTGTTACGTCAACGTGCTGCGCGACGCCATGGCCATTGACTCGCTCGATCCGTGCGGCGTGTACTTCGGCACCTCGGGCGGGCAGGTGTACGCCTCGGCCAACGCCGGCGACAGTTGGGCGCCGATCGTCCGAGATTTCCCCCCCGTCCTGTCCGTCGAGGTCCAAACACTTCCCTGATAACACTGCCATGATACGCGTGGAGCTCCCATACCATCTGCGGATGCTGGCGCACGTCAACGGCGAGGTGAAGCTCGACGTCGAGGGTCCAGCCACGCAGCGCTCGGTCCTCGACGCGCTCGAGGCCCGCTATCCCATGCTGCGCGGGACGATCCGCGACCACGTCACGCTCGAGCGCCGACCGTTCTTAAGATTCTTCGCCTGCGAGCAGGATCTGTCGCATGAGCTGCCGGATACCCCGCTGCCCCACGCGGTTCGAATGGGAGCGGAGCCGTTGCTGATCATCGGGGCCCTGGCCGGCGGCTAGCCTGGCGAGAAATCGAGGCAAGCGCATGAAATGCACGCTGCCGGCGGGACAGGATTCGAACTCCTGCGGAAAACGCGGGGAATAATGCGGTTCCGCCCGAAAGCGGCGCGGAATCCGGCGCACTTTGCGCACGAGAAGCCGCAATTGACCCCAGTTTGGCGGCGGCGGTCGAAGCGTGGCCCATGCTGCCCGACGCAATAAAGGGCGGGCATCTTGGCGATGATCCGAGCGGCCGGGTGACGGACGGACTGTATCTCGCAAGCGGGCGGCGGAGGTGGAAAACCGTTCGGCTGCGCGGCGGGAAGTACCTAAAGCGGGAAAGCGCTCCCGATACTCTCGAAAAGGTACCTCTGGCGTGGCTTAGCCCTGCAAATTCTTGGGTGAGTTCTTCGGACATTTCTGCTCCCTGTCGAATTGCCCTGCCAAGGGGTAAACTCGTTGGTTTGTACTCTTGAACCCTAGGGGAAGGCCCGTCATGGCAACGCAGAATACGAGTGGCGGCACGACGGCCCCAGACGGCCACGAGGATGGCGGCACGGCGGCCCGCATTCTTGAGGCTTACCTTTCCGAATTGAAGGCGGTCCGCGCAACCGGCGCTGGTGTACCTGAAACGTCCTACTACCCAGCCCTGTCCAACCTGTTTAACGCCGTGGGGAAGACCCTCAAGCCCAAGGTTCGTTGCGTAATGAACCTAAAGAACTTGGGCGCGGGAATGCCCGATGGCGGACTCTTCACGCCCGACCAATTGCAGGGCAAGGGCGACGGCGCGCCTAAGGCTGACCAGCCCCCAGCACGGGGTGCCATTGAAGCCAAAGGTACGAAGCCCGACGTAAAGGCCATAGTTGAAACTCAACAGGTAAAGGACTACTTGGGGCGCTACGGCATTGTCATCGTGTCGAACTTGCGAGAGTTCAGAATCGTTGAAAAAGAGGCGAACGGACAGCCGGTTTCGCGCGAACCCTTCTCCCTAGCCGCCGACGAGAAAGATTTCTGGCAACACAAGGCGGTACACCCACGGGCGACGGCGCAGCAGCAAGGCGAGCAATTCATCGAGTTTTTGAAACGTGCGTGCCTCCACGCCGCGCCATTGGTTGATCCCAAAGACCTAGCATGGTTCTTTGCGTCGTACGCGCGTGATGCGCTTGTGCGGGTCGAACATCAGAAGCAACTTTCCGCGCTGCAAGATGTACGATTGGCCCTTGAGGAAGCGCTGGGCATGAAATTCACGGGCGATAAGGGAGATCACTTCTTTCGATCAACGCTGGTGCAAACCATTTTTTACGGTGTGTTCTCATCGTGGGTGCGGTGGCACCGCGACAACCCCGACCAAAGCGCCAAATTCGACTGGCAGAAGGCTGAATGGTTCTTGAGCGTGCCATTCGTCCGCACGCTATTTGAAGAAATCACGAAGCCCAGCCGGCTGAAGCCCCTTAACCTGGTCGAAGTTCTCGATTGGGCGGCTGGCGTACTCAATCGTGTTGATCGGTTCACCTTCTTTCAAAACTTTCAGGACAGGCACGCAGTTCAATACTTCTACGAACCGTTCTTGGAAGCCTACGATCCCGATCTACGCAAGGAATTAGGAGTCTGGTATACGCCACCGGAGATAGTCGAATATCAAGTCGCGCGCGTTGATGCCGTATTACGTGATGAACTGAACTTGCCCGATGGACTAGCCGACTCGAATGTCATCGTACTCGACCCGTGCTGCGGCACCGGGACATATTTGGTCGAAGTATTGCGCGTCATCGCGGCCACTCTGCGGGACAAAGGCGGTGACGCACTGATGGCTGACGACCTGAAGACGGCGGCCATGACTCGCATCTTCGGCTTCGAAATCCTGCCTGCACCCTTCGTGGTATCGCACCTGCAATTGGGACTGTTACTCCAAAACGAAGGCGCACCGCTATCTCAACCCGCAGGCGAGCGAGTCGGCGTTTACTTGACCAATGCGCTCACGGGGTGGGAGCCGCCCAAAGGCGCGAAACAACATCTCATGTTTGCCGAATTGGAACAAGAGCGCGACGCGGCTGAGCACGTCAAACGCGACACGAAAATACTCGTTGTGCTGGGCAACCCGCCGTACAACGCCTTCGCAGGCATCAGCCCTGAAGAAGAACAAGGGCTAGTCGAACCATACAAAGGCGTCTACTACACGGAGAAGGTGACGAAGGGCAAGGCAAAGACCGGCCCTGCTTCGAAGGTTAGGCACTATCGACTGAGTGATGAACCTGCCAAGGGCGGCTGGGGCATCAAGAAATTCAACTTGGACGACCCGTACATCAGATTCTTTCGTCTCGCCGAGCGCCGCATTGCCGAAATGAGCGGCAAGGGGGTTGTGTCGTTTATCTCCAATCATTCATGGATTGCCGAACCATCTTTCGTCATTCTTCGAGAGCACCTGCTTAAATCTTTCGACAAGTTCTGGATCGAAAACCTCCACGGCAATCGGAAGATTTCCGAGTACGCACCCGATGGCCGAACCAGCGAGACAATCTTTGCGATTAGGGGTTTTTCCGTTGGAATCCAGCAGGGCGTAGCGACATCCCTTTGGGTGAAGACTGGCGCGACCAAGGAGCGAGAAGCTACGATCAATTCCGCACAAGTATATTTTCGAGACGACAGCGACGCGGCCCAAGCCGAAGATCGACGTAAACAATTGCTGGAGAGCCTGAACGACAAAGACTTCGAGGCCGCCTACGAGCCGGCCGAGCCGAGGAGGGAAAATCGCTTCTCGTTTCAGCCTGAAGATGTGACCGGTGAATATCTTACCTGGCCACGACTTCTTGATCTTGCGTTCGTAAAAAGCGACGGTCTTTTCGAGAAGCGCGGCGGAGCACTCATTGACATTGATTGCGATCGACTCAAAACGCGAATGCAGGACTATTTCGACGGCGGGCTATCGTGGGTCGAATATAGAACCCGGCAAACAGCGTTGACCAAAGACGTAGCCCGTTTCAACGCGAAAGGCGCGCGGGCCAAGGCGCTCAAGGCCGAATCGTTTGACTCCGGCCGACTTCGGCGATACGCAGTACGCCCCTTTGATACCCGCTGGTGCTACTACACGCCTGTACGCCCAATATGGAATGAACCGCGTCCCGTCTTATGGCAGAATCTGCCCCATGCCGACGGCTTTTTAGTGAGCAGGTTGAAGACGGGAAAGGGCGTCCCCGGTAGCCCCATGTTCTTTACGCGGCTGCTAGTTGATGGACAAGCTATCTCAGTCAACCCATCTGCATTTCCTCTAATGGTGGCACCAATTGCCGAGAAAATGGATGGGGTTTTCGGAGCGCCAAAGCCTGAAGCAAATCTCTCAAAAGCAAGCCGCCTCTATCTGGCCGAACTGGGCATCAAGGACCCCGATGCCGACTCGAAAACAGCGGCGCTGATCTGGAGGCACGCCCTCGCCATCGGTTATAGCCCGGCGTACTTGACCGAGAACGCTGACGGCATCCAGCGAGATTGGCCCCGCATCCCGTTGCCTTCCGACCGTAAAGCTCTGGAGGCGTCGGCAGCGCTCGGCGAAGAAATCGGAGCGCTGCTGGACGTTGAAGCCACCGTACCCGGTGTAACCAGCAAGATTTCTCCGGCTATCAAAACCATTGGGATGATTACTAGAGTTGACGGCGGTGTCATCGACCCGTTAGGCAGGGACTTGGCTATAACGTCTGGCTGGGGACGCGCCGGCAAGCCGGGCGTGACGATGTCAGGCAAGGGGAAGTTGTCCGTACGTACCTACGACGAAGACGAGGCTAAGGCGATTGACGCCGAAGCGACGACGCGGGGCATATCGGCTCAGCAAGCAACAGAACTGCTGGATGCGAAGACTTGCGATGTATATCTGAACAATGCGGCCTACTGGCGCAACATTCCGCTGAACGTGTGGGAATACTGCATCGGCGGGTATCCGGTCATCAAGAAATGGTTGAGCTACCGGGAAGAGCGCATTCTTGGCCGGGCGCTGAAGCCCGAAGAGGCCCGCGAAGTGATGAACACCGCCCGGCGCATCGCGGCCATCATTCTGCTGCAACCCAAGCTGGACGAGAACTTTCACAAAGTGAAGGACTCGGCCTACGATTGGCCGAAATCGAATGCCCCGACGTAGCCGACTCGATAGAATAACGGCTAGTCGAAGCCCCCGGACGGTGCAGGGTCCCATGAAAGCCAACGGAAAAGCCACGCCACGCCGGCCGATTGAGCCGGAATATCTGGCGACGTTGAACGCGGCCATTCCGCTCGACACCTGACAGGCGATATGCAAAACGCGCGGCCGATGACGAGCCTGGCGAGAAATCGAGGCAAGCACATGAAATGCACGCTGCCGCCGACAACGGGCGGGAATTTACCCGAACGTCGAGCGGAGAGGACAGGATTCGAACCTGCGGACCAGTTTCCCGGTCACCGATTTAGCAAACCGGCGCTTTCGACCACTCAGCCACCTCTCCGGGCAAATCGCCAAAACGTCCCGGCGGAATCGGACGGGCGGCGATCTCTAGAATTCTAGGTATTCTACCCGCCTTCGCAAGAGAAGTTCGCGCATGCGGAACGGGCCCTGAACGAGATCGACGCGCCATCGGCACGGCGGGCCGCTTTTACCCGGCCGATGAGGAGACGGACGAAGCGGCCCTGTGGTTCGGCGCCTCGGCGCCAGCGGCGGAATCCGCCGCGGTAAGAGTTCGGTGCCAACGTCGTTCCAGCTCGCCGATGCCGACGCTGTACACGCGACGCAGTGCGTTTTCATAGCCGTGCTCAAGGGCCAAGTCGACAAATTCGACGAATCGTCCGTGCCCCTGCTGCGCGACGAGATACTCCACCAGCGAAGCACTCTGACCATAGAACGTCCCCCACCGATCGGCCGCAGGATAGTCGGCCAGCGCTAACAGCTCGGCCAGCCGGAATTGCGCGCCTCGGGCGACCGCTCGTTTCAGGGCCCGCTCGTGCCGCTCGCGCTTTTCGGGCGGATCGGCCAGAATCGCCATTCCCTCGTCGACCCAGCGCGGCAGCGCTTGGTGCACGAACCGGTCGGCGAGCACGACGTGCGCCAGTTCGTGCGCAAGCGCCAGTGTTTGCCAATCGGAACCGCTCGCCCGCACGTCGATGCGCCGCCGACAGATGCGGCTATCTCTGCGATCAATGAGCGCCGAGGCAACCGTGTTGCGACCGCCGCCGCCGACTTCGCGGAGATAAGCCTCGTCGGTCGGCTGCAGCACGACGTCGCACTTGGGGCTCCAGGGCTTTGGATCGTCCGCCAGCCATTGGCGGGCCAGTTGACCGCGCAGGCTTTCGCACGCCCGGGCGGTCTCGGGGCTCACCGGATGGGTGCCGAAGCTGAGGATGCGGAAGTTGGCCGTTTCGACGACGTGCCATGTGGCCGGGATCGAGCGGGAGCAGTTGGGACACGCCGCGAGTGCCCGCGCGTCCGATCGCCCTGTTGACAGCATTCCCAGAGCGCCGACGAGGGCCGGTGCCAGCACCAGCCACGTTCGCGCTAAAGGGGCCCAACGAGCCATCGCCAAGCTTTCTTCGAGGGGGTGCTTGTAGAGCCGAACGGCAGGCCCGGCGACGTGCTCGAGTCGGCATCCGCGAGACCACCCAGGCAATTGCCGGGCCGCGGCGTCTGGCGCCTGGGGTCAGTTGGGCCGCAAAACCTTTCACAGTAGGGTTTTGTGAAAGCGATGCGAGTCACGTTCGGGGGTTGCTGCCGGTCGCGTATTCGCAACATGATGCCCATCCGCGGTGCACGTCGGGCAAACGAATTGGGCAAGCGCGGCCGAATCGCGACGCGGGGCGGCCAACGGGCCAGACTACCCAATCGGAAATTCCGCCGGATTCGGCACAGGCGGAAATTTCGTTTCAACTGGCAACGCCGCCACAACCGACAAATTGGCTGTGACGCGCGCCGTCGGTGGGCGCACGCGATGCTACCTTGCCACCAGCTAGCCAGGAAATGAGCGCCCAGCCGCACAAGTTGCAGCCTAAGAGGATCAGCTTTATGCGACGCTTTGCCGTTGTGGTTGCACTATTGGGAATTGCCTTTCCCTCGCGGGCGATGGCCGACCCGTTTGAGCACCTTTCCACCGGGCTTGCACACTACGAGGAGCAGATCGAAAACGGCGCCGCGATCGACGAGCAGCCGCCGGGCAAGAGCACGGCGCCTGAACCTGTGCCCCAAGGCGCCGAATCGGTGCCGGCTCCGATCCCCGAATCGGGCGACGAATTGGGTTTCTATCCGGGCGACGGGGTGTGGGAAGAGCCGCCGATGGTGGGCGGCTGCTATGACGGCTGCCGCAGGTGCGGAACATTCTGGGGCCGCGCCGAGTATCTGGTGTGGTGGGTCCGCGGCGCCAACACGCCGCCGCTGGTGACCACCAGCCCCGACGGCACACCGGTCGGCACGGCGGGCGTTTTGCCCAATGCCCAGATTGTGTTCGGAAACCAGCGGATCAATACCGAGGGCAGTTCCGGCGGCCGGTTCACGCTCGGTTATTGGTGCGATCCGTGCGAGACGCTCGGCATCGAAGACACGTTCTATTTCGTCGGCAACTGCGACGAGTCGTTCTTTGGCAGCTCAAACGGCTCGCCGATCCTGGCTCGACCGTTTTTCAACACCGAAGCCGGCGCGCAAGACGCCCTGCTGATCGCGTATCCGCAAATCGTGGTGGGCGATGTCAGCATCAACTCCAGCAGAACCGTCGCGGCGAACGAGGTGAACCTGCGGCGAGGGCTGTACATCGATTGCTGCCGCCGCGTCGACATCCTGGCCGGTTACCGCTACTTTTACCTGGGCGAAGGGCTGGGCGTGCGAACCGGCACGGTCTCGCTCGACGATCAATCGGGGGCGCCGATCGGAACGACCTTTGCCATCGAGGATTTGTTCAACACCCGCAGCCAGTTTAACGGCGGCCAGCTCGGCGTTAACTTGCAGTACGGAAGCGCATGCTGGACGCTCGACCTGCTGTTCAAGCTGGCGCTGGGTGGCGTGTCGCAGCGGGTCGCCATCAACGGCTCGACCACCAGGACGCTGCCCGGCGAAGACCCGGAATCGTTTCAGGGCGGGGTTCTGGCCCTCGATTCCAACATCGGCACGTACAATCAAACCCAGTTCGGCGTCATGCCGGAAATCGGGGTCAACCTGCGCTACTGTTGGTCGCCGCTGTGGACCGTCAGCCTGGGCTACACGTTCATCGGTCTAACGAACGTGGTCCGGCCGGGCGATCAGATCGATTTGCGTCTCGATCCGCGGCAGTTCCCTCCGCCCCAGCAGGCCGGCACGTTTCCCGAGTTCGCCTTCCACGAGTCGGATCTCTGGCTGCAGGGCCTCAATTTCGGCATCGAGTGCAACTTCTAGGGTCCGCCCGATCAGGCGAGATCCGGCATCCAATCGTCTTCGACCGCCAGCGCCTCGTCGATCGCGTCGGGGTCGTCGCTCGACGCGGATAGCGCCATGACAAGCACGGCCAGGTCGTCGTCCTCGTCGTCGCCATCCATCATGGCCAAGGGCGCGGGCGCGATCTTTTCGACCATCACACTGACTTCCGTCGTATTGCCGACCGTGTCCGTGGCCGTGACGGTGTAGGTGATCGTGCCGTCGGCCAGGGCGCTGACGTCGATGCCTTCGATCGACCAGATTCCGTCCGCGACGGTGACCATGAAGGCGATTGTCGAATCGATGCCGTCGCTGGCCACGACCGAGATTATGGCGCCGTTCTCGCCCGTGCCGCTGATGGACGTGTTGTCGGCATTCTCCGCGGTAATCGGGTCGGTGACGTCGGTAATCGCGACTTCCGTCACGGTGTCCTTATGCGCGGTGATGGACTTTTCGATCGTGTTGTCTTCGTCGTCGGTGGCGGTGGCGGTGAAGGTGATCGTGCCCTCATCCAAGGCGCTCACGTCGATCGTGACCGACCAGTTTCCTTCGCCGTCGATCGTGGTCTCGACGGCGTCGGTCGAGTTCCCGCCGTCACTGGCGACGACCGAAACCATGGCTCCGACCTCGCCCGTGCCGCTGAGCTCCACCGATGTCTCATTGTCCTCGGTGATCGGGTCGGTGACCATCGCGATGGCCAGCGTGTGCTTTTGGGCCGTGATGCTGGTTTCGTTGGTGTTGCCGAGCAGGTCGGTGGCGGTGACGGTGTAGGTGATCGTGCCGTCGTTCAAGCCGGTGACGTCGATGCCCTCGATCGACCAGGTGCCGTCGGTGATCGTGAACGAAAAGATGCCCGTGGAGTGAACTCCGTCGCTGACGACGACCTCGATGGTGGCGTCGATTTCGCCCGTGCCGCTGATCGACGTATCGTCGGCGTCACCGATGTCGATCGGGTCGGTGACCTCGGAAATCGCGACTTCCGCCACGGTGTCTTTTTCGGCCGTGGTCGTTTCTTCGTCGGTGTTCCCGGCGAGGTCGGTGGCGGTGACGGTGAAGGTGATCGTGCCGTCATTCAGGCCGCTTGCGTCGATGGTGGCCGACCAGTTTCCTTCGCCGTCGACCGTGGTCATGACGGCTTCGGTGGAGTTCACGCCGTCCGTGGCGACGACCGAAATCATGGCGCCGACCTCGCCGATGCCGCTAATCATGACCATCGTTTCGTTGGCGGCCGTGATCGGATCGGTGACGCCTAAATCGAACACCTCCGTCGCGGTGTCTTTTTCGGCGGTGATCGACTTTTCGATCGAGTTGTCTTCGGCGTCGGTGGCGGTGACGGTGAAGGTGATCGTGCCGTCATTCAAATCGCTCACGTCGATCGTGACCGACCAGTTTCCTTCGTCGTCGACGGTGGTCAAGACCTCGCCGGTCGTGTTTTCGCCGTCGGTACCCACGACAAAAATCATGGCGCCGACCTCGCCCGTGCCGCTGATCACCGCCATGTGGGAATCTTCGGCGTTGATCGGATCGGTGACCATCGCGATCACGAGCGTGGCCTTTTCGGCCGTGATGCTGGTTTCGTTGGTGTTGCCCACCAGATCGGTGGCGGTGACGGTGTAGGTGAGCGTGCCGTCGTCGAGGTCGCTCACGTCGATGCCCTCGATCAACCAGTTTCCGTCGCCATCGACCGTTGTCATGAACGGTTCGGTCGCATTGACGCCGTCGCTGACGACGACCTCGATGGTCGCGCCGATTTCTCCGGTGCCGCTGATCGAGGTATCGTCGTCGTCGCCGATGCCGATCGGATCGGTGACCTCTGAAATCGCGACTTCCGCCACGGTGTCTTTTTCGGCCGTGGTCGGTTTTTGTTGGGTGTTCCCGAAGAGGTCGGTGGCGGTGACGCCGAAGGTGATCGTGCCGTCGTCGAGGCCGCTTGCGTCGATGGTGGCCGACCAGTTTCCTTCGCCGTCGACCGTGGTCATGACGGCTTCGGTGGAGTTCACGCCGTCCGTGGCGACGACCGAAATCATGGCGCCGACCTCGCCGATGCCGCTAATCATGACCATCGTTTCGTTGGCGGCCGTGATCGGATCGGTGACGCCTAAATCGAACACCTCCGTCGCGGTGTCTTTTTCGGCGGTGATCGACTTTTCGATCGAGTTGTCTTCGGCGTCGGTGGCGGTGACGGTGAAGGTGAGCGTGCCGTCATTCAAATCGCTCACGTCGATCGTGACCGACCAGTTTCCTTCGCCGTCGATCGTGGTCTCGACGGCGTCGGTCGAGTTCCCGCCGTCGGTGGCGACGACCGAAACCGTGGCTCCGACCTCGCCGGTGCCGCTGAGCTCCACCATGTCGGCATCTTCGGCGTTGATCGGGTCGGTGACCATCGCGATCGCCAGCGTGGCCTTTTCGGCCGTGATGCTGGTTAGGTTGGTGTTGCCGACCGTGTCGGTGGCGGTGACGGTGTAGGTGAGCGTGCCGTCGTTCAAATCGCTCACGTCGATGCCCTCGATCGACCAGGTGCCGTTGGCCAGGACGGTGGCCGTTTTGGCTTCGGTCGCATTGACGCCGTCCGTGGCGACGACCGAAATCAGGGCGCCGACTTCGCCCGTGCCGCTGATCGAGGTATCGTCGTCGCCGATGCCGATCGGATCGGTGACCTCGGAAATCGCGACTTCCGTCACGGTATCTTTTTCGGCGGTGGTCGTTGCGACGTCGGTGTTCTCGGCCTCGTCGGTGGCGGTGACGGTGAAGGTAATCGTGCCGTCGTCGAGGCTGCTTGTGTCGATGGTGAGCGACCAGTTTCCTTGGTCGTCGACCGTGGTCACGGCGGCGCCGGTGGAGCTCTCGCCGTCGGTGGCGACGACCGAAATCATGGCGCCGAGCTCGCCGGTGCCGCTGATCATGACCATCGTTTCGTTGGCGGCCGTGATCGGATCGGTGACGTCGCTGACGATCACGTCCGTCACGGTGTCTTTCACGGCCGTGATCGACATGGTCGCGGTATTGGAGGCCGAGTCGGTGGCGGTGACGGTGAAGGTGAGCGTGCCGTCGTCGAGGCCGCTCGTGTTGATGCCGTCGATCGTCCAGGTGCCGTTCGCGGCGACGGTGGTGGTGAAGGGACCGGTCGTGTCGCTACCGTCACTGACGGTCACGGAAATGGACGCGCCGGCTTCGCCGGTGCCGTTGATCGTTACGTCGTCCTCGTTCGCCGCGTTGATCGGATCGGGGATGACCATGCCGATGGCCACGGTCGGCGATTGGGTATCCTTGAGGACCGCCATGCTGGTGGACCCCGTGTTGCCGACCGCGTCGGTGGCGGTGACCGTGTAGGTGATCATGCCGTCGGCCAGCGAGCTGACGTCGATGCCGCTGGCGGACCAGGTGCCGTTGTCGGCGACGGTCGTTTGCGCGCTGGCTGAGTTGGCGCCGCCGGTGACCACGACCGAAATCATGGCGCCGGCTTCGCCGGTGCCGCTGATCGACGCGTCGTCGGCGTTGTTCGCGTGGACGGGGTTGGTCACCGAACCGATGGTTACCGCCGGAGCGACCGTGTCTTTGGTCGCGGTGATGCTCGCCGAAGCCGTCGAGCCGCCCGTGCCGGTGGCGGTGACGGTGTACGTGATCGTGCCGTCGGCCAGGGCGCTGACGTTGATGCCGGCGATCGACCAGCTCCCGTTGTTGGCGACCGTGGTCATCAGCGCGCCGGTTGAACTGCTGCCGCTAGTGGCCACGACCGAGATCGTGACGCCGGCGGTGCCGCTGCCGCTGATCGACGTGCTCGTGGCATTGGAAGCGGTGATCGGATTGGTGACCGTGCTGACCGCGACGCTCACCGTTTGGGCGGGAGGATTGGACGCGGCGCCCAGAGCCGACGCCAAAAACAGTCGCTGCGAGATGAACTGCGAGAGCAGCCGGCTGGTGGTGAAGTTGTTTTCACCGCCCACGACAGAGCCGGGCGCCAAAATGGTGAAGGTGAAACTGTCGCCCGTCGCCGACATCTCGCCGCCCTGGCTGCCGATGTGCAGCCTGCCGTCGACGTACTGAGCCGGCTGGGCGAATTGTAATTCGTACGTCCCCGGATTCAGATTGTTAAAGGAGTAGGACCCGTCGGCGCCGGTGGTCGTCAGCATTTCGGCGGCGCCGGAGAGGAACACCTGGACGCCGGCCAGCGCCCTCTCTCTTCCGGTCTGCGCTCCATCACTGTTCGAATCGACGAACACCTTGCCCGTGATCGACGAGGGCAGGTTGGCAACGTCGTCGGTCGATTCGTTCGTGATCGTTCCCGTGCCGGTTCCGTCGCCGGTCGTGGCGCCTACAGGATTGCTCAGCACGACCGAAAACGTTTCGTTCCCTTCGGAAAACTTGTCGCCGAGGACGAAAACCGTGACGAGCCGCTCGGTAGTTCCCGGCGCGAACGTGACCGTGCCCGACGTGGAGTTGTAGTCGTTGTTGGCAATCGTGGCCGTGCCGTCCTGGGTGGCGAAGGCCACGGTGACCTGGTTGACGGATTGGCGGGACAAAGTGAGCGTAAAGACAAACGCGGTCGTGCCCGTGTCCCCCTCGGCGTGGGTCACGTCGGCGATCGAGACCGCCGGCTCCCCTTCGTCGTCGACGATCACGCCGGTGCCGGTGCCGGTGGCGATCGTGGCGCCGTCGGGCAAGAAGATATTGACGACGAAGTCCTCGTTCGCGGCCTCGTGGCGCGTATCGCCTCGAACCGCCACGGTGATGGTTCGCGTTGTAACGCCGGGCTGGAATGTCACCGCCCCCGAGATGTCATCGAAATCGAAGTCGGCCGCGGTCGCGGTCCCGTTCTGGGTTTCAAAGCTGACGGTAACGACGTCCTCGCTCTCGGCCGAGAGCGTGACCGTGAAGACAAACGGCGTGCCCCCCGTGTCGCCTTCGTTTTGCGGCAACGGGCCCGTGATGCTCAACGTGGGCAGAGCGTCGTCGTTGGTGATGTTGCCGGTGATCGAGGTTTGCTCCAACGTGACGTGCTGGGGATCGGCCAGGTTGATCGTGAACGTCTCACTGGCTTCGAGCACGGCGTCGGCCACCACGCTGACGAGGATCGTCTGGGTCGTCTCGCCGGGCATGAAGGTCAGCGTGCCCGAGGCGGCCGTGTAGTCGCCGGGGGCCACGGCCGTGCCGTCATCCGTGGACCACATGACGGTAATCGTCTGCCCGCTGGCCTCGGAGAGCGTGGCGGTGAAAACGAACTGGGTGGGACTGGCGGAAGTTCCCTCGTTGGTGTTCTGCGGACCGGTTATCGAAAGGGTCGGCTCAAGATCGTCGTTTTCGATCGTTCCGGTGGCAAACAGATCTTCGCTGTCGGCGACATTGGTGGCGTCAAACAGCCTCAACTGGAACGTCTCATCGGCCTCGTTCAACGCGTCGGTGTTGACGAGCACGGTGACAAACTTCTGCGTTTCCCCGGGCATGAACGTGAGGAACGCCGGTACGGTAACCCCCTCGTAATCGCTGCCGGCCAACGCCGAACCGTCCACGGTATCGTACCGGACAACGACGGTCTGGCCGCTGGGGGCCGACAGGCTGACGGTAAAGACGATCGGCACGCCCTCGGTCTCGGCGACCGGCTCGACCTCCAAAGTGGGCAGCGGATCGTCGTTTTCGATCGTGCCCGTGGCGGTCGTCTCCACCAGCGTCGCGTTCTGCGGGTCGCTGAGGACGAGGGAGAACGTTTCGTCCGCCTCATTGAGGTCGTCGTTGTTGACGGTGACCGTAATATCCTGGGCGATGGTGGCGCCGATGAACGTCAGCGTGCCGCTGTTGAACGTATAGTCGCTGCCGGCGGTCGCCGTGCCGCCCGTCGTCGTAAAGACGACGGTGACCGGCTCGTCGCCGGCTTCGCCGATCGTTACGGTGAAGACGAACTGGGTCACGTTTTCGAGCTGCGAAACCTGGTTGGCGACGAACGAGATGTGCGGTCCGTCGTCGTTAATAAGCGTCCCCGTCGCCATGCCCCCCGAGGCGTCGAACTCGGCATTTGCCGGCTCAACGAGGACGATCTCGAAATCTTCGTTGGCCTCGGGGTCCGTGTCGCCGTTGATGACGACCGTAATGAACTTGGGCGCGGTGCTGCCGGCCGCGAAGGTCACGGCGCCGGTGATCGTCTCGTAATCGCTGGGGGCCTCGGCGCTGCCGTCCTGGGTGGCGAAGGGAACGATCACCGGGCTGGTGGTGGCTCCCGAGATGGTGACGGTGAAGACCATCATGTTGTCTTCGTCGCCTTCGAGCTGCGAGACGCTGGTAATGCCGATTTGCGTTTGATCGTCGTTTTCGATGGTGCCCAGGCCGGTGCCGTCGGTGATCCCCGCGCCTTCGGGGTCGCTCAACATGACTGTAAAGGTTTCGTCGTCTTCCTGGTCGTTGTCGCCCAAAACGGTGATGGTGATCGTCCGCGAAAGCTGCCCGGACTCGAACGTAAGCGTTGCGGATTGCGGGACGTAGTCCTGTCCGGGGTTGGTGCCGCTGGCCGTGCCGTCGGTGGTCGTGTAGGCGACGGTGATTTGCTGGGTGCTGACTTCCGACAGCGAGACGGTGAAGACGAACGGCTGGTCGTCGTCGGTCTCCTGCTTGGTGACGTTGTCGATCGAGATTTCCGGCCCGATGATCGACAGGTCGAGCGTGCTGACCGTGATGTTGTCGTCCAGAATAAAGTCGTTTTCCCCGTACAGGAGCCAGTCAGGCGGAAAGGCTTCGTCGGTGAAGAGCTCGAAAAACGAGCCGAACGATGTGGTGCCTCCGGCGCCGGCGTGCAGCGTTACCGACCACAAAAGTTGCGGATCGCTGCCCGGGGATCCAATTTCGGGGGGGTCTCCAAAAACGAATTGTATGGTAGCACCGCCGGCCCTGATTTCACCCGGTGTGGAAGTGTCGGTGTGAACTTGGATATCGTTAAAGAAGTCGTCGAGGGACAACGTACCGGGTACCACGGATACGAGGTCCGTGTCGAAGGTGGCACGTACGTAGGCCGCAAAGACGCCGAACAGATCCTGCCCCTCCGTACCTTTGATCGTCGTCGACGTGCGCACATCGTCGACGAAAACCAACAGCTTGAAGTCCTCGCCGACGGTGGTGCTGGTGATTTCGTTGCCTTCAAGATCCTCGGCTCGCATAAACACGTTGACCAGGGTGCCTTCGATCAACGGGATGATCGGCGGGTCGTCGGCGGGGGCCTGCTCCTCGTTGCTTGTTGCGGCAAGTGGGACGGCCGCGGGCACGTCCTCGGCCGCCGGCACGGCCTCGGAAGTCGACGGGGTCGACGAGCTGCGCCCGGCGAGGTTGGAAGCCACGAGGCAGCTCACGCTCAACGAGTCCAACGACGTCGCGTGCAAGTCGCCTGCCGACGCGTACAAGGCGCTGTCGGACAGCAGGGAGCCGCCCGATAAGAGGGCTCGCAGCTCGAGTCCCTCGAAGCTCGAAAAACGCTTGAAGAGCACCGCGGTGCCACGCAGCGACCGGCGGCGGCGCGCGCGCGCCCTGCGACCGAACCGAGTCCGATGAGTTCTCATGATTTCTCTGTTGACCGATGTCTCTTCAATGTTGACCGTATACGCGGGCGAACCCGGGAGCGCATCCGTGTCCCTGCGCTGAAAGGGCCGTCTATTTCAGCCAGCGGCCAGGCTGCTTAGGCCCCAGAGGAAACGGGAAGATGCGGCATAACTCACTCGCCCGGTTGCTCGTGCCAAGCTGCGTGTCAAGCGGCGCCCTGGCCCGGCGCGCGAGCAGGGAATCTGCCGCGAGCGAGCCTCGTATTGGCCCTAGAAGCTGTTCCTATGCCCCGAGCTTCAGACTACACAAAGGCGGGGGACATTTCAACGAGCGCAAATCATTTGCGGCAGGTTCTTTTTGGCGATTTTACCGACGCTATCGGTCCGAGCAATAAATCGGGTCAATGAGCCCAAATTATTCCACCGCGAAACCATTCAGCCGCCCCCGTTCGGGCGACTGATGGCCCGAAAGGCGTCGAATGGTTGGCCCCACTCTAGGGTGGGCGGCCCTCAGTGGCGTACCGCTCGGTGAGGCGGTGCACGGTGAAAGCACGAGCAAGGTCCAGCCCGTTGGGCTTCCCTCGGGAAACGGGAGCCAAGCGGCGGCCGCTTGGTCGGTCGCTCGGGCGGATTGACCCGCGGCTCGTCCGTGCAACTGGAGGAATCACCAATTGCGCACTTGCAATTCAGATTCGCCCGGTGACATTTGCACGGATGCGATCGAGACCCATCAAGCTACTTCCATATGACGATCGCTACCTTTGCGCCGTGCTCATTCGGGGATTGTTCACAAGAAAGTAACTTGCAAGCACCTGTCACAGTGGTACCATGCTGGGCGCACTATCTAGCTAGCTAGCTAGAAGCGCGCACATTCACGGAAAAGGAGTTGAGGCATGTCTACTCGAGACCCCGAATGGCGGCACTTGTGTGTGGAAGAATTGGAATGTCGGGCGCTGCTTTCTATTGTGCCTACGCCCCTATTGGAATCGCTGCTGGGTTCACCCACGTGTGTGTCGGGCTTGTCTGTTGCGCCGCACGACTACGATTCTGTGGAAAAGATAGTTAGCGAGCGCCTAGCGGACGGCAGTTTGTCGCAATCGGGCGCAGGTCGGATTCGAATCGGAAAAGCTTGGGTGCGGCCGACCGGCGAGATTGAAACCGAGATCCACGTGGACCCGTGGGACGACTCGCTGCTTGGAAAGCTGGACGAAATGGGGATCGCGATTGGGGGTCTTAGTCGTAGCCAGGGTGTGATTATGGCCTGGGTCCCATTGGGGAAGCGCGACGTGATCGCCCGCTTCAATCACGTGCGGAGCCTCGAATTGCCCGAGTATACCCACAGTCTAATCGGCAGCGTGACGACGGCCGGAGACGCTGTTTTGCGAGCCGACGACGCGCGCGATGAGTTTGGGGTTACTGGATCGGGCATCAAAGTGGGGGTCATTGCCAATGGCGCTGCCAACGTTGACAACTCGATGCTGGATGACGACTTGCCATCGGTCACGGTTAATGCGAACTGGCCCGGACCTGCTGACGACGATGAAGGGACCGCGATGCTTGAGATCGTTTATGACATCGCACCGGACGCTCAGCTCTATTTTTCAAGCGGGGCCACGGTGGCCGGAATGATCGATTCCGTTAACTGGATGGTCTCCCAAGGAGTTGATGTGATCGTCGACGACATCGGCGCTTACTCCGAACCGTTTTTCGAAGACGGATCCGATACGATTGCCAGCACGGTTGCCACGGCGATTGCCAGCGGCGTGACCTACGTAAGCGCGGCGGGTAACGACGCGTTCAACCATTACCAAGCTGCATATAGCGAAGGCGCGTCGACGAGTGGTGGGAATTGGCACAATTTTAGCGGGAGTGACAATTCCCTTCTCTCCGCCGTGCCAGAGGGTACGGTCGAGGAACCGACGTTGTTTCATATTGTTTTGCAATGGAGCGATGCGTTCGGAAGTTCGACAAATAACTACGATTTGTTCGTGTACGCCGTCGATTTACAGGGCAATCCAACAGGCACCCCGCTGGCCAGCAGCCAGGACGTCCAGGGTACAAATAGCGACAATGCACTGGAAATTATCTCGCTCTTGAATATGGGGGCGGCCACATTCCTCGCCGCGCGTGTCAAGAAGCTGACGGCCGCGGCGTCGAATCGTCAGTTGGAGCTATTCACCTTAAATGCCGACGGCGTGGAGTACCCTGTTGCAACCGACGCGATCATCGGGCACCATGCGGTCGACAACGTCATTGCCGTGGGAGCGGTGAGTGCATCGACCCCGTCGACCATCCAGAACTAAAGCAGTCGCGGACCTTCGACGATTTTTACCAACTTTGCGACACAGGGCTCGACCCAGCGGCAAAGCCTGGACGGAGTCGCGACCGATGAGGTGCAATCATTGACAGGGCAGCTTGGGCTCAATGATTTCCCGGCGAGTTTTCGGGGCACCTCAGCGTCCGCGCCACACGTCGCCGGAATCGCGGCGCTCATTCTTGACGCCAGGCCGGGTTTGTCACCGGGTTCGGTGGCGGACATACTCGCCACCACCGCAGTCGATTTGTCGACCACGGGCTATGACAATGTTTCCGGCTACGGACGTTTCGACGCATTGGCGGCTGTGCAAAAGACGTTGTTTCCGTGGCACAATTTTACGTTCGCCGAAGACGTCAACAATAGTGGCAATGTCAGCACCTCCGATTTGATTATACTCGTCAATCATTTCTTATCCGCTGGTCAGCACGAACTTGGAACTCCGACCGACTGGAATACGGTGCCGCCGGGGCCGTATACCTTCTTTCTGGACGTTGACAGCGACAATTGGTTCACGCTCGCCGACCTTGCTATTGTTCAGGCCTTCCTTGTCGGGGCACCGGTAGGAATTATTGCACCGGTCTCGCCGAGTCCGCGCAACACGCCGGTATCGTCAGTGGATTTGTTCTTTAGTGAGCCGGTGAGTGGACTGAATATGAGCAAACTGTCGCTGACGAAAGGGGGCGGAAATCTTCTGACGGGATCTCAAACGCTGACCCAGACGGGCAGCGTTCGCTGGACTCTTGGCAATCTTGAGCCAATCACGTCAGTGTTCGGCACTTACTCGCTCAGCGTTGACACGACAGGCGTTACCGGCGGCGGCGATCCCGTCGCCCCCATAGACCCGAGCGACTGGGAAATGATTCCGTGGCAAAATGTCGGGTTGCCATTGGACATTGACAATAGCGGGAACGTCACTGTGCAGGATGCGCTCGTTCTCATCAATTTCCTTTTGTCGGTCGGCGGCACGCATATTTTGGTCCCGCCGACCAACTTTGATACCGTTCCGCCGCCGCCGTATGGCTACTTCTACGACATCTCGGGCGACAACATGGTTCGAGGATCCGACGTCATCCTACTGATCAACTATCTTCTCGGCGCAGAGCCCCCGGACGAGAGGTTGGTCTTGGAGGCGGAAGTGCTCGGCCGGCACATCTTTTACAACCAGTCCACGTTCGACGGGAATACGGCTGGCGTGAGCACTAGCGATGATGGTGCCATTGCGACGGACAAGTCCGCGTACCTGCCCGGCGGCGGCACGGCGGGGCCCAGCAGTGCCACCAGCTACTCGCGCGGCATCAACGGTGTCATGGTCGACATTGCCGACGTGACTGGAACGATCACGGCGGACGATTTCACGCTCAAGGTAGGCACCAACAATACACCCAGCACGTGGGCAACCGCACCGGCGCCGACGACCGTTTCGGTACGGACCGGCGCCGGCGTGTCTGGGTCGGACCGCGTTGAGATCATCTGGCAAAACAATGCCATTCAGAACCAGTGGCTGCAAGTGATTGTTGAGGGGGCCGACGAGCTTGGACAATTCAACTTGAATACGGGACTGTTGGTGTCCGATATCTTTTACTTTGGTAATCGAGTTGGCGATATGTTCGTCGGTACCCCGCCCACCACCTTGTTAACGAGCGCCGCCGATGAAATCGGCGCCCGTGACAACCCAGGTTTCCCTGCCGCGATCACGAACATCTACGACTTTGACCGCAACGGGGTTGTCGGTGCAGCCGATCAAACTCATTGCGCGGAACAACGCCGGGTTTACGTCGCGCATCAACATCTCGAGTCCGCCGGCGGCACCCGGGCAGGTGCCGCTGAGTGCAAGCGACGACGACACGATGTCGGCCGTGGCGTCCGCATTGGCCACCCAGCCAGCCACTGCAACATCGCACTTGCCTGCCACTCGCGGGATTACGTACGAGGTCGGGCCGGCCATCGCCCAATTCTGGCACGCCACACCGCATGCGAGCTTGGGCGAGCAGAGCGCCGCTCGAGTCCAACGTCGGGCGGTTGAAACGGCTGGTTTGGCCGCTGATTCGGCACTCGACGACGAGCTGCTCGATTCACTGCTGGGTGATTTGTTGACCGCTTGATGCCAACCAGCAGGCGATACAGAGCGCGCCACGCTCCGATTTCCCATCGAGGCGGGCTGAATGGCCCGAAAAGGGGCTGATTCTTGGCCCCGATCCGGGGGTTGCGGGGGGTCGATCCGGACAGGCTGTGGCAGGACTTTCCGACGATTCGGTGCCGGCCCGGCGGCTTATCTTGCGTCGCCGCACGGCTGCCGCCCGGAGGCGCGTTTCCGCAGGGGCGCGCGAAGCTTAGCAGCGTGTTGAAAAATTGGGACAGGCACCTCGCGATCATCTTTTATGCTCGGGACATACCGTAAACGGCTCGGAGCCAGTCCCATTTTTCAACGGCCAGTTAGCTCGACGCCGGGGGCTGACGAAAGGCGCCCGGCATGACGCGTTTCTGCACGTCGGTTTCGAGCACCCCGAACGTGGCCTCGTGCCGCTGCAGCGACATCTGCAGGGCCCCCAACATCCGCTTGGCGGTGAAGTAATTGACGATGATCCGCTCGCTGATCTCAATCGGATCGGCGGGGACACCCATCGGTTGCGTGTTCAGACCGAAGTCAATGATCAACTCCTCCGGCGTGCCGGTCACGCGGCAAAAGTTGGCATAGGCCGCATGCGCCTTGGAGATGTCGACCGCCACCTGCTGGCGTGGGGCGTCGGCAGCCGTGGTGCCGGCAGGCGATGCTTGCGACCTGGGTTGCTCGATTTCGATGTCTTTGGCCACTGACTGCTCCTTGTTCAGAAGGGTTTTCCCACCCGGTTGAGCCGCGGTGCTGGCAGGCGGCTTCACCGCCGGATCGACGACGAAAACTCCAATCTAACGGAAACTACGAGCCGCTGGAACCACTTTGCCTCAAGTTTTCGATGCGCGCCGACCGCAGCCGCGCCGCCTCGGTCGCCTCGGCCCGGGGAATAGGGAAGCTGTGGCGACTTCGGCAACTGCACGAAGGCTGCCAATTATTCCGATTTGTCTGGAATTATCGGCGTAATCGGTCGAATCGATACACATAGCCGGACCGCTACACCCGCGCCGGCAGGTTGACAAATGGTACGCACCCGGAAAGCCGCTCGGCGCCCAAGCGCTCGCTGACGGATTGTCGCGGGGTTCTGTCGGGGATGTCAAGAAACCTGCCGCGAGAGTGGCCAAGCGGGGGTTCGGCGCGAACAAGAGGGACGACCGTGAGATTTGTCGCCAGACTTGCCATTGCGATTGCAACGCTCGTCAGCTCGGCAATCCTTTGCTGGGGCCAGTCGCCGCTGGGCGCTAGTGCGGGCGGCAACTTTGGCGCCGAGCCGACTGTCGGCGCTCGGGCCATGCGGCGCTCCGTTGGGTTTACCGGCCAGGCGCCGTCCAGCGCGGTCGAGGGCACGTGGGTTGCCGACGACGACGCGTACGAAGAAGAAGAAGAAATGGTGGCCCAGACGCCTGCGCAACCTGGCCTCGAAGCCGTCCAGATCGACGAGTCTTCCGGCGGGCCCGGGGGCCAGGAGTGTGACTGCGAGCAGTGCCAGGCGGCCGCGGCCGGGAGCGCGGGCGCGCATCGCCCGCGCGGCGGATTGCTGGGTTGCCGCAAGTGCACCGGCGGCGGGCTCTGTGGGCCGCTGTGGTGCAGCGACTTGTGGAACGACGTCCACGCCCACCGCCGCGTCTATGTCCAAGCCGACTATCTGTCGTTTTGGACGAAGGGGAATCAGCTTCCGGTGCTGGTGACCACCAGCCCCTTGGGAACTCCGCAATCGCAGGCCGGCGTGCTGCCCGAGAGCGCCACGACCGCCATCCTGTTCGGCGGCGAACGCGTGGATTTGAATCAGCGAAACGGGGGCCGCATCAACGTCGGCTACTGGCTGATCGACGGAGAATTCCTGGGCATCGAAGGCCAGTACCTGGCGTTGGAGGAGCAGAACACGCTGTTTGACGCCGTGTCGGACTTCAGCGGCGGAGACCCGAACGCCCAGATCCTGGCGCGGCCGTTTTTCAACGTCGACCCGATCCTCATCACCCCCACCGAGGACGCCGCGATCGTCGCGTTTCCCGCCGGATTTACGCTGGGACCCGGCACGGGCACGCTGGACGGCAGCATCCACATTCGCACGACGAGCAACCTACAGAGCGCCGGGGGCCTGTTGCGGCGGCTTGTCTGGATCGACTTTACGATGCAGCGCCGGCTGGATTGGATTCTCGGCTACCGATTCTTTCGCATCGACGACAGCGTCACGATCAACGACGCCTCGACGTTTATTCCCAGTGCCGGACCAATACCGCTCACCGAGTTCACCAGCCAGGACCAGTTCAGCGCGAGCAACCAGTTTCACGGCGGCGAAATCGGGCTCAAGGCTCAGTCGTACCACGGCCGGCTCTCGCTCGAGGTGCTCGCCAAGTGCGCCTTCGGAAACAATCGCCAGAGCACCTTTATCAACGGCTTCAACACGGTGACCTCGGGGGGCGTGACGACGGAAAACGTGGGCGGGTTGCTGGCACAGCCCACCAACATCGGCATGCACCGCCGCAACGTCTTTGCCGTCCTGCCGGAAGCCAACGCTAATATCCGCTGGGATATTACCTGCCACCTGCGCGGCACGATCGGCTACACCTTCATGTACATCAACCGCGTCCAGCGCTCGGGCGAAGCCATCGATGTGACCGTCAACCCGACGCAATTCAACGCCGGGGTGCTCGACGGCGAAGCCCGGCCCGCGTTCCATCCCACCGATACGCCCTTTTGGGCTCACGGCGCCACGGCCGGTATCGAGTATCGGTGGTAGGCCGCGCGCCGGCCGGCTGCACGCGGCGGGCCGGATTCTTTGCTTGCCGGCGGGAATCAACCGTGCCCCTTGTTGGTCCCCTCCTGCTGGCCGCCGATTCGGCGGCTGACTACATTGGAACCCGTCGGCGTGTCCGATTGGTTCGGAAGTGCCCGCAACGGTAAGGGGGAGTTTGTTGACAGGCGACGAGCGGCAAGGCGAACCTGCCTTCGACAAGCCATCCACGTGGACGCACGTTGCCGGCGGCGCCACCCTTGCGCTCGGCTCTGTGGGGGTGCTCTACTCGTGGTTTTTGGTGGTGACGATCGGGCTGGCATTCGGACCGCGGTTCGGGTTTTGGGCGCGGCTGGCCGCCATGGTCGTGGGACTGGCGGTGATGATCGCCCTGTCCATTTGGCTGTCGCGCAGGCCGACGAGCGTGGCGCGCCCTGGGCCGTGGCTTTTGGCCATCGCCGCCGGTTGGACGCTGGCCGGCGCGGCGTTCTGGTACGCGCTGGGCTCGCCGTTTACGCGGAGCGTGCCGATAGTGGCCCTCTACGCGGCGACCACCTGGTGGTTGCTGTGGGTGTGGCTGATGTTCCTGGTTCCCTGGCGTCCCGCGGCGCGCATCGGCGTCCTGGCCGTGCTGTTGGTGATCGCCGGCGCGTTTTTCGGATCGGTGCGCGGCGACGGAGTGGATGGAAACGCGCTGCCGCTTTTGGCCTGGAGATTCGCGCCGGCCAAGGACGATTGGTCCGCGCGTCGCGGCCCGGGCGGCGCGTCCGGCTTCGTCGAGCTCGCTGAATCGGAGGATGAAATCACGCGGGACTACCCGCGCTTCCGCGGCGCCGACGGCCTGGGAACGGCGCACGGCGAAAAGCTCGCGCGCGACTGGTCCGGGCGCGTCTTCAAGCCGCGCTGGCGGCACGCGGTCGGACAGGCTTGGAGCGCACTGGCCGTGGCTGGCCGGCGCGTCTTCACCCAGGAGCAGCGCGGCGGGGATGAGTGTGTCGTTTGCTACGCACGCGCCACCGGCCGTCAATTGTGGGTGCATCGCGACCGGGCGCGTTACGAAATGCCCGGCACGGGCGACGGGCCGCGGGCCACCCCGACCGTCGACGGCGGGCACGTCTTCGCTCTGGGTGCCACCGGGATTCTGAATTGCCTGGACCGCCGAACCGGCGAGGGGCTGTGGAATGTCGACATCCTCAAAGACACCGGCGCGACGGCGCCGATTCACGGCATGGTCAGTTCTCCGTTGGTCTTGGGCGGCGTGGTCGTGGTCTGCGCCGGCGGAACGAACGATGCCTCGCTGGTCGCCTACGACAGGACGACGGGGCGGCGCGTCTGGGCGGCGGGCAGCGATACGGCCGGATACACTTCGCCGCTGCTGGTGGAACTGGCCGGCGTGCCGCAGATTGTGATCGTCACGCCGCGGAATCTGGTCGCGCACGACGCCAAAAGCGGCGAGGTCCTGTGGAGCGCTCCGTTTGAAAACGACACGAATACCAATTGCTCGCAGCCCTGCCCGGTGGGCGAAAACCGCTTGTTCGCCTCGGCGAACTACGGCACCGGCTGCACGCTCTTGGAAGCGAGCCAGGGCGACGGCGGCGCGTGGAACGCCCGCCAGCTCTGGTCCAATCGCACGATGCAAACCAAATTCGCCAGCGCCGTCATTCGCGGCGGTCAGGCCTACGGCCTCGACAACGGCATTCTGGAGTGCATTTCGCTGGCCGACGGCCGGCGGCGCTGGAAGCAGGGCCGCTATGGCCACGGACAATTGCTGCTGGCCGACGACCTGCTCGTGATTTCGGCCGAAGACGGCCGCGTGGCGCTGGTCGCGGCAAATCCCGAGGAATTCCTCGAGCTCGGCTCGTTCGAGGCCCTCCAAGGGCGCACGTGGAACTATCCGGCCCTGGCTGGCGGCGAGCTCTTTGTGCGCAACGATCGCGAAGCCGCCTGCTATGAGCTGCCGCGCGAAGGGGATTGAAAAACAAAAGGGGTCTGGGTCGCCGACTCCCGGAAAAACTGGGACAGGCACCTCGCGACCGCCGTTTTTCGCGGGTCTCGCCGCGACGTGCTCGGAGCCAGTCCCATTTTTCGACGGCCTGCCAGCTAGAACGCCAGCTTCGGCGGCAGGAATTCGTTCCACAGGTCGTCGTAGTACGGGCGCAACGCGTCGACGTTCGGCCGCTCGGCGCTCTTGGTATACAGGTCGTACGGGTTGAACGCCCGCACGGCGCTCAAGTATTTGCGATCCTCGGCGTTCATCAGGTGTGCGTACGCGCCCTCGCGATGAACCGGGTAGCACGAGTGGTAGCGGATCATGTATAGCGCTTCGGTGGGCAGGTGATCCTTCACCACGTGATACATGTACTCGTCGTGGCCCCAGGACAAAAGCACGTTGTCCAGCCCACAGCCTTCCTCGTATATGCCGCAGGGGGTCTGATACTCGCTCACCCGGCTATCCGGGTTGTCGGCCAACAGCTCGTGAAAGACGATCTTGTCGGAGTAGGCGCAGCCGACCGGAAACGTGTCGCCCACGACGGCCCATTGCGGCTCGCCGAACAGGCACAGCACCTTGCCGAAGTCGTGCATCAGGCCGGTGAGGATGAACCACCGCGGGTGGCCGTCGCGGCGAATGGCCTCGGCCGTTTGCAACAGGTGTTCGATCTGCGGCAAACTCGTGTCGGGGTCGCTGTCGTCGACCAGCGTGTTGAGGAATTCGAGTCCGTCCCACAGGCCCATTTCGCGCTTCGCCAAGGGCAGGTATTCGGCCCGCTTGGCCCGCACGAAAGCGACGGTCTGGTGCTTGTGGTTGAGCCGGTAGAACTCCTTCACCTCGGGGCGGACCCCGGAGCGGTAGTCGCGAAACTGGTCCTTCGTTTTTTCCCAGTTCGGCGCCAGATCACTGGCCGGCTCGGGATAGCGGCGTCGCAGGTCGTCTTCCCACTGTTCCAGATCTTTGAGCGGTCCGCCGCCGGCGGAAGAGGTGCGATCGACCATGGGCTATCCTTCGGGGTGATTGGTTATTCAGGGGGCCGGCGGCTGGCTGCGCAGGAATTCTTCCAAGCCGGCCAGATCGTCGGTGTTGATCATATCGACGCCGGCTGCTTCGAGCTCGCGCCAGGTGGCGGCGTTGTCCGGCGTGGCCCAGAAGCGAATCCGCCGCCCGCCGGCATGGGCCTTGGCCACGGCGTCTTGTAGTTTCCCGCGCTCGGCGTCGCTGATCGGGCCTTGGCCGCGCCACTTGAAGTGGCTGTTCCAGTTGTCGCTCACCAGCGGCATCAAGTGTGCCGGCCGGCCGGAGTCGAGATCGCCGAGCCGGCCGTCAATGCCGGCGTAGCGCAGCGATTCGCCCGACACCAGCGCGATCGGACGGTTGCCGGAGATCGACACGTCGACCGCCTTTGGCTCCCGCTTGCCATCGCGAACCGCCGAAATGATGTCGGCATATTCCGCCAGCACCTTGGCCAGCGCCGCGTATGTCGGCGCGCCGTCGCTTTTCAGGTCGATTAACAAATGAAACGCGCCGCCTTCCGGATAGACCGACCCGCCACCCGAGCGAACCCGCTCGCGCAGCGGATCCAAATAAAGCGCCCGGAGCGACCGCTCGGGCTTGAGATCGCCTCGGGCGTGGGCAACCAGCAACTGGCCGTCGACGAGAAAGACGTCGGCCTCGACGCTGGTAAACCCGTGGTCGAGCGCATCCAACAGGGGCCGCTTGTGCAGGTAGTCGTTGTGCGCGTGCGCCCGCTTGAGCGGTTTCGCATCCTCCGCCCGCGCTTTGACGCCGCCGAGCCCGGCGGCAGATGCCAGCAAGAGCGCAAAAGCCGCAAACCGTCTGTCGCGCATGGTGGAAACCTGCCGCCGGCCATCGAAGGGCCAAATCAATCCGCACAAATTCTAGCACCGCCGACCTCCAAGCGACAAGCTTTGCCCGATCGGCAAACTCGACCGACGGCCGCCTGCGCGCGTTTGCCCATCGTCGGGGACCGCGCGTAGACTTCCCTCGGCGACCGGTTAAACGACGGACGTGCCTTCGAGGGTTGCACTCGTCGGGAGGATGTGATGAGACTGTTCAGGTTTCTCGTGCTTCTGTTTCTGGTGGGCATTGTCGGCTGGCTGGTCGTACGCTCCGTCACCGTCGAGTCGACCGCCGAGAAGGTGCAAATCACGATCGACAAGCAAAAGCTCAGAGACGCCGGCTACGCTCTGGAGGAGAAAGGCCGCGAAGCCGCCGACAAGGTGGGAGAGGCGTTGGAAGTCGCGGGCAAGAAGCTGGACCACGGACGCGAGCGACAGGAAGCTCGCAACTAGCCGGCCTGCAAAGTTACCAGGCCGGCTCATGGGGTGCCACGGGTGGCTTGTCCACCCGTGCTGCCTGCCGCCTAATACCGCGTGATTTTCAGGTCAATAGCAAGGCACGCAGCAGGGGTTCGGCGGGCAAGGCACGCAAGGCTGACAGGGTTGCCCGGCCGGCGCGGCCTGAATGACCTGCGGTTGCGCCTCCACCGCGACTCCTTGTTGGACGACCGGCTGGGAATAGGTCGGCTGTGCGTACCCCGGCTGTGCGTACCCCGGCTGAGCGTAAGCCGGTTGAGCGTAAGCCGGTTGGCCAAAGCGACCCCCGTAATACGGTCGCCAACATCCGCTGGTGGCCAATACGGCCAGAAGTCCGAGTGAAATGGCGAGCCACTTCATGACGGGTTCCTTTTGCAAAAACTCACCGGAATCGGCGCCGAGATAGGCACGAAACCTCGCCTTTGCGCTGTCGGAGCGGGCCGGGACGATAGTGGAACTCCGCCCGCACCGTCAAGGGCAGCCCGAGCTTTTGGCTTTGACGTGCCTGTGCTGGTTTTTCCAGCATTGCTGTCGGAGCGCTGATCAGGCCGATTTCAACAGCTTCCGCGCGGCGCGAAACACGCGGTCGAACATCGGTTCGGTCAGCCGGCCGGTCTGCGTGTTCTGCTGGCTGGGATGATAGCTGCCCAACAGCCACCGCCCGCCGGCCAGCTCGACTTGCGCTTCATGGGCGAATTTGGGCATTGGACCCGAATGCCACGCGCGGCGCCGCGCTTCGGCCACGAGCGCTCGCCAGGCGACGTGTCCCAAGGCCAAAAAAACGACGACCGGCATGATGTCGATGGTGCGCTGGAACCACTCGCGGCAGTGGGCCAGTTCCCCCGGCAGCGGCTTGTTTGCCGGCGGAGCGCAATGAATCGCGGCCGTGATCGCGCAGCCGGAAAGTTGCAATCCGTCGCCCCGGGCCGCGGCGTCCGGCCGGTTGGCAAAGCGGGCCTTGTGCAGGGCCCGAAACAGCCACTGGCCGCTGCGGTCGCCGGTAAACATCCGGCCGGTGCGATTCGCGCCGTGCGCGGCCGGCGCCAGCCCGACGATCAACAACCGGCCGCGCGCATCGCCGAAATTCGAGACCGGCCGGCCCCAATAGTCGCAATCGCGAAACGCGGCCCGCTTCGCTCGCGCCACCTGCCGGCAATACTCGACGAGCCGCGGGCAGCGCCGGCAATCGACGATCAATCGGTTGAGCGCATTCCAGTCGGACGGATGTCGAGCGGCCATGTCGATTGGCAAAAAAAATGAACCACGAAGGCACCAAGATGAATTCTTGATTGGAGATCAACCACAAGGACACGACGATCGGTTATCTGTTCCACTCTGCGTCCTCTGCGATCTCTGCGTTTCTTGTTTTCGTAATTGCAAATTTGAAACGCAGAGATCGCAGAGGACGCAGAGTGGGCAGAGGTAAAAAGTTTCCCTTGGTGCCTTGGTGGTTTTGCACGCTTCTCTTTGCCGGTTCGACGTCGCGGCGGGCGGCCCAGAACAGGGCGTTGGCCAACAGCCGGCGGAAACTTTCTTGTTGAAAATCGCGCGGATCGCCGAGCGAGGTGTAGAAAATGCGCCCGCCTTTGTAATCGCGCGTCCAGGCGATCGGCTCGGTTCCCTCGGGGCTGGTGCCGCGCACCAGCACCCGGCAGTCGTCGGCCAGCCCCTTGTTCTTATACAGGCTGCCGGCGGAGACGAACGGCGCGACGCCTTCGAGCAGCGGATGATCTTTGGCGTCGGGCACGATTTGCACCTGCGTTTCCAGGTCGTTGCGCCAGTGGCCCTGGTAGTTGCCGCCGAGCACTTCGGCGTCCAATTCGAGCCAGGTCTGGATGCCGTGGCTGGCCGTGCGCAGGCCGACGATCGGTTTGCCCGAGAGGCAATAGCTCTTGACGCGTTCCAGCTCGTCGCCCGAAAGTCTCAAGCGGCGCGTGAACAGCAGCATCACGTCGCACGTTTCCAGGTTTTCCAGTCCCGGCAGATGCTCTTCGTCGTCGCCTGCGATGAACGCCCGCGAGCATTTTGCGTTGTATTTCGATTCCAGGTATTTCTGAAACTCGGCCAGCGACTCGTTCGATTTGTATTCCAGCGAGCCGGAGACCAGCGAGACGGCGAGCGGCCCGGCACCGTCGGCCGGCACGTTTCCGCAGAGGGCCAACAGGACCAACCCGGCCAACACGGCCACCAGCAACCCCCGGCGGCGCGGCCGCGGCGTGGGCATGACGCTTTGGACGATCATCGGCGATTGGCGCGCCATGCGGTTTTTCTCCGGTTGCGAATATAGGGGCCGTCCGGCGGTTGGTCAACTCGACGCGCGTGTCGAATTGGCTACAGATACGGCGTCAGCAGCCGCGCCACGCCGTCGCGCAAGCGGATCGGCATGCTGCGGCCGTCGACGTCGGCCAACGTGACGCGTTTGGCGCGATCGCGCCGCCCCAGGCACAGTTTGTGCACCGTGGCGGCGAGCTCGCGGTCGTAAACTTCGACGTCGAATTCGAAATTCAGCCGCAAGCTGCGCGGATCCCAGTTGCCCGATCCCAGCAGCACCCAGGTGCGATCCACCACCATCAATTTGGTGTGATCGAATGGCGGCGGCGAAAGCCACACGCGGCAACCGCGCTGGAGCACTTGCCAGAGCAGGGCGGTGGAGGCCCATTTCACGAGCGTCAGGTTGTTGGCTTCCGGCAGAATGATGTCGACCTCGATGCCCCGCAGCGCGGCCACGTTGAGCGAAGTGATCAGCGGCGCCTCGGGCAGGAAGTACGGCGTCAGGATGCACACGCTCGATTCGGCGCTGGCTAGCGCGCCTTCGAGCGTCAGGCGCCTTTTGTCCAGGTCGCCGTCGGGCCCGGCCGAGATGCCCCGCGCCAGCGCGTCGCCCGCCGCATCGAGCGGCGGAAACCATTTCTCGCCATCGAGCACTTCTTCGGTGCAAAACGCCCAGTCCTCGGCAAACACCTCCTGCAACTGGGCAACCACCGGTCCTTCGATGCGAAAGTGATGGTCCAGAATCGGATCCTTGGGCTTGAACCGCGCGTCGTGCCCCTCGCGAATGTTCAAGCCGCCGGTGAATCCGATCCGCCCGTCGATCACCAGAATTTTGCGATGACTGCGCAGGTTGGCATAGGCGAACCGGCCGGGCATCAGCGTGGGCAGAAACCGGGCCACCGTCACGCCGCTTTTGCGCAGGCGGCCAACGATCGAGGGAAACGTGTAGCGAGCGCCGACCGCGTCGATGATGACGCGAACGTCCACGCCGCGCTCGACCGCCCGCTCGAGCGCGTCGGCAAACATGGCGCCCGCCCGGTCGTTGTCGAAAATGTAAGTGGTGAGCCCCACCGAATCGCGGGCTTTGTCGATCGCCTCGATCATTTCCGGATAGGCCTGTTCGCCGTTGACCAACGGCGCGATGCGGTTGCCGTACAAAAGCGGGCGGCCGGTCAATTCGCCGACCAGCCGTTCGAGGCTCACCAGGTGCCTCGTTTCGGGCAAGACCCGCAGGACCGTTTGGCGGTCGGCCACGTGGCGCGGGGCGGCCAGGGCGCCCAGCGCGAGGCCGCCGCGAAGGTTGCTCGCGCGGCGCTGCAGCCGGTTGATTCCCAACAGGCCATACAAAAGCGCCCCCATGATCGGCACCATCACGACCACGCCGATCCACCCGATCGCCGCCCGGGTGTCCTTCTTGTACAACACCACGTGGGCCGACGTGACGACCATCAGCACGACGTACGTGCCGCTGAGAAGATGGGGCCAAAATTCCCAAAACTTTTCGACCAGGAACGAGGCAAATTCCATACGGGCCGCCACTGTCCCTCGAGTGAAGGTCTTCCCACGCAGGTGGACTTTACCCAACAATATAAAGGCACTGCCCGGCTAAGCCACAGGGAAACCGCCCGATTCCTCTCCGATAGGCGACCAAAATGAGAAACGCCGTGGGGCCTCGCCGCTGTCTGTTCGCGCTCTTAGTGCTGCCAACGGCTCTGCACAGTTCGCAATCAGGAATCGCCGGGCAGCCCGAGTCGTTTGCCGTCGTGAACCCCCTGGCGCTGGCGGCCGGAGACGTCGAATGCCAGCGCATCGCGTTGGGGGAGCCGGAGGACTACAAGCCCTGCGTTGCGCTCTTGCCCGACGGCGAGCTGCTCTTGACCGCCTTTCACCAGCATTCGTCGGAAGGGGGCAAAATACGGGAGCAAAACCTGCTGTTCCGTTCGCGCGACGGCGGACGCACCTGGAGTGGCCCGGAGAAACTAGCGCTCTTGGGCCGCGAACCCTATTTGACGGTCTTGAATGACGGAACCGTGTTCATCACCGGGCACCTGCTGCCGCGCGACGTGCGCAACAAGTATGGCTACACGCACGGGTATATTCATCGCTCCGCCGACGGCGGCCGGAGTTGGCAATCCACCCGCATTGAGTCGGAAGGAATCAAGCCGGGGGCGTCCAACCATTCGTCGCGCAACCTAGTCCAGCTCAGCGACGGCACGCTCCTGGTCGGCGTCGACTACGACGGCGGCGGCGGGCCCTATTTCGTGTGGCGTTCGACCGACGGCGGCAAAAGCTGGGACAAAACCCTTAAGTGCGACCCCGTAGGATTCAAAAGCGTCTACGGCTTCTTCGGCGGAGAGACCTGGCTGTGGGCGTCGCGAAGCGGTCGCCTGTGGGCCCTGGTGCGGGTCGACAGCAACGAGTTCCCGCTCGCGGATCGGCCGATTCAGAGCACCAACGACCAGAGTGACCACTTCCTGCTGTACGCGTCGGACGACGAGGGCCGGACGTTCCGCTACGTGTCGCCGCTTTGCGATTACGGCGAGATGTACATGTCGATTTTGCGGCTTCGCGACAAGCGATTGCTGCTGACGTTCACCGTGCGCGACCTGGCTCCGCCGCTGGGCGTGAGGGCCATCGCCGGGGAGGAAACGCGCGACGGATTCTTGTTCGACTTTGCGCACGATCGGCTGATGCTCGACACGAAAACGGGAGCGCGCCATCAAGGGGGCGGCTTCGGACCGACCGTCGAACTGGCCGACGGGACGCTGGTGACGTCCTATTCATACCGCGGCGATGACGACAAGACCCACCTGGAAGTCGTGCGCTGGAAGCTGCCCATTAAGCGGTGACGCGCCAGGTGCACGCTTGGGCAAGCAGCCCGTGGCACCGGACGGCACGGGTGACTAACCGAGATCGCGGTCATAGAGGCGGTAGGTTTTGTCGAGCTTGGCGCCGCCTTTTTCCAGGCTGCTGCGTGACAGGGTATTCGATTCGAGCACCCAGGAAAACTCGGCCTCGTGCATGCCCCATTTCTGAATCGGCGGGATCAGCCCGCCCAACAGCACAACGCCCAGGCCCCACCGCTGATACTCGGGCACGACGTTGATGCTGATGACGCGCATTTTTTTCAGCTCGTGCTTGTTGCGAATCAGCCGCAAAAAGCCGAAAGGAAACAGCCGGCCGCCGATCGCCTTGATTCGCGGGTTGTAATCGAGCAGGCCCAGGCAGGCGCCGATCGGCTCGCCTTCGACTTCGGCCACCAACACCAGCTCCGGAGCGATCAAGTGCTTCAGCCCGGCGGCCAGAACTTTGATCTCGCCTGCCGAAAGGGGCGCAAAGCCCCAGGTGCCGACCAGCGACGCGTTGTACACGCGCAGAAACATTTCCACTTCCTGCCGAAACCGCCGGCGGTCCATCTGGCGCAGCTTGACGTTGAACCGCGCCTTGGCTTCGTTGGCGATGAACCACAGTTTGCGGTCGAGGCCGGCGATCATGTCAATGTGGCCCCAGAAGGCGAACAGGTCCTGCACTTTCCGGAAGCCCCAGCCCTCGATCAGCTTTTCGTAGTACGGCGGGTTGTAGGTCATCATGAACGTGGGGGGCGAGTGAAACCCCTCGACCAGCAGCCCGCACTCGTAGTTCAAACTAGGGTTGGTCGGACCCCGGATCGCCGTCATGCCGCGCTCGTTGAGCCAGGCCGCCGCCGCGTCGAACAGCGCGCTGGCAACGCGTTGATCGTCGAGCGATTCGAAGAATCCAAAGAAACCGCGCTCTTCGCCGGCCCGGCGATTGTGCGCGCCGTTGATGATAGCGGCCACCCGGCCGCAAACCTCGCCGTTGCGAAGGGCCAGAAACGTTTCAATCGCGCCGTCGTCGTAGAACGGATGATGACGATAGCCCAGCAGGCGCTTATGCTCCGCCAGCAGCGGCGGGATCCACATCGGGTCCCGCTCGTACAACTCCCAGGGGAAGTTGATAAACTGCTTCTGCTGGCGCCGCGATCGGACCGGCTGGACGACGAGGTTTTCCATGCCTGTTCAGCTTTTGCGCTTGCCCGGCGCGCCAGCCGGGCACGAAACGGGTCAATACTATCGGTGCCGCGCCGGTGCGTCAAGTTTGCCTCCCGTTCGCGTCGATGATGTAAAGAAGAAGGATCGCTAGCAAGCTGTTCGGCCCGAAGCGGACGATACCAGCCCGTAGAGCAAGCGAGCGACAAGCACGGCCCGACATGGAATCGCTCGCTTGCGATTTTGGCTCGCACGCGGACGCTCGGCCGCTGGTGGGTATAAGCCGCGGGTCGATCGTGATAGAATCGTATTGCCTGGCGGCCGGCGTGGGGCGATAGCGCCGCCTTGGAGGATATGGGTCATGCCGATGGATGCGGCTCAACTCGGACTCGAGCGCACGATGGAGATCCTGCGCAAGTTGCTGGCCGAGCGCTTCGGCCTCGAGCTGCCCGTCGGTTCGAAGCCCCACGACCCGCTGTTTGCGGTGGGGGCCGGGCTCAGCTCGCTCGAGGGCATCGAGTTTCTCTGTGAGGTCGAAAAGCAATTCGGCCTCGAAATCAAGGACCTCGACTGGTGGGTGTACGAGACGCCCAGCCTGGCCGCCGTCGCCCAGCACCTGATCGACCTGTCGAACAAACTGCGGCAACACGCTTCGTGACGATTGGCACGGCTCGCGCTCAATTGGCCTGGGCCGAATCGCTTGCGGGGGCCACGGGCGGAGCCGATTCGGCCGCCGTCGGCGGGCCGGCTTCCGCTGGTCCGGTCCACTCGACTTCGTGACGCTCGTTCATCGTGCGAATGACCTGCCGCAGCTCGGCCGGGTTCATGTGCCGCAAGTTCCCCAACTGCACGAGCGGCTGCAGGCTCCGCATCGCTTGACTGAGCACCGGCTCGAAGGCGACGATTTCGGCGACCCAGTGCCGCACGCGGGCGAACGTTTGCGCCAACTGTTGCAACTGCCGGCTCACGTCGGACACCAGCTCGACGCTCTGGATGGCGTCGGCCACGTCGCCGGTTTGCGCGATGGCCCGGTTCTTCAGGTCGATCAACTGCGCGACGCGCTTTTCGGCCAGATCGAGGCCGGCACCCTGGTCGTCGAGCCGATCGCGGATGGCCAGCAGCCGCTCGAGGGTTTCCTGGGAGCTCTCGGCGCCCGTGCCGCGGCACACCAGGTTGTCGGCCAGGCTGAGCAACTGGTTCGCGCTGTCGCGAGCTTCGCAGGCTTCGAGACTCGACGCGGCCAATTCCCGCTGCATCGCCGCCCACTTGTCGAGCATCTCGCCGGCGCTGGCCACGCCATCCTGGCCGGCGACGAGGCCTTCTTTCAAATCGACCAATTGCCCCAGCACTTCGTGGGCGAAGGCCATCTCGGCGTGTTGATCCCAGACCTTGTCCTTCAATTCCACCAGGGCGTCGAGACTTGCAATCGCCGCGGCGTTCGACTCGTGCTCCAAGAGCAGCCTGTTTTCCAATTCGTCGATCGCGTCGAGGCTGGCGCCGGCCGCGGCGGATCGCGATGTGCCGTCGATCAGCCGGTTGCGCAACTGGTCGAGATCGTCGACGGCGCGGTGGCTTTCCTCGGTGACGTGTTGCTTCGCGATCAGGCGGTTCTCGAGGGCTTCGATTTCGCCGAGCGCGGCTTCGGCCTCGACGTTCCTTTTGCCTTGCTCGGCCAGTCGGGCCAACAGCGAATTGGTGGCCTCGACGGTCTCGTCCTTTGCGGCCAGCTCTTCGACGCTCGATGCAAGCGACTCCACCTGCGCCTGCAAGCGGCCAAACTGCCGCGAAAGCGGCTCGACGATTGCGAAATGGACGGCCACCAGCGCCAATGCCGCGCCCAGGCCAAAAAATACCAGACCGGAGATCTCGAAGCCGAAGAAGCGTCGCCGATGAACCGCATCCGGCGGAATCGAATTTGGACTAAAGTCTTGCAAGTGCGTGTCTCCGCTAGGGCGGTATGATTTGCCCGACTGCCATCTGCTACCGTATCGGACGACCAACTGCGACCGATCAACCTTTTCCAGGTTGTGCAGTCCAACGCAAAAACCCAAGACAACCGCTCCCAAGCGCAGCGTTTATCAAAGCGCCGGCGGCCTCTGCTTGGAACGTTTTCGGCTGCGCGCCCTGGTGGCCCGCTGGCAACTCGAGCGCGGAAAAGAGCTGGCCGCCGGCCCGCGCGAGGCGCAACTTGAGTGGCAGGTGGAACTATTGAACAACGAAGTCGACCGCCTGAAGGAAGAACGGGCGCGCGTCGACCCGTTTGTGCGCTACTATCCGATTTATTGGTATTGGTAATGGCGCCGGGAAACAAAGCGGGCCGCGGCGCGCCCATTTCCAGGCGGCGCCGCGGCCCGGTGAAACTCAAGCCGACCCGACTTCGCCGGGCCGGACGCCCCCACGGCGATTTACTGCGTTTGGGCCTCGGGTTCGAGCTTCTCGATCGCGCCCTCGTCCTCGAGCACGATCGTGAGGGGCTGCTCGGCGTCGAGATTAAACTTCGTCAGCTCGACCGACCGAACGCGGCGGTTGTCGTAGGTGTGGAAATAGTACGTGCGGCTCTTCAAGTCGCTGGCACTGGTCCACTGCGTGTATTCGTACGGCTCACGCTCGCCTTCGGACGGCCGCACGACGCCGCGGGGAATGTCGAACGAGTCGAGAATGTGAAACGCTTCGCGCACGCTCTCCACGCCCGTCTGGCCGCGATTGGCGTCCTGGCTCAAGGCCACGGCCCGCACGAACCGCGAAGGAGGCGTAAAGTCGCCCGGCAAGCCCTTCAGGCCGCTGCCTTGCCCAAGCTGGCTCAGCCGCAATCCGTCGAGCGCCACCGGCGGGACGTTGTTGGCGGTCAGGTTGACGTAGTTGCGCAGATTCGTGACGTGCCAGTCGAACGTCGGCGAGTTCGTGATCACGCCGATCGGGTTGGCGTACGTGTAGAGCTTGCCATCGACGTACTCGATCACGAGCGAGTTGCCCGATTCGTCATGGGTGATGAAGTGCAGCGGGGGCACGCCATGGCGCTCGTCGAAGGGCGCGGCGGCCACCTTGATGCCCGGCAGAGCCGCCCGGACGTCGTCGACGTTGGTAAAATTCGTCAAAATCCAGGTGATCACTTCCCAGGGGGCGATCGCCTGCGATTCCTCGCCCGGGTTGATCGTCTGGTACTCGGCAAAGCCCGGCATATAGAACCCGCCGGCGGCCAGCCCATGCTCGTTCACTCCGTCGATCAAAAGATCGGAATCATAGGCGTTCATGCCCACCGCCGCGAACTTCGACTTCCAGGTCAGTCCCGGCTTGCCCGAGGCGGTGGTGCCGACAAACTCGTACTGGCGCGGCAGGACCAGGACCTGCGACTGGAGGTTGATGCCGAACTCGAGAGTCCTGGCGTAAATGATCGAGCCGTCCTCGGCTTCGACGCGAATGCCGGTGCAGGCCACGGCCCGGCTTCCCGAAACGAACAACGCAAATGCCGCGCAGACCAGCGCGGCGTATCGGACGAACTTACGCATTGCAGTGCTCCTTGGAAGGATTTGCCGATTCGTGAGCGTTTGACTCCGCGTCGAGCGTAACGTCGCGCGGCAGTTTCGGTTTTTGAATCGGCAGGCAAGTTAACGACGGCGTGGAGGATCCGGCGGAAACCCACGCGGGGCCGCGTGGGCGGCCCCAGGAAAGGGTAGGTCGGCCGCCGCGTTCGTCGCTGGCCACCGCTCAGCCAGAGAGGGGGTGTGCTCAAAAACCGCCTCAGGCATGACTAGATTCCGCAGAATGTTTTGTTTAACATATTGACACATAATGACTTACGATATAGGTTTCCATAACATAAAATCCGTTATGTTATTTAGGTGCACCTCATGACATGGGGATTCTATGGCCGCACTGAGGAACTTCGGCGCGTAAACGGGATATTGACGCGGAATCGCTGGTTTTTCGCAAAAATGACCGGCCGGCGGCGAATCGGCAAAACCACCCTAATTCAGCGCGCGATCCAGGCGTCGGATGCCAGACACGTCTATTACGTGCAAATCCCCGATTCTGGTCCGGCCGGCGTCCTTTCCGCTGTGAGAGACGCTTTAGAGAGCTTCGGCGTACCGGCAGAGAAATTCCCTCGGCCACGAACACTAGCCGAATTCGCGGCGTTGATCAACTCGCTAGCGCGAGCGGGCTACGTGGTGATTCTGGATGAATTCCAATACTTCATTCGATCCCAATTGGCAGCGTTCTGCTCGTATCTTCAAGCTCAAGTTGACACGCTTTCCGCGGAGGCCGACCAGGTAGTAGGTGGCTTAATCGTGTTGGGATCGATCCATACTGAGATGACGGCGCTTCTCGAGGATCGGTCGGCCCCACTCTATAGTCGCACGACTGACGAAATCGCCTTGTCGCATCTCGACATCGGATCGATTTTGGAAATACTGCGTGAGCACGCGGACACGGAGCCAAATCGCCTGCTATTTCTTTGGACCTTGTTCGAAGGCGTCCCTAAGTTTTATCGAGACTGCTACGAGCAAGGAGTCCTAGGCGTAGGGCGTCAAGATTTACTTCGCAAGATATTCTTTGAGAGTTCGTCGCCGTTGCGCACAGAAGCGGACAATTGGTTCTTGCGCGAGTTGCGTGGCCGCTATGATGTCGTGCTCAAATTCGTCGCCCGGCATGGCGGGAGCATGCACAATGAGCTTGTCGCCCAAATTCAAGAAATCAGTCGCGAAAGTTCTGAACAGGTTAGTGGATACCTCAAAGTTCTGGTCGAGAGATATGGCTTGATCGAAAAGAAACTGCCTATTTTTGCGCCATCGCGGGCGCGCAAAACTCGCTACTATTTGGCCGACAATTTTCTCAAGGCGTGGCTGGCGGCCCTTGCTAATCCCGTGGCCGCCCTAAACTTTCGGCCCGTGGAAGTGTTGGTCGCCCGCGCCGACAAGCTGCTGTTCGACGTCGAAGGTAAAGGGTTTGAAAAACTAGTCGCGAATCTTTATGAGGAGCGCAGCCGTAAGGGGCTACCGGGCTTCAACCTTACACAACGAATTGAGGGATACTGGGATAAAGGAGGCACGGAAATCGATTTAATCGCGCTAAACGACGCTGAATCGATCATCCGTTTTGGTTCTTGCAAACGAGCCGCGGACAAGCTTGTGGCCGACTTGCCAGTTTTCGACGCCCATGTGAGGCGGTTTCTTGAAGTGTTTCCACGCTTTGAAAAATGGAGTATCGAAAGGGTTTCGATCGCTCCGGTCGTTCCCGCGCACGTGAAGGGAGAAATCAAGGGCCGGGGCCGAATCGTGCAAGACCTGGATGATTTGACCGCCGATCTCTGACAAGATGTGACATCTACTGATTTCAGCCAATTTTAGATTGAGCACGTCACGGAACCGTCTTAATGTTTGACAGGGTGATGAGGACCAAATGATGATTTGCTACTCCGTTCAATCGTTCGCCGCTGTCGCTGCGTTGTTCTTTTTGGCACTGCCTATCGCCAAGGCCGAACTTTCGGCCAAGGAGCAGCTCGACTTGCTGTTGGCCGATAGCTGGGAGTTCTCGCTCTCGGAAGATCCGCTGTTTGCCACGCACACCGGCGACGGGCGATTCAACGACCGCCTGCCGCGCGAAACGCCCGCCGACCACCAGCGCCGACTGGCCGCCGAGCGCAAGTTTCTGGCGCGCCTCGAAGCGATCGACCGCGACGCGCTTGCGCGCCAAGACCGGGTCAATTACGACATCTTCCGCCGCCAGAAGCGCGACGCGATCGCCGAATATGAGTTTCGGGCGCACCTGATGCCGATCACCAACCGCTCGGGTTTTCACGTCTCCTTTCCCGAGCTGCCGCTCGAGGTGCCGCTGGCCACAGTGCGCGACTACGAGAACTACGTGGCACGGCTGGGGGCGTTCGATCAATATACGCTCGACCACGTCGAGCTGATGCGCGAAGGGATCAAGCAGGGCTTTACGCTGCCCAGCGTCGTGATGGCGGACGTCGACAAGGTGCTCGCGCCGCACATTGTCGACGATCCGGCGCGCAGCTTGCTCTACAAGCCGTTTATCGAATTCCCCGCTGCGTTTAGCGATTCCGATCGCGAGCGCCTGGCGGCCGCCGGCAAAGCGGCGATCGTCGAGCACGTGGTGCCCGGCTATCGGAAGCTGCTTAAGTTCATGACGAGCGAGTATCTGCCGGCATGTCGCGAGCAGATTGGGGCCAGGGCGTTGCCGCGGGGCCGCGAGTTCTACCGCTATCGCGTGCGGCACCATACGACCCTCGACGTCGATCCGCAAGCGGTCCACGACACCGGCCTGGGCGAAGTGCGCAGGATCAAACGCGAGATGCAAGACGCGATCCGCCGCACGGGCTTCAACGGCGATTTTCCCGCCTTTGTCGAATTCCTGCGCACCGATCCGCAGTTTTATGCCGATACGCCCGAGCAGTTGCTGAAGGAAACCAGCCTGGTGCTGAAGCGCATGGACGGCGAGCTGCCAAAACTTTTTAGAAAACTGCCGCGCGCTCCGTACGGCATCCGCGAGATTCCCGACTTCATCGCCCCCCGCACCACGACGGCCTACTATCAGCCCCCGTCCGGGGACGGCAGCCGGGCCGGTTTCTATTATGTGAATACGTACAACCTGAAGAGCCGGCCGCTGTATGAGATCGAAGCCCTGTCGCTGCACGAGGCCGTGCCGGGCCATCATATCCAGATTGCGCTGCAGCAAGAGCTCACGGGGCTGCCGCCGTTTCGCCGCTTTGCACACGCCACGGCGTTTGTCGAAGGCTGGGGCCTGTACGCCGAACGATTGGGGCTCGAAGCCGGGTTCTACCACGATCCTTACCGCGATTTCGGCCGGCTCAGCTACGAAATGTGGCGGGCCTGCCGGCTGGTGGTCGACACCGGCATGCACGATCTCGGCTGGACGCGGCAGCAGGCCATCCAATTCATGGCCGACAACACGGCCTTGACGCTGCACAACATCGCGGCCGAGGTCGACCGCTACATCTCCTGGCCCGGCCAGGCAACGGCCTATAAGATGGGCGAGCTCACGATCCGCTCGCTACGGAAACTGGCCGAGGAGCGGCTGGGAGACAAATTTGACGTCCGCGAGTTTCACGACGTCGTGCTCTCCGAAGGCGCCGTGCCGCTCGACGTGCTCGAGGAAAACGTGACGGCCTATATCGAAAACAGGGCCGGTTCGAGTCAACCTTCGGACGGGCGGCAGTAACGGTTCGCCGTCTAACTGCGCGCAATCTTCCGCAGCACCTGGATCATGGAATCGCGAGCCAAAGGAGCGGGGGCGACGGTTTCCGGCAGCGAGCTGAAACTCTGTTCCGAAAACACGCCCGCCAACGCCGCGCGCATGTCAAAGCCGTCGTCGACGTAGCCTTTGTCCGTGGGAACGCAACGCCAGCGGCCGTTGAGAGCGTACAAAAGCCCGTCAGGCACCAGCGCCCTGTCGATCCGCGAGATGACGTCCATCGGGTCATACGCATGCTGGATCACCCACAGGCAAATGCAGAAGTCGGCGCGAAATCCCCGCTGGATCATTTTTTCCAACACTTCGGGCGACCAGGTCGTAAAGCGCTCGGAAAGTACGTACTCCGGCGCGAGCAGCCGCATGGATTTGCTGGCGTCGATTCCCACGGCGTGACAACCGTGCTTTTCGACTAGCCCCTTGGAAATTCGACCGGTGCCGCAGCCATAATCGAGCACCCAGCTCTCGGCTTCGATGGGAAAGAATTTGCCGATGTCTTCCACGACATAAGCCGTTTCCAGCACCCAGCGCTCCGCGCCGGTCATGCCCTGCTCGGAAGTGACGGTGAGCATTTTCGCATGTTCGAGCGATGGCACTTCGTAAAAGTCCGGTCGAAACACCGCGCGGCGATCACGGTCATCCTGCGCCATAAGTTTTCCCGATCAATCGAGCGAGCCGGCGAAGCGACTTGGAGCGAAACGCCATCATGATCTGTCGCGCGGTTCCTCGAAAGATGGCTTGCGGAATTTTCCCCCGAATTGTACCTCGCCTCGCGCGCGGGCGTGAGCGGCCCATCTGTTTGGCTCTGTTTGGCGGCCTTTGCCGCCGTCGCAGCAGGGACGCGCGCCGGCGCTCCCCAGCCTATTGTCGCCTATTGTCGCTTGGGCTTGCCACCGGGCCGGTGACGGGTATTCTGGGACATGGGTGCTTGGCGATGCGCGTGACGCGTCGGGCCCGAACCCAAACGGGCTCCCGAGGCGTCCTATTCACATCCTGGGCACCTGCCACAAACCAACAATCCCTTTCCAAAGCAACCACTTTGGGGCTGTAGCTCAGTTGGTAGAGCAACGGACTTTTAATCCGTAGGTCTCGGGTTCGAGCCCCGACAGCCTCATTCGCAAAAACGCCCCGCAAATCTCAACAAAGCAGGGGTTTGCGGGTTTTCTTTGCGCGCGCCATCGCAAGTCGCCTGGATGCTCAGAAGTGGACTGTTTTGCGCGCACAAGCGCGCGCATAAAGTCGGATCAGAAAAGGTTCCTGGAACAGTTCAAGCCTCTTTTGCATGATGTGTCGAGAGCTCCTCCGCAGCGTCAACCCGCCTGCGCGGTGTCTATGGCCGTCCGTTTTGAGTGGCGTCGTAGACGCCTTGCACCACGCCCACCGCGTTGCCGGCGGCGTCGCAGGCGATCAATGCGCCGCTCGCGGCGCGAGCTACTGAGCCGCCCTTACTCAGCGCCGAAGCGATCCCGCCGGTTCCCACGGCTATCAGCACCTGCCCGCTACCCGTCGAGATCGCCACCGCCGTGTCGTATCCCCTGGCTCGGTCCTCCTTGGTGACGCCGATCAATTAGAGTAAGGGCGCGACGAATGCGCGTTATGTGCTATTCGTTAAAGGGTGTGAGAAGGCTCTCGACTTCTGACGCTCGGAGAAGTCGAGAGAACAGCTCGGTTCCTGATTGCAAGTCGTCGGCCTCGATCGCAAAGACGCGCTCGACGCGATCAAATAGCCATCGCAGTTCAGCTCCGCCCTCAACGCGATAGCTGGTTTCTTGTCGTCGACCGATTGCGGTTGCAATTTTGATCGCATCCTCTTCGGTATTGGCTTTCACAAGCACAATACTTTCCTCCCAAAGCAAATCCCTTGGCGTGCGATCAGCCGCCTCACTTCTGAGCAGAATTGCCGCACTAAACCACATATCAGGCGTCCCCCTAGAGTATTTGCACGCAACGATTGCACCAGCATGTCAGAACTTGCGCTACTTCCTGAACCGACTGTCTTTCAAAAGCTTCAAGGCCTTCTTTGCTTTTCCGGCGAGGGGCCCTGTGCCTTTTGCGAGCTCCATGATATCCTTCAGTCTCATCTTGAGCATCTCGCCGGGAGACTCTCGCAGAACACCTCCTTTGAGCTCCTTTGAAATGATGTTTTGCGCCGTGTCCGTAAGGCGCTTGATCGCGGCCTGGGCAGCCTTGCGTTCTCCAGCACTCAAGCCGCCGGAGCTGATCAGATCTTTGAGTCGCGTCAGGTCGCCTTTGGCGGCGGCCTGTGCAATAGCATGATCTTTGGAACTTGCGGAGACTAATTGAAAGGGATTTGGAGATCCCGGCCCAGCGTCTGGCCCGTTAAGTGACTTCTGCGCGCTACCCGACCCGCCGGTAGTCGCAAACCAGCCGGCATTCGGCGGGCCGCCGCGCCGCGGATGCTTGGAAGGATCCCATTGGGCTTCCTGCACATCCCAGCCTTCGACAAGCCGCTCTAATCGCCCATGCGCGTCCCTGGCTTTGGCCTCGATTGTCAACAGGCGCCGGAGATGGCGTTCGTGCTCTGGCGAGATTTTGGCGAGTCGATGCGGTTTCTGCCGCCTTTTTCTTCGTCAAGATTCGGCTCCTGAGACGTCATTCTCCGCGCAAATCAGAGAAATCATCGACGAATCGTTCTTTCGAGTACATGGCCAGCCAGCCATCGCTTCCCGCGAACCAGCCGGCAAGCTCACCGAGTCCTTGCGTTGTAAGATCGACGACGGTTCCGTTTGAAGTTGTATATGCAAGTCTAAGACTTCCCTCATCGATCGCGTGGAGCAGGTAGAAGATTGTATCGTCCACAATGTCGGGTATGAGGACGCGGGCAAAGTCGTCGGGTGCCTCTTCGCTTGCCGCCTTGGCCCAACGCTTCGCGAGGGCATACCGCGCGGTTGGCAACAATGCCCTGTCGTTGCTTTGAATGGAAGCATCTCTAACGAGCTCAATAAGCCTCTTGGCGAAGTCTTCGATTTCGGGAGTCATGTTGTCAGTTCCCCCATGGAATTCTTGTTGGGCCAGGTAGGCAGGGCTTACGCATCAAAATGAGCCAGTTTCAGGCCAGTTTTCCGCGTTGTTTTAGAGCCAGGGGGGCAGCCCCCGATAGCAACTGCCAAGATTTCGCGAAAAGAGTCTGCGGAGCAAAACTGCGAAAACCGGTCGTTCGAAGGACTTGCGCCCCGATTTTGATGCGTAGGCCCTGCCGGGCGAGCAGGCGTCACTAAGCAATCGTAATGGCTTGTTCCGCCGCACTGCGTTGTCGGAGGTTGTCGAGCAACTCTCGTAATAGGGAGTCACCGGCGGAACTGAGATCGGCGATGTCGCGAGCTTGTCTTTCAAGCTCCGCCTGGATGACGGAATCACCTAAGACACGCATTTCCGCTCCCGGCTCACTTGGCGAGATATTGTCCCTGCTAGTCACGAAGTAATCCAGCGCCTCGTATACGCGCCGCGCTGCCCAGGCTGCTTCCTGTGCGTCTGCCGACTGTAGGCACTGCAAGCAATACGCCAGAGCCGACAATGCGTCCTCGGCATACGCGGTCAGCGGGGTCCAGCCGGGCGCGTCCTGATCGGGAATCAAGGCCATGACCTCGGCCAGCAATCGATCAGTAGTCGCCACTTCGGGGGAAGTTAGGATGTGCGTCCAGGCATAGTCTAGCGCGGCGTCACAAGCGGCCGATCGATCGTTCCGCCCGCTGTTGGCGAGGAAGCGATGGTAGACGTCAGCAAGCCGCTGGGCGCAACTGGCCGCAAAAGCCACGCGCGAGCGCGGCGGCAAGCGGTCAAGGTCGTGTTTGAGCACTTGTTCTTGGAATTTGAGCATTGCGGCTACCTGGGAAATTCGGCTGTCGCGGCGCCCAGTGCCAGATCGAACTCAATGCCAGTCGGCTTCAGCCCGGCCGGTGAGCCGCCCATGTGGACCGCGAATCCGGCGAGCGAAGATGCGGTCGCTGCCAATCGCACTGCCGCGCGCCGACGACCATCTTCATAAGACCGATTCAATGACTAAGAACAACGGCCGCTTGTCGTCGAACGCGGCAGCCGCTTCATAGACTGCTTCGGTAGATGCCTCAAACGGGTCATCTTTGGCAGCAAATAGGAGCGCAGAGACTGCTCTCGCCTGAGCAAACTTCCGCAAGTAGTCTTCGGTAGTTGCTCGTCCTTCCTCAGCGGCTTCCTGTAAATCAAAGTATTCATTGTCAAGAATCGACATAAGTGCTTCTACCTCTGCCTGCTGCGCCGCTGAAATGCCGCCTGCCGTACGGAGACTCTCGCATGCTTCGTCAACGGCAGCATGCTGAATGTGCGCCTTTTCAATGGCAAACTCAGACGCAGCAATGGCGGCTGCCCGCTGTTTGGCAGGTGATGCTTGACTTAACCGCTGAACAAGTTCAGGAGCCAGTGTTTCCAGACGGTCCATTGATAGTACCTCTTTGAGTGCAATTGGTTAACGGCCGGACGGCGCCGTTTTAGACGGAGTTGTAATCCGCGCGCCCGTTGAAGTGATGGCCTCAACACAGTGCGGACAAACGGGCTTCGTCGCACCAATTTCAATGACCTTTAAGTTATTCGCTTTCGCGTAATTGATAATATCCACCTCTGCGTGGCCGAGTCCAGGCACCATCGTTTCACCTGGCTGAAGTTTCACGCCAGGACGCAGGTAGCCTCCCTGTTCACTTGTTCCAATTAAGACGGAACGAGTTCCATTCGCATCCTCGACAATTGCTGCGCTCATCGTAATCCTGCCTCGTGATCCCGCCGGAAGCGCGGCGCGCAGTTGCTCAGACCGCGTGACCGTGCCCATAATACTACTTCGAGCCTTGACCGGCATCCTGGCCAGCGCCGCCTTGCCCAGTTGACGTAGGGATGCTGCGCCCAGCGCAACATCGAACTCAATGCCCGTTGGCTTCATGCCGGTCGGCGAACCGCCCATGTGGACCGCGCGTCCGACCCGTTCGATGCCGCGCCCGCCGACTATTGTCTCGCCGGGAGTCCACGTCGCATACTCGACGTCATCATACCCTGACTTTTTGTATTCCTGTGCCAGGTCTCGTAATTGGGCCTCAAGCTGCGGCACCTGGGCTTTGGCAGTCTCCAGGTCCTGCTTGGCTTTGGCCAGATTCTGCGTGTGGATATAGGCGTATCTGCCTCCGGTGCCAAGCTGCCCCCGTTCACTTGCAATGCGAGTGGGCAGCGTCTCGATGTCACGGCGATGTTGCTCGAGCTTGTCCTTCGTCTGCCACCAGGCGCCGGCCAATTCGAGCATCCGGGGCGGCACACCGTGCTGACCGTTCGTGTCGCGCTCGCCGTCCCGGCCTGAGCCATCGAGCTTGCCAGTCGATCCGCCTGCGCTGCCCGCGCCGCCGGTGGTCGCAAACCAGCCGGCATTCGGCGGGCCGCCGCGCCGCGGATGTTTGGAAGGATCCCATTGGGCTTCCTGCACATCCAAGCCTTCGACAAGTCGCTCGAAGCGCGCTTGCGCTTCGCTGGGTTGCGCCTCAGTTGATAACAGGCGCCGGAGCTGGCGTTCGTGCCTTGGGGAGATTTTGGCCAGCCCTTCCAACTGCTCGCGCTGGGCCCTCGCGTCGGATTGCTCTCTCAACAGGCCACGCAGTTGGCTTTCGTGCTCTGGCGAGATTTTCGCGAGCCATTCCAGGTGCTCGCGATTCGGTCCTTTCCCTGGAAGGGCTTGGGACGGACTTGCCAAGCAAGGCCTGTGCAAACAGCCATGACTCGCCTGGTGGTGATGCGCCAGTTCCTTCAACGGCCTCTGTTCGGAAATTGCGATCCATGCAACCTCCCTGAAGCGTGCAACAAAAAAACCCGCAGGCGGAGCGCGCTTTCAAAAGCGCACACCGGGCACGGGCTCTTTGGATACTCGTTGTCCGCGTCGAGCTCGCTCGGATATCCCGATCACGCGTGGTGACCGTCCTCAAGCGATTGCCTCGCTGAGTCAATGCGAGGCTAGCAAAAGTGGTGGCCACATTTCAAGAATGAAAACTGGCCACTTGAAAGCGCTCATTGGGTGTTCGAGCGGCGTCGCCTTGCAAAGCGACGCGCTCATCAAAACCGGACCTTCAGAAATGGGCGAATCAAGAGAGCGGTGACCATCGAAGCGAGCAGAAATGTCAACCACCAGGGAAGATCGAGGCCGAAAACGGAAACCACTCGCCGCGGGTGCTCGATCTGGATTCCGCACACAGGGCTTTCGGCCGGCATGGCCGGCTCCGCCGGGTGCAAGAGGCGGTCCCAGAAGCCGCGGCCGGGTCTGCGCGTGCTGACGACGGCCAACCGCTCTTGGCCGTCGTCCACATCGAGGCGTTTCTCGACCGACTCGTCGCCGATGCGCCAGACGAGCGTGGTGGCATCGGCCGACTTCGGGCTTACCCGCCAGTAGATCGCGTGTTCCTCGGGATCGTGCAAGGGAGGCGATTCGACGACGAACTTCGACGAGGGCTCGAGCGACGTGCTTCGAAATTGTGGCCAATCTTTCTCGGCGAGCTCGAGCTTCACAATCGTGGATTGGCCGCACGCGAGCGGCCGATATTCATACCGCAGGGCCAACTGCGACAACAACAGCACGAACGGGACGAGCATGACCAGCATCGGCGGCAACGAGTACCACAGCCGCAGACCGGTGTGCCTGAACAACTGCCCCAAACTGGCAAAGATGGCGTGCAGCTCGTGACCGAACAGATTGATTGCCAAAACCTGGGCTCGGCTGCGATCGGCGGCCGTTTTGAGCCCCTGCTGGTTCGAGGTATACCGGAAAACAACGGTCATTAACACGCCGGCCACGGCGGACCACACGAGCAACGTCGCCAGAGGAGACCACTGGGCAGACCAACTCAAAAGCCAGTCCATCGCCCGGGTCGATGTCAGATTTGTGGCGTCCATGACGGGGCGGCTACGAAACGTGTGTGTTGGTTTTAGCTAAGAGTCAAGAGCCGCGCCGCATGTTGCCGGATGCGCGGCTCATTCGATGTAGCCGAGGCCCCGCAACTGCTGTTCGACCTGGCTTTGGTCGAGTTTTTCCTGCAGCGTGGCGGCAATCTCGCGCTCGCAGAGGTGAATGATCAGTTCCTGGGTCGACGAGTAACCCTGCTTAGAGGCAACTTCGGTCAACCGAACGTAGAGATCCTTGTCAATTTTCACCGTCTTTTTGGAACCAAACATTTCTGTGCTCCGCAACCTTCGCAAAAACGTGTAACGGCAGTTTCTTGAGACGCTAGCCCGCGCTCTTCTCGGACGGGGTCTCGAACAGCGGCCGACCGGTCATCTGCGGCGGGGTGGCAATCTGATAAGCGGCCAGAACCGTCGGCGCGATGTCCGAGACGGTCGGATCTTCGATCGCCACGCGGCGATTGGAGAACAGCACGCCGGGCACCAGCCTGGCCGACAAGCTATGGTCGCCGCTCCACCGATCCAGATTGTTTTCGACGTGGTCGTGGGGTCTTGCCCCCAGCACCGTGCCCCAACTCGCTCGATAACCGTCGCTGTAGCCGATCAACACATCCGGCGCGATCAGCGGGTCGGCGCCAGGATAGATGTCCTCGACAAAGTCCACGCGCTCGACGATGCGGCTGCCGTCATCGTCACGCACCTCCAGCAGCTTGTCGCGCAGCTCGGCAAGCACGCTACCGCGGGCGGCGGATTTGACCGTGCCGTGGCGTTCGCGTCCGGCAAGATTCAAGTACAGCCCATTGAGCCCCAGGCCATAAGCCCTCGTGCGGGCCCAATCAACATCGACGAACATTTCCGAATCCGCGTGCAGGCTTCCCGGGCGGTCAGCAAGGAATCCGTTGTCGGCCAGCCAGGAGTTCAGATTAAAGCCACGGCGAAAGGTCGTGAAACCATGATCGGAGAACACCAGGATGGTGTCGTCGTCTGTGGCGTGCTTGAGCAGATCGCCGACCAGACCGTCGGCCTTGACGTAGAGCTCCTCGACGACCTGGGCAAACTGATCTCCCTGCCGCGGGTCGCGGCCGGGGTGGTCGGGGTCGCAGTCCCGCCAGAACATATGTTGCACCAGGTCCGTGTCGCCAAAGTAAAAGAACAAGCACCCACCGTCGAGCTCGGCCAGCGCCTGGCGGTAATGGTCGATGCGCTCGTTTAATGCCAAGCGCGTCTGCTCGAGAAACTGTTCTTCGGCCAGGGCGCCGTGGCTGAGCGCCTTGGTGTCCTCGGGGATGCCGGCCGTGTAGAAACGGCCGTGGCGCCGAGCCAGGTCACGGGCGAAGTCTTGCGGCACGCTGATCTGGTTGGCCGGCTCGAGGGGGTCCATATTGACCGGGCTGACATAAAGCTCAAATTTCGGGTGCACCTGCTTGAGGAACAGGCGCACCATCCCCGGCATCGCGGTCGGAGCGCCGAGCGCCCCGACAACGGAAGATCCCGGCAGCGCGGTTTGAAACAAGACCCCGATCCAGTCGCTCCACTCGCCTTCGTTCAACAGCAGCGTCGTGCCGCCGATGACGATCTTGGCCACCGGCGCCGCCGGATCGCGGACGATGTCGATGGGCACGGTCATCCGCGGGACGCGGCCGGCTGCATCAGGCTGCCGCAGGTAGTTTTCGGGGCCCAGCAGCTCGGCGCGTCCACGATTGCCGAGCATCGACAAGAACGCGAAACGACCGCCGCCCACCTGGCGACCTTGACGCCCGACGCCGGGCGTAAACAGCGTAAACTCACCGTAGCCCCCCAGCAGGTCGGGCGTGCCCATGCCGCTGATCGCGCGAAACCGGCCAGGCCCACTCGGCATTTCGGGCGGATAGTTCGCGGGCACGTAGTAGACGGAGGTATCGATGCCGTGCTCGATGAGGTAGTCCCAAAACGCGGGGCCGCGGCGGAGCTGCGCCGTTTGTCCGCCGGTTAAGAGGAAACGCCAGGAACCAAGCGGGACCGCCCAGTTGTTTTCCGGAGTCTCGACCTTGGCCGTGGAAAAGTAGGGCCGCATGATGAGCGCTGAATCACGCGGGGCAACTTCGCGGTGAATGAAGTCAAACACCTGGTGCAGCCCCGGATCGGCGCCACTGATGATGCTCGAGAACGCGACGGGTGTCTGCGGCGGCGTGCTGGTGCCGAGCGGCAAGAACGAGCCGCCCTCGGCCAGACGGGCAAGGTTCGGCAGCCGGCCGGCGTCGAGCAGGCGGCGCGCGATCCGATAGTCGAGCCCGTCAAAGGCAACCAGGTAAACCCGACGCGACGTGGCAGCCCGGCCCGGCGCAACGCGGCCGCAGCCGGGAGCGAGCGTCGCTCCACCGGCGGAAACCATCAGTTTGACGAAGTCGCGCCGTCGCATAGCAGGGAATTTCCATCCATATAGGCGGGCTTGGCTACGCCCAACAACTCCAGCGCGGTCGGCGCAATGTCGACGATATTGGCCCCTTGCGCCGCGAACTTCCAATTGCTGAATAGCACGCCCGGAACCAGGTGCGGATGAATGCAGTGGTCGCCGCTCCAAGCTTTCAGGTTATCGGAAAACACATCGGCTCGGCACTTTCCGACGGCAGATTCCCAGCTCACTCGATAGGGGACGTTGTAGCCTACGATCACGTCGGGAGCGGCGTCGACATAGGGACCATGATACACCGTCGAGCGGGTCACGGCCTGATGGATGGCCACTTCATCCCGCTCGTGGTCGCGCAAACCTGTCAGGCGCTCGGCCAATTCCTGAGCCAGTTGGCCGGCTTGTCCGGCTGGCACGATACCTTCGGCCTCGCGGCCTTGCCGATTGACATAGATGCCGGCCAGCCCAATGGCGTACGCGCGCGTGCGACTCCAATCGACGTCGGCCAGGTAAGAACGATCGCTCGACGATGCATTCGCCTTCAAAGCGAGATAACCGTTGGCCCGCAACCAGGCGTTCAAGTCGACGCAGCGGCGAAACGATTTGAAGCCGTGATCGGACATCACAATCAGCGCGGTCCGCTCGTCGAGCGCCTCGAGGGTCCGGCCGACAAGCTGGTCCATGCGGACGTACAAGTCGTCCAGGACATGGCGGTGTGCTTGAAGACGGGCGGGGTCGGCAGGGCGGGCCGGATGTTCGTCGTCGCGGAATCGCCAGAACATGTGCTGGATGCGATCGGGGCCATCGAACACGCAGGTCACCAGGCCCCGCCGCACGCGGGTCAACGTGTCAAAGAACATCCGCTGCCGTTCTTCATGGATGTTGTACGCTTGCTCTAGAAACGCCTCCTCGTCCAGCACGCCTTCCGACAAGGACCAGGTGTCTTCGGCCAATCCCAGCGTGGCGAAAGGACCCAACTGTCGGGAGAGATAGGTGGAGAAGACGGCCGGATGCGAGATGGGCATCACGGGCTTGCTAGGGTCGATGTGCGGCGCCGTCGAGTACATCTCGAAAGGGGGCTCGAATCGTTTGAGATAAAACCTGCAAATGCCGCGGATCTTGACGGCGGGCGCCAGTTTAAAGGTTATGGGCACCCAATCCGTGTAGCGGTTCAGAGCAAGCGGCACGCGCTGGCCGCTCACGTGCAACACGGCGCCGCCGTTCTTGCCGCCGACGATCTTCAACGGCGCGCGCGTGGCCGCACTTTCGCCGCGCAGAGGGTTGGACGGGCCGGGCAAGTAAGTGTTAATGGTCTTGCCCTGCCGAGCCACGACGATGCGTTCTCCGCCCACATCGGGGTCCGCAGAAGCCGCCTGGCCGCCTTCGGAGAAGTAGCAGAACGTGCCCTGGGTTCCACGCAAATCGGGCACGCACATGGCCGACAGTTGCACGCCGCGGAAGCGGTCCGGCGGAAACGTAATCGGCACGCGCAGCACGGCGCTGAAGACGCCGGCGTCGGCGAGAACGCACCAAAAGGGTTTGCTCCTGCGGAGGCCGCTAATCTGGGGCCGCGAAAGCGGAATCCGGTAGCGGCCCAGCCGCAACTGTAACCTCGCCGGCCGGATTCGCACCGACGAAATCGTGGGACGATAGTCGGCCGGATTGCGGGCAATGAAATCAAAGATATTGTGCTTGCCCGGATTCGATCCCGTGCTGAACGACGACCAGGCGACCGGCGACAGCGGCGGCCAGGTCGTGCCCAAGCGCAGATAGGTGCCCTTTTGCCGCAGGCGGTCGAGGTTTGGCAGGCGGCCCTCGGCCAGGAACTGGTCGACCAACACCGGGTCGAGGCCGTCGAGGCCCAGAATCACGACGCGGCGAACCTTGGCCCGCTTGCGCGCACGTTGTCCGCGGACCGAGCGCCACAGCCATCGGAGTGGCCAGATCAACACGCCCAAGAGCGCTGAGATCATCGCCACGAGCACCGCTACAAACGAACCCGCCAGCGCGATCCCCGCGCCGGGACCGATATACGCAAAATGCACGCCATCGGGCTGCGCGGCGTCGTTTCCCTGCGGCAGCCAGGCAGTCGCGGCAGCCATTGCGAAACAAGCGAGCGCAGCCTGCCAAACGGCACGGCGCGGCCGCGCCGCGTCAAAGGGCCCGATGCGCGCTCTCGGGCAGAGAAGCGCGAGACAGCCGCTGGCAAGTCGCCGCAGAGGGTGGCAACGGCAAGACATCGCTCTGGAAATCGAGCGGAGGGCCGGGAAGTCGGATACGCGTGCCATTTTCGCTCGCCGGATTCGCCTATTGGAATCGAAGTCTTGCCCGCGGCCACTGCGCCGCACAGGCCCCTGCGTCAGGCTTTCTGTCGCCGCAGAGCGGGCTCGACCGCTCGGGTCATGGCTAAGCGATCGAGGTTCCCGCCCAAAAAGTCGTTGATCCGTGTGGACTGGCGTGCCGCATCGGACAGGACCAGATCGTAGTCAACCTTCAACGTTTGAAAGTTTGGCCGTTCGGCCAGCCACTGTTCGATTTTTCGCCCCTCTCGAAGGAACAAGTCGGCCAATTGGTCGCTCGCGAGGGTCGCCCCTGGTTGGCCGCGCCGATTCAGCATGGCGTGTTGCGATGCCAACACCAGGGCGATCGGCCGCTGCATCAAGACAACGCGATACTGATAGTCAAGGGGCAGATCATAGAGTAGCAGGTAGACCATCTTGACGGCCTTGCCCGCCGCCTCGCAAAGCCAGGACGGGTCAAGGCGCGTTCGTTTGACCGGTTCAAACTCGAAGTAGCCTCGCTGGTTGTCTTCGTCGGCCGATCGTACGAGATCGACGAGGACGCTCATGCCCCCGGCCGCCAACATCTGCATCATCATCGAGGTGCCTGACCGGGGCAGCCCCGAGACAATCGTGACCCAAGGCGACTGGTTTACGCAGTTCATCTTCGCGTTGTGGTTTGCCAAGGCGCCTTAGCCAGCCGGTGTGCGCGCGAAGAAAAGATCGCACGCGAACGCTTCACGGTCCGGCGTCGTCGCGCGGTTTTGCGAGCCCGCCGGGCGGATCGGTCTGGGAAGCCTCCGCGGGAACTTCGTCGACGTACTTTCCCAGTCCCAGGGTTCGTAAATACCGCCACGCTTTGCGCCGTTGGTCACCCAGGGGAAGTCGGCGAAACAGCTCGATCTGGTCCTTCGCTTCCTTGGCCTTGCCCTGCCGATCGAACGCTTGAGCCAGGTCTAAGCGCAGGTACGGCTCATCCGGCTTGCCCTTCAGTATGTATTGCAGGTGCGCCTCGATCAACTCATTCTGCCGTGCCTCTTTGAGCAACTCCAAAAGCGCGTGGCGAACGGCCCTGGCGTCGGGCACGCGTTCAACCGCCCGCGAGAGTAAATCGATCGCGTCTTGCAGCTTGCCGTCCGAGCGGCGGACCTCAGCCAAGGCTACCAGAGCGGCCAGGGGAGCCTGCGGCCCATTGCAAAGCGCCAACAGCAATTCGTCGCTGCGCTGGACCATGTTGCGAGTCCGGTACCGCGCGGCCGCGCGAATGACGTAGTCCACCACGGCCGGCACTTCATAGGCCAGGGGGATAAGTTCCGTCAGGCAGCGAAACTCCTGATCGAAGTAATTGGCCTGCCGCGCCATCTGCGCGTCGTGCATCAGATCAGCCGCGCGAAGGCCCGGCTGGACCGACTCGTCTGGGAGGGGCCGGGAATACTCCCATTGCCGGGGACGGAAGCCCGCCAGAAATCCGGCCATCGCCCCCACATCCCGTTGCTTGTGTCGATAGTAACTGCCCGGCGTGGCGTACTCGATATACGGATAATCGTCGGTATTGAGCGGCGCGCCAGCCGACCAACTCCGCAAAGCCCGATCACCGGCCACATACAGCATTGCGAGTCCCAGCGGGCTCGAAAGGAATGAATCACCCGGGCCGCTCGTCCGAGCTAAGCGCTCGGCGGCTTGCCGAAGCGCCTGCGCATCGAGGTTCACCGGATCGTTATGGCACACCAGGCACACGAGCGGGCGCTCGGGATCGAAGTCGCCGCGCCACAGAGTCACGAAGGGAAACACCTCCTGAAGGCTGGCCACGACCGAGCGCAATTCGTCGACGGTCAACTGGTAGCCGGGCAGCCATTGGGCAAAGATGCCGCCCTTGGCCAGTCGATCTCGCGCCGTGCGAAAGTGCTCGACGGTATACAGGTCCCCCGTGCCGGCGTGCCAGGGGATGAACAAGTCGCTCGTGATCACGTCAAATCGTTCGTCGGTGCCCAGCAAGTAGTTGCGGCCATCGTCGACGACCAACTCGACCCGAGGGTCGTCGAACACCGATCGATTCCAGGTGCTGAACTCGGCGGCGGCGTCGCTCACCTCCGGCACCAATTCGACGGCAACCGCGCGCTCAACTTTGAAATCCAAGACCGCGCTAACCGTAATGCCGGTCGCGACGCCGATGAAAGCCACGCGGCGCGGATGCGGGTGCAGGATGAGCGGCAGCCGCCCCTGGCGCAGCTCCCGAACGGCGTCGGACGACGAACCTAGCGAGTAGTTGTGGTTCATTCGCAAGAGCCGGTGTCCATTGGCGTGCTCGATGACGGCCACGCTGGCACCGGCGCCCTCACGGTAGCGCACCAGTTTCTCGCCTTTGGCCAACGTCGGAGCACCGAACTGCCAGGCGCCGCTTGCGTACCATCCAGCCGGAATGGCAATGCACACCGCGCAACCGAGCAATCGTCCAATCCCGCGATAGCCGCGCAAAAAGCCGCCAATAGCCATGATCCCGTACAACACCGCGACGAACAGCAGGCTGCCGCCCAAACCCAGCCACGGCAGCAGCAGAAAGGCCGTTACCAACGAGCCCGCTACCGCGGCAACTGTGTTCCAGGCAACCAATCGGCCGACGCAGTGACTCATCTCCACGGCATCCCGCGCCGCCAGCTTCCACGTTGTCGGCAGCACCATGCCCACCATGATCACGGGAAGTCCCAAAGTGGCCACGCTGAGCAGCCCGAACTTGGATATCTGTCTGGACAAAGAGTCCCCCTCGGCCAACGTCAGGCTCGCGGCGATGTCGAACAAGTACGGAGTCAACAGGATGCCGAGCATGGCCGCCGTTTGAGTCTTGGCCAACAATCGCCACAAGTCGGACCGATCGCCTAGCCGTGCGACCAAGGCTGAGCCAAGCGCCAGACACAGCAGAAAGATGACCAGCATGATGCTGAAGCTGTACACCGATCCTTCGGTGTAAAAGCTGAGAATCCGCACGTACAGTACTTCCAGCGCCAGGGTGCCGAACCCAGAAATGATGGCCGCCAAAACAATCATGCCCGCGCGTTGCCCCTCGGGAGCGGCGTCGAGCACACGAGCGCCGGCGAGCACCGGCGCCGGACGGATTTGTCCGGCCGGCTTTCGGACGGGTAGCGACAGTCCGAGCGCCGCCAGACCGATGAGCATGTTCATCGCCACGGCCAGGTACACGGCATTGGCGACTCCCACCGACATCGGCAGTACGAAACCGGCCAACGCGGCGCCCGCCATCGCGCCGACTACGTTGAGTGCGTAGAGCAGACTGGTCGCCCGCGCGAGCCGCTGGGTGCCGGGCACTGCCGCGTGGATCACCAGCGGAAGCGTCGCGCCCATGGCGATGGTCGGCGGCGCGAGCGCCAGCAGGGCTAGCAGCAACTTAACCGTTACCCACAGCGCCGGCTCTCCGGCGGCCCACGAAAAAAGCGTGGGATAGAGGTGCTGGAACAGAGCCAGCCACGGGCCGACCAACAGAGCGGTCAGGCCAATACACAACTCGGCCAGCCCATACAGCCCGAGGGCGCCGCCCCGGCGCGCCAACCGGGCTCCAATCAGGTAGCCCAACGCCATGCCGCCAAAATAGGCCGCCAGGACAGCGGCGGCCGATTGGGTCGAGCTGCCGAACACGACCCGGAAGCTACGCATCCAGGTTACTTCATACGTGAGGGCCGCCACGCCACCTAGCGTAAACAGCAGATAGATAAGGACTTTGCGCACTTATATTCCATGCCCAGACGTGGCCACTTCGCGGCTCACCCCCCGCGGCGCCACTGCCGCCAGGCATGACGGTTCAACCGCACCCCCCCAGGTGGTGGCCAAAGAGTGGCTTCAACATTCCGCCCACTGGATGGGCATCGGGCGAAATTTCCAAAAAAAATTTTGCGAATATATTGCTATTATCTCGCTCGACATTATCATAAGAGGGCGCTTGGCAAAGCTGCGCCGATGCGCAAAACGAAAGTGTAGGGGTAGCCGGTGATCTGAATCACATCGTACTTCGGAGCCGTTGCGATGGCAACGAGGTTGTCAACCAGAGAGACGTCCGGTTGCGGAGTCCACGCCTGATGAGGTGCGTGGACTGCGTGGGATCCGGACGTTTTGTTTTGGCTGCAGTTCCTGGGCAATCACCGCAACGGGTTTTGATTCGCACGACAGTTTGAAGGCCAACAATCCGACGGCGAAATAAGGAGACGCTAATGTCGAGACCAGGGTTTGAGGGAACAGGCGGAGGGAACTGATGCGCGCGGCCGCCAGCGCGCGGCCGCCAAATCGTAGTTCTCGTGCCTGCAACCAAGCAGGCGTTCCAACCATGGATTTCCAATTCAACCTGAGAGTCTAATTGCTAATGATGAAAGCGAGGTGCACTGTGCGTAGACCGCTCTTTGGCGCTCTGGCAATAGGTGTTCTGCTTCTGGCGGGAACGACGGTTCTTGCCCAAGGCGTGATCACCGATATCAAGACGCCGCCGTTACAAGCTTCCGATGTTTTTATCCTTGAGGCTGACTTTCACCCTGGTGCTGCTAATCCGCCGTGGAGGGGATGGGCCGGGGCAAGGATCGCGATGCACATCTTGGACAATACGGAGATGGATGTTGTCGGGATCACGCCGGTTCCTGGCGGTATAGCGCTGCCGACGATCCCCAGCCCGTTCGGTCCCGCTTCGAACAACGAGGAGAGCGTGGTTCGATTCTTCACGGGCTATTTACCGACTCCGCCCTCCGGAATTAACGTTGTGCCGAGCGTCAATGTGCCGATGTTCGACATCACGATCCACGTCAAGAACTCGAATCCTTCTGGCAACAGCGACGTCGACGCGCAGTTCTTTGCCTGGAACATCTGGCACGTACGTGGGGGGCCGGGTTCAACGTTCACGAATATCCCCGGTTCCTGGTCGGTATTGGTGCATTCGCTATTTACCAACCAAGAACAATTGCACGTTCCGGGTCAAACTTTTTACCAATTTCCAACCAATCCGGCTACTCCGAACAATCCCGATGCGCACTGGCTGCACCTGTTTGGCGGGGCCTTCCACCTCGTCGGCGGCCCTGGCAGCACGTTTCTTCGGGAGCCGCTGAATACGGCTACCCTGGGGATCGAACATGTACCCGAGCCAAGCGGTGCCCTGCTGGGAGCCGCGGGGTTGGCTTGCGCGGCGGTCGGGGGCTGGATGCGTCGACGGCGACGCAAGCTGGCTGCCATAGCGTAGCGCAACGCGGCGCGCCGAAAGCGCGCAAGTACGTTGAGAGTGGGTTAGCACAGTACGGGCGGGTCTGGCGCGCCAGCGCGAGGCCCGCCTTTTTGTTTTTTGCCCGGCCCGCGCCCCTTTCTCCCGGCATTCCTTGTTACAATCGAGCGTGTCTCCGGGCTAAGCACGGAATTCCTTGCTACAATCGAGCGTGTCGTCAACGCGGCGTGTAGAGGGTCCAAAGTAGTGGGCGACTCTTCGATCTCACCTGCGGCGGACAGCCAGCCTGCCGGCCGAAAACGCTCCAGATGGCCGGAGCGACTCTGGTTTTTAGTAGCCCTGTTGCTGGTCCTGCTGGGGGCCAGTATGTTCGGTCTGAAACGCCTGGCGCGGCTCGTGACGCCGGATGACATCACCGGGCAAGTGCTGAGCGAGCTAAAGCCCGTCGATCACATCCAGGCCCAGCCCGGCGCCCTTCGCGGCTTCAACGTGGTGATCATCACCACCGATACGACGCGGGCCGATCACCTCGGCTGCTACGGCAATCGGGGGATCAAGACGCCCGTGCTCGACCAGATGGCGCGAGAAGGGATCTTGTGCAGCCAGGCCATCACGCCGTCGCCCTCCACGCTGCCGGCGCATTCATCGTTGATGACCGGCTTGTATCCGTACCGGCACGGCGCCCGCTCCAACGGCACCTTTCATCTGCGCGACGACGTCACCACGCTGGCCGAGCGGCTCAAGGCGAAAGGATATCGGACCGGCGCGGCGATCTCGGCCTTCGTGCTGGATTCGCGTTTCGGCCTCGGCCAGGGATTCGACGACTACAACGACGACCTCACGCGGGGCCTGAAATACTCGGCGCACATGTTCCGGGAGAGAGCCGCGGAATTGACCAACGAGCCGGTGTTCAAGTGGCTCGGCGAAAATGCCCACGAGCCGTTCTTCTTGTGGGTTCACTATTTCGATCCGCACGCGGTGTACATGCCGCCGGAACCGTTTCGCAGTCAATACTCGGATGATTTGTACGACGGCGAGATTGCGTACGCCGATTCGCAGATCGGAGCGCTGTTGGCGCAATTGCAGGAACTGGGCGTGCGCGACAAGACGCTGGTCGTTTACACGGCAGACCACGGGGAAGGACTCGGCGAGCACGGCGAATTCACGCATTCCATGCTGACCTACGACGCCACGCTGCACGTGCCGTTGATCTTCCACGCGCCTTCTCGATTGCCCAAGGGCAACGCGATCAATCGCCAGACATGTCTCGTTGACGTGGTCCCGACCGTGCTGTCGCTGTTGGGCTTCGAACGGCCGGACGACCTCGACGGCCTCGATTTGTGCCGGTCCTGGGACGGCCAGCCCCGCTCCGTCCTGATCGAAACCATCGCCACGATGGTCATGCACGGCTGGGCGCCGTTGGTGGGCATCCGCCGCGACGACTACAAGTACATTCTCGCCCCCACGCCCGAATTGTACGACTTGCAGTCGGATCCCGGCGAGCTAAACAATCTGCACGACGATCAGCCGGACACGGTGCGCGTCCTGAGCGACCGATTGGTCAAGTTTCTGGGGCATGACCCCTATCTGGCCGCGCGTAAGGCGATTGATCTGAAAGATCTGAATCTCGACAGCAAGACCCTCGGGCATCTGGCCGAATTGGGTTACGTGGCGACCGTCCGCGATGCCGAGAAGGTCGGGCCGGTGCTGCGCGACCCCAAGGAAATGATTGGCCACTGGGAATCCGTGCAAAAGGCCATCAACATGCAAGCTCAAGGGCAGGGCAAGGACGCCATTCCGATCCTCGAGGCCAGCCTGGCCGAAGTGCCCGGCGACGTCTTCAGCCGCTCGGTTCTGGCCGGCGCCTATCGCGACCAGGGCGAACTGGATCGAGCGATGACCAATTATCAACTTTGTGCCAGCTATGAGCCCAACGACGCCAACTACCGCCTGGGCATGGCGGGCGTGCACCTGACCCGCGGTGAGGTGGAAAAGGCTGAGGCAGAAATCGAAGCGGCCTTAACGATCGAGCCGCAAACCGCCCAGGCTTATATTATGCGCGGGCAGATCGCCAATTCCCGCGGCAAGGACGAGAACGCGATTGAGCTGTTTGAAAAGGCGGTGGCCATGGACCCCGGCTCCGCCGGCGCCCCTGCCCACAATCAGATCGGCTATCTGCACCTGCAAGCCAACCGCCTTGACGAAGCCCGTGAGGCGTTTCGCGGTGCGCTCCGCATCGACGGCCTGGATGGCATGGCCCACGACGGACTGGCCAATATCCTGAACCTGGAAGGGAAGGTGGACGAGGCCATCGCCGAACTGGCCCTGGCCCTGCGGTTCAACCCCAACCAGCCACGCGCACTATCGACGCTGGCCGCGATGTTGAGTCAGAAGGACGACCAGCAGCAGGCCGAGAAGCTCTGCCTGAGAGCGCTGGAAATCTCTCCCAAGAACGCCATTGCCCACAACAACTTGGGTCTGGTCTATCGCCGTATGGGTAAGCTGGACCTGGCCGAGAAGCACTACCGCAAGGCGATCGAAGCCGAATCGCATTTCGACGCTCCACATGTCAATCTGGCGCAACTTTTTATACGAAAGGGCAAAAGCGACGACGCGCTTACTGAGTTCCGCGCCGCGATCAAGGCCAACCTGCGCCATCCCAATCCGATTGCGCTAGCCAATCTTGGCGCGTATCACTTCAACGAGGGCCGCTATGGGCGTGCGTTTGCATTTTATCGGCGCGCCTTGCAAATCGACGCCGACTATGCACTGGCACACAAGCAAATTGCCTCGATCTACGCGCTCAAGGACTTCGACCGGCCCAGGTTGGCCGCCTTTCATCTGCGGCGGAGTCTCGAGTTGGATCCGGAGCAGCCGGACACGGAACAAATGCAGGCGATGCTCAAGCTGGCCGAGCAAGCTGCCGCCAATCGCACCTCGGACCCGCCGCTTCCCGAGGCCCAGCCGGATCCCGATCTGGAACTGCCGAGCGGCGAGCAGCCACCCGCCGGCGATCCGGCGAAACCAGCCGTATCGAAAACGGACAAATCCGCGGCCGGCGGCGCCAACGAGCCGGCCAAAGATCTCCACAAGGCTTCACCGCCCGCCAAGCGCGCGACCAACTCCTCCGAGGACAAACCATCTGGCGCGCCATCGCCATGACTCGGCGTCATCAACACGACCGACGGGGCGCAGCCGTTGACCGGCGCGTGATAGGGACGTGCCTGGGGACCGCTCTGGCCGCTCTGGCGGCGGTGATGGTCTGGTCGCCGTGGCGAGAGAAACCCACCGCAGCGCCATGGAACGTCGTCCTCATCACGCTGGACACCACCCGGGCAGATCGGTTGGGCTGCTATGGGGCCCAGCACGACACACCGACGATCGACACGCTCAGCCGACAGGGAGTGCGGTTCGAAAACTGCTTCTGTCCGGCGCCGCTCACACTGCCCAGTCACTCGAGCCTGATGACGGGATTGGTGCCGCGTCGACACGGCGTCCACGACAATGGACCGGACCGCCTCGATTCGGAAGCGAAAACGCTGGCAAAAGTCCTGTCCGCGCAAGGCTACGACACGGCGGCCGTTGTGGGAGCCTTTGTATTGGATCACCGTTTCGGACTGGACCAGGGATTTCTCCATTACGATGACCGGATGCCGCCTGGGAACGCCTTCAACAAGTTCAACTATGCCCAACGAAATGCCGCTCAAGTGACCGACGCAGCCTTGGATTGGGTCAAACAGCCGCGCGACGCGCCGGCCTTCTTGTGGGTCCACTATTTCGACGCCCACGCGCCCTATGCACCGCCCGGCTATGATCCGAAGTTTACCACGCTTCGACCCTACGATGCCGAAATCGCGTACGTCGATGCGCAACTAAAACGGTTGCTCGATGGAATTGAACGGCACGTGAGCGGCCCAACGCTGGTGATGCTGACGGCCGACCACGGCGAAGGGCTGGGCCAGCACGGCGAGACTACGCATGGCTTGTTCACCTACAACCAGACGTTGCGCGTGCCGCTTGTCGTTCGCTTTCCGGATCGTCGGTACGCCGGCCGGGTGGTCCGCGCGCGGGTCGGCTTGATCGACGTCATGCCCAGCATTCTTGCCTGGCTTGAGCTCGCGCCAACCGGCCAACTGGATGGTCGGCCGCTGCCGCTTGCAGACGTCGGCGGTACGACGGATGGCGAGTCGCGGGCCGTATATTTTGAAAACCGTTTTCCGACGAGCGCCTATGGTTGGAGTTCACAGGACGGCATTGTGGTCAATCCATATAAGCTAATCCGGGCGCCGCGGCCGGAACTGTATGACCTGGATCGCGATCCCAGGGAGCAGACGAATTTATTTGATGCGACGACGGAAGTTTCCCGACGGCTGATGACGCGACTGGACGAGCTCACGATGGAATTGGCAGCGCGGCCGGCGCTCGCCCCTCATACGGCCACCGTCAGCGACGACGACCTGGCCCGACTACGCTCATTGGGCTACGTCGGTGCTGCTAAACCGGCCAGCGACCCGGTGGCTCCGCCCGAGCTTCTGCCCGATCCCAAGGACATGCTCGAAGTCTACGATCGAATCCAGGATGTCACGATCCTAATCGAGCAACGCCAGGTCACGCGAGCAACCGAGATGCTCCTGGAAATTCTTGAGTCGAAAGATCCCTACAACAAGCGGGCGCTCCGGCTGCTGGCGGCAACGTCGCTGGATGAAGCCGGCCTGCGCGACCGGGCGATTGCCTGCCTGCAAAAGGTGGCCAGCCGCGGCGATCGGCCGTGCACCGACACATTCGTGCTTGGCAAGCTCGGTTTGACGCTCCTGGCCGACCACCGGCCGGCGGATGCGGCGGATGTGTTCCAGCGCGTGCTAAACCTCGAGCCGAACAGTGCGGCAGCCTGCCGCTATCTGGCCGAAGCATGCCGTCAACAGGGAGACACGGTCCACGCCGCGCGGTGGCAACAACGGGCGATGGCGCTGGCGAAACCTTCGGACCAACCGCCCGATTGGGCAGCCGACACGCAAGGGCGAAACAGCGTGCCCTCATACCGGTAGCCAATCCGCGAGAGCTTTGGCTCGACGGCTCGGTTCACCCGAGCGACGCGAGCGCTTCTTGGGCGCAGTGCCAGCGATAAGAGAGCGCCGCCCAAAGCCGCCACACGCTTGGATTGCGGCGGATCAGGCATTCCATGGCCACGCCAAAGCACACCGCGGCGGCATCGCGCGCGGCCGGGTCGCGAGCATCCAACTCGCCCAGCGGCAACGGCGACCCAAAGCACACCCGCACTCCGCCGTTTTCCGGCGGCCAATTCCGGGCAACCGACACCCCAATCACGGCCGCGCCGGTGCGCAGCGCCACCGACACCGCGGCGCTCGAGACGAGCACGGGTCCTCCCAAAAGGGCCGACAACGTGCCGGGCGTGCCGGGATACAGGTAGTCGCCATAGATGGCAACGCAGCCTCCGCCGCTTAAGCGCGACAACATCGGGCGCAGGGCCGCCGCGGTCGTCGGCAGCAGCTCCACGCGATCGCGCAATCCATCCAGCAACAGCGAGCTGTGCGGCGCGCCGCGATCTCCCAGGTTGGCCACGGTGCTGATGCCCAGGTCGCTGAAGGCCGGGTGAAAGAAACCAAACCCGGGATGGCTCTGGTGCACGGAAAGCGCCATGACGCCGCGCCCCGCTGCCAGAGCTTCGCGCAGGTTTTCGCTGCCCGTCACAGTCACGTCATCCCACTGCGCATCCGAACTGGCAAAGCGAAAGTCGAGGATATCCGAGAGATTCACCAGCAGCCATTGCGCATGGCGGCGCAGAATTTCATCGAGCTCGTCGGCGGTCCAAATGTAATCCAGGCCCGTGATCGATTCTCTCAGGTACGAAGCATAGCCGCCCCAGTCGTGATCGAACGTCGCGGCACCGGTGCCGGCCAACCATGCGCGGCGCTCGACCGACGGCATCTCGAGCGCGGCGGCGATCCACGTCTCATCGCGCAGCCAGTCGACCAGCAGTCCGGGCAGCGCGTTCATCGGATCGGCGGACTCGAGCTCGGCCAGATCCCGCTCGACGCGGCCAACCACGTTTTGAGCCGGTGCAACCCGCGCCTTGCGGCGACGAGATTCGATCGCACGGCGGTCGTTCGGCCGGGAGCGAGTTCCGTTTCCCAACCGGCGTTCTGGAGAATCACTCGGCATCATGAATCATCCGGCCGGGAGCCGACATCGTCAGGGGCCCTCGCAGACCTTAAAAAAGCGTCCGCCCTTGGCACCCTTTCCGGTTTGCTTGGCCTTAGCCAGATCGGCTTGCTTCAAATCGGACTTGTTAAGCTGGATTAAATTGATGCCAAACAACTCGTCATGGTCAAAGACGGCACGGATCGTCTGGGTGAGGAATTCCGGATCGTCCCGCCTTAGCTGCTCGACTCTTTGGAATAATCGCAAGGGAACCTTGAGCTCGATCGTCTTGTCCGGATCCGGTCCGTTGTTCGCCGTCTTCTTCCTCTTTTTCTTACCCATTTGCAGTTTCCTCCACGGAAGGTGTACGTCTCGTTGTCCGATGGCGCCGGTCGGTGGAACATGAGTGTCGAGCTTGGAAGGGGGGGTGTCAAGCATTTTGACGGCCGTCGGCTGTTCATCTGGCGTTTTCCCGTCTACCTGGCGTCCGGGGCCGGTTCGCCCAAAACGCGGGCCGCCTCCTGATACAGCAAGCGGACTTGACGCAAGTTGCGGGGCGTCCGGGCCCAGTCCACCCCCTGCGCGAACCACTTGCGAGCTTCCTCCTGCTGCCCGAGTTGCCACTCGGCCATCGCCAGGTAGAACCAATCCCAGGCTTCACCGCCGTCGCGCAACTGCACGCTTTTTTGCAGCGCTAGGACGGCACTCTGCCATTGCGCCGTACGGTAGCAGGCGATTCCCAGAACGCTCCAGGCGCCCGCGTCGCGCGGCGCCAGTTCCGTGGCATGGCGCGCAAGCCGCAGCGCTTCGGCCGGCCGGCGGACCTCGGGATCGGGATAGGTGGCAAAGAATCGCGCTGCCTCGTTGCACAGCACCAGACTGTCGGGATACTCGGCCAGCGCCGCTTCGTAGATCGCGATGGCTTCCGCCGGTTTTTTCGCCAATGCGTGCATCTCCCCCAAGGTGCTGGCGGCGATTGACCATTCCTCTCGATACATCGGCGCTTCGGGATGCTCGCTTCTCAAGGTCTTGAGCAGTTGCTCGGCTTGGCGCATCTCGTCGATCGCGCCCGCGGTGTTTCCGAACGCATAACTGGCCATGGAGAGGTAAAAGTAGAAGCCGGCCAGATCCTGGCGAAAGCCCGGCACGTCGGGAGCCTGGGCCACGAGCTTCTCCCAGATGGCGCTCCCCTTCTTGATCAGCGTCACGGCCGCCAGCGGATTCGACGGGGGCGCTTGGGCGCGGCGATTGTAGCGGGGACCGCGAAACACGCCGCCAATCCAACTGGCATACTGCCTGACGTCCGCGCCGGAAGCCATCACCTCCTCGACCAGCTTGAGCGATTGCCCCAGCGATACGAGCGACTCGTCGGTATCGCCGATCGTCGATTGCAATTGCGACAGCCGCAAATAGGCCGAAGCCACCTCGGCCTTGATCTGCGGGTCGTCCCCGCGGTCGCTGAGAAACTCCTTGTAATAGCGCAGCGCTTCCTCGAGCAGCTCGTTGCGCAAGGGCTGCAAGCCCGGCTCGTCCAAGAGCCGGTTCTCGCTGACCTTCGTCATGTAGTCGTCCACGGCGCGGCGCGCGCGGCGAAAGTTTTCTTCCGCGCGCTGCTGCGCGAGCAGCGTTTCTTTGCGTTGGCGGGCTTCGCTGGCGAGCGCCTGCTGCGCCTGATTGCGGCGTAGCTCGGCCTGGTGCCTGGCGAAGATTTCGCCGTCGAGGGCCCGCCGCGTGCGGTCGTAGGCGACCGCGGAGACGATCGACGTCAACAGCAGCGCGGCCGCGGTCGTCGACACGAGCGTCGCGACCAGCGGATTGCGCCGCGCCCAGCGCCAGGTGCGCTCGGTCCGGCCGACGGGCCGCGCCACGATCGGCCGGCCGTCGAGAAACCGCCGCAGGTCGTCCGCCATGTCTTGCGCCCTGGCGTACCGGCGAGAAGGCTCCTTGGCCATGGCCTTCATCGCGATGGTGTCCAAGTCGCGCGGCAGCCGATCGTTCAAACTTCGCGGCGGGCGGGGATCGTCGAACATCACCTGGTGCAGCAGCATGCGCTTGTTGCCCCGGAACGGCAGCTCGCCCGTCAGAAGCTGATACAAGATCACTCCCAGCGAATAGACGTCGCTGCGCCCGTCCACTTGATGCGCTTCTCCGCGAGCCTGTTCCGGCGACATGTAGGCCGGCGTTCCCAACACGCGGCCCTCGACGGTGATCGTGATCTCGGCCGCTTCGCGCTTGGCCAGCCCGAAGTCCACGACGTAGGGCCGCCGCTGGGCATCGATCAGGATGTTGCCGGGCTTCAGGTCGCGGTGCACGACTCCGCGACCGTGAGCGTGTTGGAGCGCTTCGGCCACAACCGCGCACAGCTCGGCCGCCTCGCGCGTCCCCGGCCGGTCCACCGCGATCTGGTCCGCCAGCGTCACGCCCTGGATGTAGTCGCTGGCAATGTAAATCAGCCCGTCGTGACGCCCGACTTCGTACACGGTGACAATGTTCGGGTGCCGCAACTGGGCCGCCGTGCGAGCTTCGCGCAGGAACTGCTCCCGGTCCTGGCCCGAGGAGAGTCGCGCGCGGGGAATTTTCAGGGCCACGATGCGGTCCAATTGGTTGTCGCGCGCCTTCCACACCGTGCCAAAGGCGCCGACGCCGACCGCTTCCAGGAGCTCGAAGTGCGCGATTTGCTCGACGTGGTCCGCACCGCGGCTGACCGTGCTCGCGTCGGCCAGCAGATTGAAGCTGCTGCCGCACGAAGGGCAGGTCACGTCGACGAAGTCGACGTCGTCAACGATCTCGACGGGCTTATGACAGTGCGGGCAATGTATGTGCATTATGCACCTTGACCGTCGCCATTATAGACGGTCGGCGGCCCTCGACAAAGAAAAGTGCCGCTGGGCGCCCCGGAAATGCCGGGAACAAGGGCGCGCGTTAGCCATGTGGCCGCGTGAGCGTGCTTGTCGATGCGAACGGCGGCAGCCCCGGTAATCTGCCGGAAGGACGGTTTCGCCCGCGAAGCCGTTGTGGGAGAATCAGTCACGAGATGACTAAGACGTCGCTGCACCCAATGGTCGTCGGCGCCGCCGCGGCCGTGCTGGCCGGATGGCTCGCATTGCCACACGCCAGCGCCGCCGACGAAGGGCGCCCGAATATCCTGTTTGCCTTCGCGGACGATTGGGGCCGGCTGGCGAGCGTCTACGCCCAGCTCGACGGGCCGGGCGGGCTCAACGACGTCGTGCGCACGCCGAATTTCGACCGCGTGGCGCGTCGCGGCGTGGTGTTTCGCAACGCCTTCGTCAACGCGCCTTCCTGCACGCCGTGCCGCAGCGCGCTTTTGAGCGGCCAGTATTTCTGGCGGACCGGCCGCGGCGCCATCCTGCGAGGCGCCGTTTGGGATTCCAGGATTCCAAGCTGGCCGCTGCTGCTCGAGGGCGCGGGCTACCACATCGGCAAGACCTGGAAAGTTTGGAGCCCCGGGCGGCCGGCCGATGCGCCGTACGGCGGCCAGGCTCATGCTTACGAGCGGTCGGGCCGTCGTTTCAATCAGTTTTCGCAGCACGCCACGCGGATGGTCGCCGCCGGCAAATCGGTGGACGAAGCGAAGCAGGAATTGTTGGACGAAGTGCGCGGCAACTTCACCCGTTTTCTGGCCGACGGCAAGCCGGGCCGCCCGTTCTGTTATTTCTTTGGACCCACGAACGTACACCGCAAGTGGATCAAGGGTTCGGGCAGCGTCCTGTGGGGGTTCGATCCGGATGTGCTCAAGGGCCGGCTGCCGGCTTTTTTGCCCGACGTTCCCGAAGTGCGCCAAGACCTGGCCGATTACTTTGGTGAAATCGCCGCCTTCGACGCCGCGCTGGGGGTGCTCGTCGAGGAGTTGAAAAAAACGGGGCAGCTCGACAACACGCTCTTCGTCATCAGCGGCGACCACGGACCACCCGGCTTTCCGCACGGCAAGTGCAACCTCTACGATTTCGGCACCCGCGTCAGCCTGGCGATCGCGGGGCCGGGAGTTCAGGGCGGTCGCGTGGCGGATGATTTTGTGAACCTGCCCGACCTGGCTCCTACCTTCCTCGAAGCCGGCGGCGTAAGCGTGCCCCAGGTGATGACGGCGCGCAGCCTGTGGCCGGTGTTGAAATCCCCGCGCGAGGGCCTGGTCGATCCCGAGCGGACGTTTGTCGTCACGGGCCGCGAACGCCACGTCGCCACGGCCCGCGCGGGCAATCTGCCCTATCCGCAGCGCGCGATTCGCACGGCCGATTACCTGTTCGTCATCAACTTCCGCCCCGATCGCCATCCGCTGGGCGATCCGTATCGTCTGGATGGCCAGGACCCACCGACCGCGGAAGAGATCACCGAAACCACGTATGTGACGCTGGCCGACGAAGATGCCGGGCCGACCAAGGCGTGGCTGGTGACGCACCGCGACGATGCCCAGTGGAAGCGCTACTTCGACCATGCCTACGGCAAGCGCCCGCGCGAAGAGCTGTTCGATTTGAAAAACGACCGCGACCAGATGACCAACGTGGCCAAGGACCCCAAGTACGCCAAGGTCGCGGCCGAACTACGCGCCCGGCTGCTGGCGGAGCTCGAGCGCACCGGCGACCCTCGACTGGTCGACGACGGCAAGTTTTTCGAGACGCCGCCCATGGCCGGCCCGGTCCCCGACGACGCTCTCGAACGGAATCGCAATCGCTGAGCACGGGCCAATGAATCGTGTGAGTCGCGAGCCCGCTGGTGGTCAGGACAGCCTTCTAACGGCCGTCTTTGCTGATGCAATAGATCTGCGAAGCCGTCCTGATCAGCAGTTTTCCCTGGCAGATTGCCGGAGTGGCGATCGAGAGCTCGTCGAGCGAATTGGTGCGCTCGACCGTAAACTCGCGGCCCACGGGCATGACGTACGTTTTGCCGTCCTCATCCAGGAAAAACAGCTTGCCGTTGTAGGCCCAGGGTGAAGCCGTGAAGGTCGCTCCTTGCGGAAATCGCGTGCGGTCGAAAACCAGCTCGCCCGTCTTGGCGTCGTGGCAGGTGAGCATGCCACGATCGAGCAGCGTGTAGTAAAAGCCGCCGTAGACGATGGGCGACGTGTTGTAGGGCCCCATCTTTTCGAGCGACCATTCGATGAACTCGTTGGCGGTTTCGCGGTCGCCCAAGGTGATGTCGCCGGCCGCCCCGGGCTTGAGTGCATAGACGGGCCGCTTGTTGTCTTGAAAATAGCCCGACGTGATGTAGAGCAATCCATCGGCGGCAAACGGCGACGGAATGGTCAAGACCGACATGTGGCCGTCAAAGTGCCACAGCAGCTTGCCGTCGGTCGCATAGGAGCGGATTTCCTTCTCTCCGCTGGTGACGATTTCGGTTTGGCCTTCGTGCCGCCACACGAAGGGCGTGGCCCACGTTTTCGTTTCGTCTCGCACGACTCTCCAGCGATTCTCGCCGGTGGCGCCGTCGATGGCGGCGATGTACGACTCTTCCTGGTTGTCGTACACCATGATCACCTGGTCGCCCTCGACGACGGGCGAAGCCGCCGCCCCGTATCCGTAGAGCGTTTTCTTGGGCTCGATGCTATGGGCCCATAGCTGCTTTCCATCAAAGTCGTACGCGTACAGGCCCACGTCTCCAAACAGCACGTAGAGTCGTTTCCCGTCGGTGGTGGGCGTTTCGGCGGCGTACGTGTTCTTCGGGTGGCGCGCTATCCGGGGCTTGCCCGTATGGGCCTCGTGCTTCCACAGAACCTCGCCCGTTTTGAGGCTCAGGCAATACACCATCCAATGGTGAACCGTGTCGGGCGGCTTGTCGCGGCCTTGGCCGAGATACAGACCGCCCTTCGGCATTTCGTACTCGTCGTCGCTGTGGACGGCGGAAACAAACACCCGCTCGCCCCAAACGATCGGGCTGCCCCAGCCTCGGCCGGGTATCGCGGCCTTCCATTGCACGCCCGTTTCCTGGTCCCAGGTATCGGGCAGCCGAGGATCGTCGCCGGCAACGCCGCTGGCATCCGCGCCGCGAAAGCGGGGCCAGTTGTCCTGGCCCGCGGCGGTCGCGGTCAGAAGCAGTGCCCAAGAGCAGGAGACAAGAACGAACCTCGAGCATTTGTGAGCCATGTTGTGCACTCGACGTTGGCGGTGATCCGATGGGTAAGGGCCGGAATTGAGGGATATTGTAGCGGCCGTGACTGGCGTCGGCGAGTCGCCGCTCGATGAAATCGTCCGAGCTACACCGCCGGTGATTCGCGGGAGGGCACTTCTGGTTTCGTCCGCCGCGCGCGTCACTCTCTCGCCAGGTCGCTTAGCAGCTCATCGAGCAGCTCATCGTCCAACTCGCCGACGGTGCTGAACGGATCGACCTCGGCGAGCCGGCCCCGCGACCGTGACGCACTTTCGTCTGCCGCGTGCGCAAGTAGCCTGGCGAGCGGGCCGCGATCCGTCACGGCGTCCGGCGGCGCGGCGGGCGGCCTCGATGCATCCGGATCGGACTCCCGGCGCGATGACGGCTCGGCCAGTGCCGAAGCCACGGCCGAAACGCTGCCGTCGTCGGCAAGGGTGCTACTCGAGGACGGCGTCGCCTCCGGCGCGGGCGGCGGGCTCGGGATGTTGATCCTGCTTGTTAAGCCGGCATTGCCTCGCGAGATGATTTGATCGGCAGAATTGACCAGGCCATTGCGATCGAAATCGTACAGGTTCGAGATTGTCGCTCCGGCGCCGCCGTTCATGCGGGTCGCGATGACGTCCACCGCGTTGGTCAAGAGAAACGTCGGCGAGGCGTCGGTCAACGTGTCGCCCACGCGGTTGCCGAAAAAAAAGACGTTGGAGGCCGGCAGCCCGGTGTTGGAGTTGAACCCGCCGCTCGCGTCGTTTCCCTCGACGATCACTTCCAGCCAGGTGTTCGTAATGGCCCCGTCGGCCCAGATGATCTCGACGCGATCCGCGCCTCCCGCTCCGGCGCCCGCGCGCACGACGACGTCCGTGGGAGCGGGAGCCGCCGCCCACGTGCCGGGCGTATTGTTGGCGCCCACCTTGAACGTGAAATCGGCGGGCGTGAGCGGCCCGTGATTGCCGGCCAGGTCGATCATGACGCCGTTGATGCCGCGCGAGTAGCTCGTGACGCTCGACGACAGGGCGGTGCCTGCGCCGGGCAGATAGGCCGTTTTGCCGGGGGCAATGGCGGCGTCGTCCTGCGCGTTGGCCGCGGCGTCGTCGCCGTCGAAAGTCGAGTTGTTGTAGAAAATCTGCCGCGCCGCCACCGACGTGGGACCGTAGCCGCCGGTATACGAGATGCGGTAGACTTCGCCGAAGCCGCTGAATCCGCGCGCCAGATAGTAGAGATTGCTGGCGGCGTCCAACTTGAGATCCACCGGCGCGCTGGTCGTCGGACTGGTGGCGAAACCCAGCGACGTGTCGGGCGTGGCCAGCGAACCGGGGTTGTCGGGGTCGAAAATGCGAATGAAATTGGCGCCGTAGTCGGCGAAAAAATACAGGCCCGCATAGTTGCTGCCGAATTGACTGTTGCTCGGGTAGAACGCGCCGCCGGTGATGGCCACTCCGGCTGGCGTCGGCGGCGAGTTTGAATGATCGTAGGCCATCTGGGGGTCGCGGTAATCTTCCGCCCACGTCGGCCCAGCGCCCAAAAACCCCTCCCACACCGGATACGTTATGTTAAGTCGACCTGACCAGCCGTAGTTGGCTCCCGCCCTCCCCTCGTTGATCTCTTCCCACGAGCTCTCACCCACGTCGTTGATGAACATCGTGCCGCTGTCGGGGTCGAAGGCGAACGTGAAAGGATTGCGCAGGCCGAGAGCCCAAATCGAATTCACCCAATTGTCGGGCGGATTCTCGACGTAAAAGGGATTGTCGACGGGGTCCGAACCGTCGGCGTTGAGCCGCAGAATTTTGCCGAACGGCGTGTCGGTGACCTGCGACACATGTTCCGACTGCGGAATGTTGTCGTAGTTGTGATCGCCGACGGCCACGTAAAGTTTGCCGTCGGGTCCGAAGTGGATGGCGCCGCCGTTGTGGTTTGTGTTGCCGCCGTCGGCTTCCTGCGGCAGATCGCGCAGGATCGATTCGCTCCCCAGGTCCGGCGTGGCGGTGCCGGCGCCGGTCACGGTGAAGCGGCTCAGCCGATTATTGGCCGGATCCGTCAGCGGGCCGGGCGGATCGGTGTAGTAGAGGTAGATATAGTCGGCATTCGGCCCCGTGCCGTCGTAGTTCGAGTCAAACGCGATTCCCAACAGGCCGCGCTCCCCAGTGAAGTGCACCGACAAAGTTTCGGCGGTGTGGATCGAGCCGTCCCCGCGGACCAACTTGACTTTTCCGCCCTGCTCCAGCACCCACAACTCGCCGATGGGCGAAAACTCCATCGCCGTGGGTGACGATAGTCTGTCCGCCATGTCCATTTCGGTCGTGACAAGCGTCTCGGTGAAGCCGGTCGGCAGCGTGGTTAGCGCCAAACGGTCTTCGAGCGGTTGGAAGTGGAGTCGGGCGGACGGGAGATGTTGTTTCGGTCGATGGCTGCGAGCGGCCAAAAGCGATTTCCAAGGGGTCCAGAGCTTACGGTGCATCGTAAAGCTCTCCATTCAGAGGTCACGCCCCACCGCCCAACATACCAGACGGACCGCCGTTTCGCGAATTTTTTCGCCAGATCACGCCGCAACCTCGCCAATTCCTAACAATCCCGGCGACCGCTGATGGCCCGGCTGAACGAATATCCTGTGGTAGACTGCGGTATCGCAGCGGGACGCGCCGGGCAATCTAACCATCTAGGGCCTAAGGAGAACAACCATGCAACGCGCGATCAGGCTTCCAACGCTGTTCATCGTTTTGGCCCTGACGGCTCTTGCCCGGGCCGACGAAAACGACAAACTCGTGCCTTCCATCACGGTGGTGGGCCAGGGCGAGGTGCAGGTTCGGCCGGACATGGCCAACGTCGCCGTCGGCGTAACGACCGAAGCCGAAACGGCCTCCGAGGCGCTTACGGAAAACAACCGGCGCATGGCCCAGTTGCTAAAAACGCTTCGCGGGCTCGACATCCCCGACAAACACGTTCAAACCTCGAGCTTCAACGTCAGCCCGAAGCAAAGCTACGACCGCGATCGCAGGGAACCGCCAAAAATCGTGGGCTACACGGTCACCAACCAGGTCAACGTCAAGGTGATGGAGGTATCGCGGCTGGGATCGATTCTCGACGCCGTGGTCGAGACCGGCGGCAACCGCATCCAGGGCGTCGGCTTCTCGCTGGCCGAGCCGCAGCCGCACATGGACCAGGCGCGCCGCAAGGCGATGGCCGACGCGCGGCATCGGGCCGAGCTGTATGCCGCAGAAGCCGGCGTCAAGCTGGGCGCGCCGCTCTTGATCAGCGAGCAATCTGCTTCGCTGCCGCGGCCGCTTATGACCTTGGGTGTCGAGGTGCGCGGCGTCGCTGCGCCGGGTGAGGTGCCGATCTCACAGGGCGAGCAAACCATCACGGCTCACGTGACGGTAACGTACGCGATTGTTCCATGACGCGGCGCCCGATACGCTGCGTACGGTGCCACGGGCGGCTCGTCCAGCCGTGCCGCCTCCACAGTGCTTGACATTCAAGAAGCGGCAATAGCGAACGTTGACGCGCGGCTGCGGCCATCATTCCGCCCGCTGCTCTCGCGGGCCCGCTTGCGCCGCAAGCGCCGCCGGACGCGCATCGCGATACGCGTCGAGCGCGCCTGCGAGCAGCCGATTCGCGGCGGACGCCTCGGCCGAGAGCGATCGCGCGTCGAGCGGATGCGTTTCGTCGAGATCGGCCGCCAGGTCGAACATCCGGCCGTCGCCATACAATTTGAAGCGCTGGTTCATGGCAAACTCGAATTGCGCCTTCGCCCCGCCGTCGCGGGCGTACCAGCAGTAGATCCACTCGCGCGGATTGCCCGGCTGGCCGCGCAGCCGCGGTAGAAAACTGCGACCATCCAGCTTCCAGTCGGCCGGCAACTGCACGCCGGCCGCTTCGCAGATGGTCGGCAGGAAATCGGTGCTGTCGACCACGTCGCCCAGCACGAGGCCCTCGGGAATCACGCCGGGCCAACTGGCCACCAGCGGCACGTGAGTTCCCAGGTGCGTGCTCGATCCCTTGCCCCCGATCACCAGCTTTTCGCCCATGCGCGAGCGTGTTCCCCGCGTCGTGCCGTTGTCGCCGATCACGATCACGAGCGTGTTTTCCCGCAGTCCGTTTTGGTCGAGAGCGGCCACGACGCTGCCGATCAACTTGTCGGCGTAAGCCACCATGTCGACAAAATGTTCGGGGCTTCGGCTCACATTTTCCCCCATGGCCCGCGGGTCCCAATCCTTGCTGTCGGGCGTCGGCTGATTCGGATTGTGGGTCAGCATCATGGGGTAATAAAGCAGAAACGGCCGGTCCTTGTGGCTGGCGATAAAATCGATGGCGTACCGATTGACGATGTCGGGTCCGTACTCGCCGTGGGAGTAGTCGACCCGGCGGCCGTCGATTTCCAGCCCGGGATTCGCATAACGCGGCGGCCGGCGATCGAGCTGCCACAGGCAATGCTGGTCGAAGCCGAAATGGGCCGGCAGCGATTTGTCGCGCCCGAGCTGCCACTTTCCGGCGATGCACGTGGCGTAGCCCGCCCGCTTGAACAATTGGGCGAACGTGCCTTGCGCCGGATCGAGATGGCCGAACCGCGTGTAGTTGCGAACGTTGTACTTGCCGGTCATCAGTTGCGCGCGAGTCGGCGTACACAGCGGTTGCACGTGGCAATGCTCGCCGCGGGCCCCGCCGGCGGCCAGCCGGTCGATATTGGGCGTCCGGTACGAGGTGCCGCCGTTGGCGCCGACGCATTCGTAGCCAAAATCGTCGAGCATCACCAGCACGACGTTCGGTCGCGCGGCGGCCGCGGCCGTGCTCGTTAACCACGAGAGACCGAGCGTCATGGCGAACAGCGCGACTTTCAAGCTCGATGTCATTTGGGTCGACTCCTTGAGACGCACGGCACTATTCTGTCACGCGCCGGCGGCGGAAACAACCAAACGATTGACGGAGGGATTGACTGGCGGGCCGTGGGCGACCAACGGCCCGTCGAACGGCCGATTGACCCGCGCGAGCGTGCGCGGTACAAGCGCAGCCATGCTGCCGTCTTTTTTCGAGCGATGTTCGCGCCGCCGCTGGCTGCAACTGGGCGGCGCCGGACTGATCGCGCTTCACGCGCGTCCGGCTCGGGCCCTCTCGTTCGATCCTGGCTCCGCCGGACTCGTGATCGGGCAACCGCAAGGGGCGGAAACCGGCACGCGCGTCTTGGCCGACGGGGGCAACGCCGTCGACGCTGCCGTGGCCGCGGCCCTGGTGTCCGGCGTGGTGGCCGTTCCCATGTGCGGAATCGGCGGCTACGGCGGGCACCTGGTTGTCGGCTGGCCCGACGGCCGCGCCGCGTCCATCGATTTCAATTCCGCCGCCCCGGCCGCCGCACGCCACGATATGTACCCACTTGACAATCAGGGCCGCGTGCGTGACGGCGTCAATCAGCACGGCTGGCTGTCGGCCGGAGTGCCGGGCACGCTGGCCGGACTGCAACTGGCAATCGATCGGTTCGGCACGCGGCCGCTGGCAAAGTTGATCGAGCCGGCCATTCGATTCGCGCGCGACGGCTTTCGGGTCGACAAGGGGTTGGCCGCGGCGATTCGTCGCGCGGAAAAACAGTTCCGCCGTGATCCGGGCTCCTTGCGGCTGTTTTTCGTCGACGGCCGTCCGCTGGCCGAAGGAGACATTTTTCGAAACGCCGATCTGGCCGCGATGCTCGAAAAACTCGCCGCCGACAATTCGGTAGCCGATTTCTATCGCGGCGATATTGCGGCGCATATCGCCCGCGAGTTCAAAAAACACGGCGGGCTGGTGACCGAAGCCGATTTGGCGGCCTACGAAGCGCGCCAGGTCGAGCCGCTTTCGCTCGAGTGGTGCGGCCGCACGATTTACACGGCGCCGCTGACGGCCGGCGGATTGAGCGTCGTGCAAACGCTTTCGACCATGAAGGCGCTTGCCTGGGAAAAGACCGACCCGGCCGATCCTCGCGCCGCGCACGCTCGCATCGAGGCCTTGCGGCTGGCCTGGCACGACCGGCTGTCGCTGTTGGGCGATCCCGCAGGCGCCAAGGTGCCGGTCCGGCGGCTGCTGTCGGCCGAGTACGCCGACGAGTCGGCCGGGCGCGTGCGCCAGGCGGTCGACCACGAGCGCCTCATTCCCGCCGGAACCGACGGCCGCACCAGTGGCGGCACGATTCACCTGAACGCGGTCGACAAGAATGGCATGATGGCGGCGCTAACGCTCACGCACGGCGAAGGTTTTGGCGCGCAGGTGACGGTCGAAGGGCTTGGGCTCGTTCTGGGCCACGGCATGTCGCGCTTCGATCCCACGCCCGGTCATCCCAACGCCCCGCGCTCCCTCATGCGCCCCTTGAACAACATGTGCCCGACCTTGGTCTTCGAGGAAAACCGTCCGCTCGTCGCGCTCGGCGCCACGGGCGGCCGCCGCATTCCCAACACCCTGTGCGACGTGCTGGTTCACCTGGTCGGCCGCGGCTGGTCGCTGGCCGCCTCCGCCGCCGCTGCCCGCCTGCACACCGAAGGCGACACCGTCTTGCACCTGGCGAAAGGCTGGAACTCTTCGACCGTCGACTATCTCAAGCGCGTCGGCTACACCATCCAACCCGGCTCCGGCGCCAACCTCAACGGCATCACCCGCGACCCGACGACCGGCCAGCTCACCGACGTGCCGTGATCGAATGTGGCGGCTCTACCGAAAAAAGATGGTCTGTCCGGCTCTGAAGAAAACTCCTCCGCTAGCTTAGTCCGCTAGCGAGATTTGTT
>JBBDNV010000089.1:0-24654 GCA_040877415.1 Pirellulales bacterium
GAAAACAACCAGACATTCGGACGACCCAGCGATGTTTTCACCAACACCAATCACTTGCTGCTAGCTGTCGCATTCGAATTTGGAACCTGCCCTTGTTGGGGCAAAAAGGGGTCATTCTACTTTTTCAAAAAGTAGAATGACCCCTTTTTCGCGCCGTCACCTCTCGACTCTACTTCGCGCCTCACGTCGCGTGCGACAGTAGGACGGGCTTTTGCTTTTCTTCCTGGCGGCTTTCCGCCAGGCTGGTGTCGATGGCCAGGTGGATCGCCACCGACCAGCGGCCGTTTTCGTCGGCTTCGGCCAACCAGTGCGGCAGCACGGCAACCGATTGGTGCACCAGCTCAAAGCCGGCTTCCGACTGGCTGACGCTTTCGATGGGGAAAGTCCACAGCCCGGTGGGCCGCGAGAAGCCCAGGTTTACGTCGACGCCCAGCCACTCGTCGACCAATCCCAACTCGGCGGCGTCGGCCAGGTCGAGCCGCGAGCCGAGCTGCCCCAAGCGACTGCGCTCGTGGCCGTAGAAATACCGGTCATCGGCGCCGGCGGGTAGACCGGCAAAGTTGAACTCGACCGCAAACAAGAGCGGGCGGTCCTTCGGCAGCCCTTCGACGAGGTAGGCGATTTCCAGCGCCGAGCTGCCCGCCGCCAACGTCAGGCTTTTGGTGATCTTGATCGGCACGTCGCCGGCATTCCCCTGGCACGAAAGCTGAAGTTGCATGCGCTGGGGGTTGCGGCGCAGCCGGGCTTCGTACGGGCGCAAGTGAAAATCGCCCCGCTCGGGCGCTTCGCCGCCGGCCACCGCGGCCAGCGTCGTCTCGCGGTCGTAAAAATGATCGATCAGACTCTTGCGCGGGTAGGCGTCGTATTGAATGCGCGAGTCGAGCCCTTCTTGCTTGAAAATCACGCGGTCCATCACGCCGGCAATGTCGTTGCGGGCGTCGGCGCCGGCCAGCACCTTGCGATGATAGGCCTCGGGCCGCCGCGTGAGCGTGGCCAGCAGGTTGTGGGCAATCCGGCGGACGTCGAGCTCGTAGAGCATTCCGCCGCGGGCCGGCGCGGCCAGCGCCACCAGCCGGTCGCCGGCCAATTGAACTTCCTGCCGGCCGTCGAACGTATAGTCGTCGGACGTCAGTTCGACCCAGGCGTCGGGCTTGTGCAGGGCCGCGCAAAGCAGGTTGTCGGCCGTAATGAGCTGCCGATACACCGCGTTGCGCAGGTGCGGCAGGTACACCCCGCCGAAGGCTCCGTGCCAGTACGCGCAATTGCACTGTCCGCGATAGAGGGCCGTGCGGGCCTGCTCGACCAGGTCGCGCGTGGCCCCCGCTTCCAGCGCGGCTTGCAGCCGGCGGCTGACCATCATCATCCGCGCGTACATTTCGTTGGCTTCCGGATACTTGACGCGGAAGTTGCGCCAAAAACCGCCGCGCACGAACCGTGCGATGCGCGGCCAGCGCGGGTCGTGCTCCAGCTCGCGGCGCACGGCCGCGTACTCGGCCAACTGCTCCGCGGGCAGCACCCATTCGGTCATTTCGCGATAGCTCCCCTCCGGCAGGTAAACCTTGTCGACCGGAGCGGTCGCGTCGAGCACTTCGGCGGGCGTGACCGACTTGATCCACTCGCCGTTGGCCGCCAGCAGATCGAAGAACTTCGCCAGCCAGCCGTCGTCGTAGCAGTGTTTTTTCGTCTCGGGCCAGGCGCCGAATTTTTCGCCGTCGTCGCCGAACACGGCAACCGCTCCCGGATGCCGGGCGGCCACGCGACCCAGGTAGTCGATCGTTTCCTGCGGCATGCGGAAGGGAATCATGTAGCGCAAAGGCTCGCTGTCGGGGAACACGGCCAACACGTTGCCCTCGTCCTCGGTCAGGTAGTAGCCGTGCAATTGGTCGTCCGACAGGCCGGCGTTTTTGAAGTGAAAATCGTCGAGCATCGTGTACTGGATGCCGGCGGCCACCAGGTCGCTGGTCATGTTCTGTTCCCACACGCGCTCGGGAATCCACATGCCGCGAACCGGCGCGCCGAAACGCCGCTCGAGCAAGCGCGAAAAGCTTTCGATCTGCCCGATGCGGTCGTGGCGCGGAATCATCGACAAAATCGGCTCGTAGAAAGCCCCGCCGATGATTTCGATGCGCCCGGCGTTAACCAGACGCGCCACGCGATCCAGATAATCGGGATGCTTCTCCTCGAGCCACTCCAGCAAAGGCCCGCTCGTGTGCAGGCCGATCTTGAGCGTTTCGTAACGCTCGAACACGTCCAGAAACCTGCGATAACTGTCCTCGTAGGCCTGCTCGAAAACGTGGTCAAAGTTGCCGACGGGCTGGTGGTCGTGCAGGACGAAGATGAGCCGGATCGAGTTGGTCATAGCGGGCTGGTCTGGGCGCGGGGCAAATGTCAGCGGGAAACAGCACAAGGTAAAGTCATATTCGGCAAAGGGAGCCCTGTTTATCCAGTCGTCTTGCCCGGAAATTCTTGCGCAGTTTGTGAGGTGGTGTCCAGCGAGCGCATAAAAGTTGCCGCCTCTTCAGGCGGCACCGGATTAATGTAAAAACCGGTCCCCCACTCAAAGCCCGCGGTCTTCATCACGCGCGGAATAATCTCTATATGCCAGTGATAATGACCCAGGGCCGGTGTGTCAAAGGGAGCCGTGTGAATGATGTAATTGTAAGCCGGCCGGTCCAGCGCCACTTCGATTTTCTCGAGCACCCTAGCCAGCACGCGTGCCAACTCCTCGGCCGCCCCGCGCGTGAGCGTCTCGTAATGGCTGGCGTGCTGAGAGGGCACAATCCAGGTTTCGAAGGGAAAGCGGGCCGCGAACGGGCAAAACGCCACAAAGCCCGGCGAATCGAACACGATCCGCTTCTCGAATGCCAGCTCCTGCTCGAGCATGTCGCAATACACGCACCGCCCGCGATACCGGTAAAACTCGTCCGATCCGGCGATCTCCTCGGCCACGTTGATCGGCACGATCGGCGTGACGATCAGTTGGCTGTGCGTGTGCTCCAGCGACGCTCCGGCCGCGCTTCCCACGTTTTTGAAGATCATCCCGTAGACCAGCCGCTTGTCTTTTTGTAAATCCAACAGCCGGTCGCGATAGATGCACAGCACGTCCCGCAGGCTTTCGCCGGACAATTCGGTCGTGCTCACCGCGTGCTTGGGCGATTCGATAATGACTTCGTGGGCGCCGACGCCGCGCATCATGTCGTACATGCCTTGCCCGCGCTTGGACAGTTCGCCCTCGATCTCCAGTGCCGGAAACTTGTTCGGCACGACGCGCACGCGCCACCCCGGCCGATCGCGATGCGTGCCGGGCTGGCGATACGCGGCGATTTCGTGCGGGGTGTGGCTTTCGTGGCCCTCGCAGAACGGGCAGAAGGCCCCCGGCGGCCGCGCGGGCGCTCCGTCGACCAGTTCATGCGGACGCTTGGCGCGATTCTTGGCGATGATCACCCAGCGGCCGACGATCGGATCTTTGCGCAAATCTGGCATCTGTAGCCGGGGTCACCGACCCCGGATCTGTCGCGTCAATGCCGGCCTCACTCAGGCCGGCTACAAATCTCAGGCCTGCCACATCATCAGCTCGAAGTCGGCCGACGGCACGACGGTCTCGATCGTGCCTTCGTGGGGGATGCGCTCGAGCGGCTGCTCATCCTGGCATAACTCGGCGTAAAAGTGCACAGGCGCGTCGACGCCCGCCGCCAGGCACCGCCAGGGAACCGCGACTTCCAGGATCGTCTCGGCGGCCGCCTCGGCCCCCGACGCGCTCTGGGGCACTTCGTTGTGAAAGAGCCGCGCCTTCGGCTTCGCCTCGGACGGGCCGGTGATCAAAAGCTCGAACCCGGCGGGCTCGACGAAAGCGATCCGCAGCGCGTCGACGTCGGCCAGCCGATCGCGAACCGGGCCCTGCGCGTCGAACCGCAAAAGCAGCCGCTTTTCGTCGAAGCCGAAATAAACCTTCTCGATCCGCCCCGCGTCGGCCATGTTCATCGTGCCGCGGCCCGACGAGCTCGTATAGACCCCGGCGTTGATCCACTCGAAGTAGGTCTCGCGGCCGTTGATCCTCACCTCCAAAAGGGCCGTCGGCTGCGTGAACGGCTGCACGTGACGCCGATCCTGCCCGATCGGCTTCTGCAAGGCCGCCGGCGGCTCCAGGCCGACCAGCGTGTAGATGTTCTGCAGGTGCTTGCGGAACAGGTTGTCGAACAGCCAATCTTGCGCGCTCGAATGACGGTCGTCGAACCACCAGAACCAGTCGCTTCCCTCGGCAATGTACAATTCCTGCCAGGCCCGGGCCAGATCGTCCGGCGGCACTTCGCCGGCGGCCTCACGCTTGACCAGAGCCTCGCGGGCCTGCGACACCAGGTCCCAGGCCTCGTTGCACGCAGGATGGCCGATCCAGATGCCGAAGTTGTGGCTGATCCAACTGCCGGCGAACAGATGGCCCAAGCGCTCCTGGGCCGGATGCCGGGCCAGGTAGTCGCGCACGCGTACGGCTTGAATCTGCGGGTGCACGGCGATGCGGTGGTAGAGCGATCGCAAAAACTCCAGGCCGTTGTTGGGGTAGTATTCCCAGCAATTCTCTCCGTCGAGGATGATGCTCACCAGCGCCGGCCGTTTGGCCGCATGCGCCGCCGTGGCGCGGCCGATGGCTTCCAGCCTGCCGACCAGGTCTTCGGCGGCCTGTTGGGGCTCGTAGCGCTGATAGTGAAAGCCGATCTGGTCGCTCAGCGCATGGTCGCGGAAGATCATCTGCAGGCTATATCCCCCTTCTTCCACGCGCCAGGGGCCGTACAGCATTTCGGGATGTTGCACCATGCCCTGCGCGTCGCGCGATACCCAGCCCTCGGTCGAGCGCGAAAGAATCTCTTCGTCACTGGCGATCCACTCGATTCCCGCCTCGGCAATGATGGGAATGACGGCCTGGGCCACCGATCCTTCGGCCGGCCACATCCCAGCGGGCGGGCTGCCGAAATGGCGCGTGTGATAGTCGACCGCCCGCCGCACCTGCTCGGCCGCGTCCTCGGGATAGCCTTCCAGCCGCCGCGGCAATTGAACCGCCGGCATGGCGGCTCGGGCCAGTTTCTTATCGACCAATAGCGGCAGAATCGGGTGATAGAAGGGCGTGGTGGTCAATTCCACCTGGCCGCGCTGGTGCAGCTTCCGGTGCAGCGGAATGACCTCGGAGAGAAGCTCCAGTTGTTTCGCCAGCAGCCAATGCTTTTCGTCCTCGCTATAGTGGCTTCCCTTTTGGCGAAACTCGGCCAGGTCCTTGTGTACTTCGAACGCGATCGGGTGGAACCAGACCAGGTTGTTCCAGCATTGCAGATCCACCAGGTCGCGAGAGGTAAAGCGGCGCAGCGCCCGCTGGGCGCTGTCGACGTGCACGCCCCGCTGTTCGTACAGCTCCCGATAGCGGGCGTACGGCCGGATCATCTGGTCCGGGTTGGCCATGAAGAAGTTGTCGAGCACGTAGCACGCCTCGGCCTCGTTCAGCCCGTCGGCCGGCAGGCGCGACACGCGCAGGTGCTCGTCCTGCTGAGCGGCGTCGGTGTAAGCCAGGATTTGCGCGAGCAGGCTCGGCACCAGATTGATCGTGGCGTGCACCTCGGGGACTTCGGCCAGGTGCATGGCCAGGCCCCAATAATCCTTGGTGCCGTGCAGCCGCACCCAGGGCATGGGATTATGGCCGCCCACGTCGTCGGCGTAATACGGCTGATGCTGATGCCAGACGAAAGCGACGGATAGTTCGTGCATGGCAACTGTTCAGAGCGGCGTTACGAGCGTCCGGGCTCAAGTACCTCGCGGGCACTAACGTTCAAGGGGTGCCGGGGGCCCGATGCCCGCCGTTGCGATTCATCGTCGCGGCGCACCCCGCCGCCTGATTGTACGCGCCACTTAGCCTAGGCTGTGGAGGTCGTGCGTTCCAGCCCCGGCCGATTATGCCCCGGCCGATTATGCCTTGCCGGCTACCACCCGATCGCGCACCTGGTTGATCGTCGCCCGGTACAGATCGACGTACCCTCGGGCGCTGGTGGCCCACGACCAGTCCTGTTTCATGCCGGTCTGGACGATCTCGTTCCAGATCGTGGGCTTGGCGTATGCCAAAGCGGCGTGCTGCAAGGCTTCGGCAAGCGCCAGCGCGCTATAGTCGCTGAAGCTGAAGCCGGTGGCGGTCCCCGCGGCGAGCGACGATTCGCCCGCGTCGGTAATCGTATCGACGAGCCCGCCCGTGGCCCGCACGACCGGCACGGTGCCGTATTTGAGGCTGTAAAGCTGGTTCAGTCCACAAGGCTCGTAGCGGCTGGGCATGACGAGCACGTCGGCGCCGCCTTCGATCCGATGCGCCAGAGCGTCTGAGAATTCGAGCCGCGTGGCGACCTTGTGCCCAAATCGCTGGGCAAGCATAGCGAACTGCTCCTCGTAGTCCGCATCGCCCGTTCCCAATACCACCCACTGCGCGTCGTGCGACTGCACCCAGTCGCGGACCGTGGCGGCCAAAAGGTCAATCCCTTTCTGCTCGACCAGGCGGCCGATAAACGCCACAAGCGGCACACCCGGCGCCGCCGGAAGCCCCAACTCGCTTTGCAATGCCGCCTTGCAGGCCGCTTTGCCGGTGGCCACCGTTTCGGGGGTGTAATGCATCGGCAAATGCGCGTCGACAGCCGGATTCCACTGGCGGTAGTCCACCCCGTTGACGATGCCCGAAAGCACGTTCCGCCGATTCTGCAGCACCCCTTCCAGCCCGCACCCCAGCGGCGCCGTTTGAATTTCCTCGGCGTAGCGCGGGCTGACCGTATTGAGCCGGTCGGCAAAGGTCAAACCGGTCTTCAGCAGATTCAAATTGCCGAAGAACTCCATTTGCTGCCAATTGAAGTATTTCCAATCCAGCCCCGTCAGCAGCATGTCCCAGTGCCAGAACGCGCCTTGGTACGCCATGTTGTGGATCGTCAGCAGTGAGCCGATGCGCTCGTAACCGGGCACGCCGCGGTATTCGATCTTCAAGATTGCCGGCACCAGGCCCGTCTGCCAGTCGTTCGTGTGCAAGACGTCGACCTTCAGGTCCAACAGCCGAATCGCCTCGAGCACCGCCCGGCAGAAGAACACGAATCGCTCGCAGTTGTCCCGGTAATCCTCGCCGCCGTCCTGATACAGGCCCGCACGGTTGTAATAATGGTCGTGCTCGACCAGGTACACCGGCACCTTGCTGTCGGGCAGGTGGCTCTTGAGAAAACTGCCCGAGACGGTCTTGCTGCCGATGGGCACGTCGAAGTGGACGCCCGTCGGTTCGATCGGCACGCCGGCCGAACGCACTTGGCGATAGGCCGGCAGGATCAGCGTCGGATGGTGCCCGAGTTTTGCCAGCTCCACGGGCAGCGCCCCGCAGACGTCGGCCAGCCCGCCGGTTTTGGCAAACGGGACGGCTTCGCTGGTAGCCATCAAGATGTTCACGCGAGCATCCTCCGTAGCGTCCGACCACCGCCTGGCAGCGAGCGCGCTATTGTGCCGTTCGGCTTGCCGCGGGCCGCGCGCGAGGTGTACCGCTATCAGATTGTACGCCGCGATCCGTCGCAGGGTCTGACGGCTGCGACCAAGCTACCAGAAAAGCCGGAAAATAAAAACACGAATGAGTTTGCGTCGCCAAAGGGACGAATTCGGCCGCCAAATATCCGGTTTTTCGCAGCACCGTCACCGGATGCAAGCGGGCAGCATGGATAAACTAGTCCGGCGTCTACGACGGAGTACAAATCATCGTCGTCACCGACCCAGCTCTATGCGCTTTTCAAGAACGCCTCGATGCGGTCGAAGCCGGCTTTCAAGACGTCCAGGCTGGTGGCGAAGGAAATGCGCACGTAGCCTTCGGCGCCGAAGGCCGAGCCCATTACCGTGGCGACGTTTTGCTTTTCCAGGAGCGCCAGACACCACTGGGTGGAATTGTCCACCCGCCTGCCCCCGTAGCTGCGGCCCAGGTGTTCCTTGATGTTCACAAACGCATAGAACGCGCCGGCCATTTCGGGGCAACTGACGCCCTTTAAGCCGGCGATCCGCTCGCGCACGAACTGCCGCCGTTTGGCAAACTCGGCCAGCATCACCTCGACGCACTGCTGCGGACCTTCGACGGCCGCCAACGCCGCGTATTGGCTGATGCTCGACGGGTTGCTCGTTTCCTGGCTCTGCAAGTCGGCCATCGCCTTGGCCAGATTGGCCGGCGTGAGGGTCCAGCCGATTCGCCAGCCGGTCATCGCGTACGCTTTGCTCGCGCCGTTGACGATCACCGTCCGCTCCTCGATGCCGGGCCGCACCGTGGCGAAGCTGGCAAACCGGTGGTTGCCGTAAACCAGCCGCTCGTAAATCTCGTCCGCAACGACGGTCAAGCCGCGCTCGAGCACCACGTCGGCCAGCTCGCCCAACTCTTGGGGCGAATACATCGTGCCGGTCGGATTGCTCGGCGAGCAGACGAGCAGAATCGTCGAGCGGTCCGTGGCGGCCTCCCGCAATCGGGCCGGCGTGAGCTTGAAATCGTTCGATTCCTCGGTCGACACGATGACCGGCACCGCCCCGGTGAGTTTCACCAGCTCGGCGTAGCTGACCCAGTACGGCGCCGGAATGATCACCTCGTCCCCCGGGTTGCAAAGCGCCGTGAACACGTTGTGCAGCGAGTGCTTCGCCCCGTTGGACACGACAACCTGATGGGCCCCGTATTTCAGGCCGTGCCGCGCCTCGTATTGCTTGGCGATCGCGGCGCGCAATTCGGGGATGCCCTGGGCGGCCGTATAGTGGGTGTGGCCCGCGCTCATGGCGTCCAGCGCCGCCTGGCAGATGTGTTGGGGCGTCGTGAAGTCGGGCTCGCCGATGCTGAAGTCGTAGACCGTTTTGCCCGCCGCCTTCAACTCCTTGGCCTTGGCCGCCATGGCCATCGTGGCCGAAGGCTCAAGCGCCTGCACGATGCGCGAAATCGCTAGTGACATGGGACAAAACTCCGTAACACGCGGCTGGCCCGGCGTCCGGGGTTGCCCCCTTGCCATGCTCGCCTTTGCCGCAGCACGTCGGGCCGGCTTAAACGGGTACCATTGCGTGCGACAATGATAGTGCCTTCGAGGTTCGCTTCCAAGTAGCCGGCCGTGGCCTTGGCGTCCTCATTGCGGCGCAACTCCAACCCGCCTAAGGAACAACCCGTCGCCGCGCGTTTTTGGCCGTCCGTGCGCTTTCCCCCAAGCCCAAAACTTTCGCGCGCGGGGACACATTTCTCCGAAACTCGCCTTGACGCGCGTCGGGACAAATTGGTTCAATCCGCGAAGTTAGGCGAAACGAAGAGGCGCCAGCTTTGGCGCATCGCGAGACGGCGCCAGGCTTGCGTCGCTCGGTTCGCGACTTTCCCTGCCTGGGTGCCCAAGGGAAGCAGACGCACGCTCGATAGCCGGGTGCCCGAAACCGAGGAGCCACGTAAATGGCAACCAAGAAGTCGACCAAGAGGAAGGCCACCAAGAAGACGACCAAGCGGTCGCCCAAGCGGAAGAAAGCGTCGCGCGCCAAGCGCTCGATCAACCAAGCGAGCGAGATCTAGCACTCGCCGGGCCGCAAGGCCCTCTCGGCCGCTTGGACTTCCAACCCCGACGAGAAAGGCCGGCCCGCTCCAAACCAAAAGCGGGCCGGCCTATAGTTTTTGGTTCGCGGTTCTCGGGGATTGAGACACTTCCAGGGGTGCCCACCCAAGGCGCACCGCCGGCGAGACCCATTCCAGTTGACGAAACCCTCGGTGCCTGCTAGGGTTAGAGTATCAATGCTCGATGCATACCCTGCGGCCGGCACCGTGCTGGCGGCCACGTCGACTGTTCGGTCCGCTGTTGTTGGACGTTGTGTTGCAAAGTACCACGAAAGAGAAAGACCAGCCCGCTAGCCTCTCCTCCAGATTTGAAGACCTTTCCCTCTCCCCGGCCACGATGGCGGCTCTGGGGATAGCCGGGTATCTCGAACCGACTCCGATTCAATCCGGATTGATTCCGCGCGCGCTGGCCGGAGTCGACGTGATGGGCCAGGCCCGCACCGGCACCGGCAAGACGGCCGCCTTCGCGATACCGATCCTGGAAAAGGTCCAAGCCGGAAAAAAAGGCCGCGGACCGCAAGCGCTGATTCTCGTCCCCACGCGCGAGTTGGCCGTGCAGGTGCGCGAAGAAGTCGCAAAACTCTCGCACGGCCGCAAAGTGCGCTCGGTGGCCGTCTACGGCGGCAAGCCGATCCGCGGGCAGATCGAAAAGCTGTCGCGCGGGGCTGAAATCGTGATCGGCACGCCCGGCCGCGTGCTGGATCATCTCGGCCGCGGCACGCTGCGCTTCGACGACGTGCTGGTCGTCGTGTTGGACGAAGCCGACCGCATGCTCGACATCGGATTCCGCCCCGACATCGAAAGGATCCTGCGCCGCTGCCCGCGTTCCCGGCAGACGCTGCTGTTGAGCGCCACCGTGCCACCGCCGGTCGAGCGGCTGGCGCGTTCGTACATGCGCGATCCGGAAACGCTCAATTTCTCGCCCAAGGATATTTCGGTTGAGACGATCGAGCAGTTCTATTGCGCGGTCGACGCGGAGCGCAAGTTTGACCTGCTCGAGCATTTGCTGAAGCGCGAAGATCCGCGGCAGGCGATCGTCTTCTGCCGCACCAAGCGCGGCACCGACCGGGTCGAACGGCGGCTCACCCGCCGCTTCAAGGACGTGGCGTGCATCCACGGCGACTTGCCGCAAAGTTCGCGCGATCGCGTGATGAGCGCCTTCCGAGAGGGCAAAGTGCGGATCCTCGTGGCCACCGACGTCGTGGGACGCGGCATCGACGTGACCAACATTTCGCACATCTTCAACTACGACATTCCGCACTTCTGCGACGACTACGTGCACCGCGTGGGCCGCACCGGCCGCATGGGCCGCGAAGGGGTCGCCTTCACGTTCGTCACGCCCGAAGAGGGCAACGAGCTGACGCGGATCGAAATGCGGATCGACCGGCTGCTGGTGCGCGACGACGTTTCCGGTTTCGTGGCCGTCAAAAGCGAAGTGGCCCAGGCGCGTCCCCCCGCCTCGCCCGACGCCGGCGCGTCGGCGGCTCCCGAGCCCGAGCCGCCGAAAAAACCGCCCCCGATGTACGGCCGCGACGGCCGCCCGCCCCGCCGATTCCGCCGGGCACTGTAGCCATCGCGCGTTAGCCCCCGGCTTTGCAGGGCGATTTTCCGTTCGTGCGCGCTGCCGCAATCATTTCGCTCAGCGACCAGGTACAATGAAACGTTGACGCGATCCGAACGCTGCGTCCTTCCATTCCGCCTTTCCCCTCGAACGTGTCGATGCGACGATTGGCATCCATCGTGTTCCTCGTCTGTGCCGCGCTGCTCATCGCGACGGCGACCGCGCGTGCCGGCGACGCCAGCGGCCTGCGCGAAATCAAATCCAAGCATCTGACGCTCTTTACCGACCTGGCGGCTGACGACGAAGTGGACGCGCTGCCCGGTTACTTCGATCAGGCGTTCGGCCAGTGGTGCGCGTATTTTGGCGTCGACGCCGACGTGCACGCCGACTGGCGCGTGCGCGGATGCTTGATGCGCTTCCGAGAGCGCTTCGAAGCGGCCGGGCTCGTGGCGGCCGATCTGCCGCCGTTTGCCAACGCCTACTCGCGCGCTGGTGAACTGTGGATGTACGATCAAACCAGCGTCTACTATCGCCGGCATCTGCTGCTGCACGAAGGGACGCATTGCTTCATGCACTCGATTTTGGGCGGCACCGGCCCGCCCTGGTTCGCCGAAGGCATGGCCGAGCTGCTCGCCACGCACCGCACCGACGGCGGCAAAGTCGTACTGAATCACTTTCCCCGCTCTCCCGACGAGGTGTCCAAGTGGGGGCGGATCGAAATCGTGCAAACCGCCTGTGCCGACCGAAAGGCCATGACGCTATCGAAGATCTTCGCCTACAGCGGCACCCTGCACGCGGGGGTCGAGCCGTACGGCTGGTGCTGGGCGGCGGCCGCGTTTTTCGACCGCCATCCGCGCTACCGCGAGCGCTTTCGCCAGTTGCACCACCACGTGACCGGGGCCGACTTCGACCAGTTCGTGGCCAAAATCTCCGCCGACGATCGGGCCCGCTTGAGCGAGGACTGGCAGCAGTTCGTGGCCGACATCGACTACGGCTACGATTTTGGCCGCATGGAGGTCGAACTTTCAGCCGGCAAGCCGCTGGAGTCAAACTCCCAGCGCGTCACGGTCGCCGCCGACCGCGGCTGGCAATCGAGCGGCATCGCGCTTGAGTCCGGCAAAAAGTACCGTCTTCATGCGCAGGGCCAATACGTGGTTGCCCAAGACCAAAAGCCCTGGACCAGCGAGCCCGGCGGCGTGACGATCGGGTACTATCACGGCCGGCCGCTCGGCATCTTGCTGGCCGCGATTCGCTCCGACGAACCGGGAACCAACAACCCCAGCGGGCTCGCCAATCCGATCGTGATCGGTCTGGACGCGACGCTTGACGTCCGGCACCCCGGCACGCTTTACTTGCGCATCAACGACTCGGCCGGCAGCCTCGACGACAATTCCGGAGCGGCCAGCGTCGAGATCACGCGAGAGTAGACACGAACCCGCCGCCCGAGGAGGCAATACCAACCCCAAGCGCAAGCGACGGGAATTCGAAGTCGCGGTTTCGATTTTGCGCCCCCTCGCTTGCGATTCGGGCTGGTATGTGCGCAGAGGGTCCTGCAATTGACGATCCGCGGCGCACCCCGGACAATGTGAAATCCTTTTGCACGTGTCGCTTCCTTGCGTGAGAACGGTTGTCGCATGAATTTCATCCGCGACGAAGATCCCGAAGTCTGGGCCGCCATATCCGCCGAAATGGAGCGCCAGCAGGACTGCTTGGAGATGATCGCCAGCGAAAACTACGCCAGCCCGGCCGTGATGCAGGCCACAGGCAGCGTGCTGACGAACAAGTACGCCGAGGGGCTGCCGGGCCGGCGCTATTACGGCGGTTGCGAGCACGTCGACGTCGTCGAGGACCTGGCCCGCGACCGGGCGAAAAAACTCTTCGGCGCCCAGCATGTCAACGTCCAGCCCCACTCCGGCAGCCAGGCCAATTTCGCCGTCTACATGACCGCCGTTCGGCCGGGCGACACCGTCTTGGGCCTCGATCTGGCGCACGGCGGACACCTGACGCACGGCATGAGGCTGAACGTCTCGGGCATTCTCTTCCACTTCGTCAGCTACGGCGTGACGCGCGACACGCATCGCATCGACTTCGACCAGGTGGCCCGCTTAGCGCGCGAGCATAAGCCGAAAATGATCGTGGCCGGCGCCAGCGCCTATCCGCGGGAAATTCCCCACGGAAAATTCGCCGAAATCGCCCGCGACGTAGGCGCCAAGCTGTTCGTCGACATGGCGCATTACGCAGGGCTCGTGGCCGCCGGCTTGCACGACAACCCGGTGAGCGTGGCGGATTACGTCACCACCACCACGCACAAAACCCTGCGCGGTCCCCGCGCCGGACTCGCCATGTGCAAGGCCGAGTACGCCAAGGATCTCGACCGCTCCGTCTTCCCCGGCATCCAGGGCGGACCCCTGATGCACGTCATCGCCGGCAAGGCGGTTTGCTTCCGCGAGGCGCTTCAGCCCGACTTCAAGCGCTACGCCCTGGCAATCATCGACAATGCCCGGGAGCTGGCCGACGCCCTGCTCGCCGGCGGCGGACGGCTGGTGAGCGGCGGAACCGAAAACCACCTGATGCTGCTGGACGTCACCACGCTCGGCCTGGGCGGCAAGCGGGCCGAGGCGGTTCTGGACGGTTGCGGCATCACGGTCAACAAGAACATGATCCCGTATGACGAGCGCAAACCGATGGACCCCTCGGGCATTCGCATCGGCACGCCCGCCCTTACCACGCGCGGGATGGGTCCTGCCCAGATGAAGCGCATCGCGGGCTGGATGCTCGCCGTGCTCGCTTCGCCCGACGACGCCAGGCTGCACGCCCGAGTTCGCGGCGAAGTCGTCGACATGTGCCAGCATTTCCCCGTGCCCGCCGCCCGAATGGCGGTCGCCGACGGCAAGGAAGCGTGAGTTGGTCCGTGGCGCCCCGGGTGGCTTGCCCAGCTCGTGCGATAGTGGCCGGCGGCGAAACCCCATTCTCGCCCGGCGGCGACAGCTTTATAATCAAGCGAGCAAATCCGCGTTTCGACCGTTTGTCAAACCCGAGCTCACGGACGCGTGCCATGGCCGATGTATCCCCAAAAAGCAGGATTCTGATCGCCGACGACAACGGGCCGAACGTCGAGCTGTTGGAGGCTTACCTGAGCGACCTGGATTGCGAGATCGAGGTGGCCGTCGACGGGCGCGACACGCTGGCGAAAGTGGCCTCGTTCGGGCCCGACCTGATCCTCTTGGACGTGATGATGCCCAAGCTCTCGGGCTTCGAGGTGTGCGAAAAGCTCAAGGCCGATCCGGCCACGCGCGGCATCATGATCCTGATGGTCACGGCCCTGAACGAGCTGGGCGACATCGAGCGGGCGGTCGAGGCCGGCACCGACGATTTTCTCTCGAAGCCGGTCAACAAGCTCGAGCTGGTTAAGCGCGTCGAGAACATGCTCAAGCTGCGCCACGTGACCGACGAAGTCGAGCGGCTGCGCCAGTACATCGCCCAGATGGAAGACGCCGCCGGCCCCCGTTGCTAAGCTTGCTAGCACCCGTTGGGCACCTTGCCGTCCGCGTCCTTCGAGCTATAGTCCGATTGCCTTCTGCCACTCGTTTGCTATTGCCCGGCCGGCGACGCCTGCGGTATACGAGTGGCCGCCGGATCGGGCCGCCAGCCTTTCGCATTGGCCTTCCCTCAACTGGACAAGGACGTCCCCTGCATGCCGCGCGCGATCGTCGTCGTGCCCTGTTTCAATGAAGCCAGGCGGCTCAATTTGCCGGCGATTCAGGAGTTCGGCCGCCGCACCCAAGATGCCCAATTGCTGTTCGTCAACGACGGCAGCCGCGACGAAACGCTCGAGCTTTTGGAGCATTTGCACGCCGCCAATCCGCGCCGCTTCAGTTTCCTGCACCTGGCCCAAAACGGCGGCAAGGCCGAGGCCGTGCGCCAGGGCGTGCTGCTGGCCGTTGGTTCGGGCGCCGACTACGTGGGCTTTTGGGACGCCGATCTGGCCACGCCGCTAGCGGACATCGAGCCGTTTTGCCGCGTGCTCGACGCCAGGCCGCACGTCGATCTGGTGATCGGCACGCGAATTCGGCTCTTGGGCCATGCGATTCGGCGCCGATGGCCGCGCTATCTGCTGGGCCGGCTGTTTGCCAACACCGCGTCGCTGGCCCTGGGGGTGCGCGTGTTCGACACGCAGTGCGGGGCCAAGCTGTTTCGCGTCACGCCGCGCCTTGTCGAGCTTTTCGAGCGTCCGTTTCTGGCGCGCTGGATCTTCGACGTGGAAATCCTCGCCCGGATGAAACGGTCCCGCCGCGCGGCGGGCCTGCCCCCTTTGGGCGAGGCCATTTATGAGTTTCCGCTCGATAGCTGGCGCGACGTGGCGGGTTCGAGCGTCAAGAGCAGCGATTTTGTGAAAGCCACGCTCGAGCTGGCCAGGATCTATTGGACGTATCTGCGTCCGGGCGCACGCCACCCATCGACGACTCCCGTTCCCGCGGAAAGCCCGCTGCCGCACACGTCCGATCGAGCGACTCATGGCGACCAGAAGGCGGCATAAGCACCGCAGCCGCGAGTGTGCCCACCTGCTCAACTCGGCCGCGCGGCTGTGACCGTTGCACCCATCGTGACGCCGAAAACGTGCCCTTCCGCCCGAATCGCGGGCACGACGTTTGCCTTGCCCCGCAAGAAATTCTGGCAGTAGCTGAAGTCGCAAGACTTCAGTCGCCTTGGGGCTGAATTCTTGCGAATCCGGCTACCCTGCCATAAAGTCTTGCCGCACGACGTTTGCCTTGCCCGGCGGACGAGTCGTCAGCTATGCTGAATGGTGGGGACGGGCGGGCTAAACAGATACGGCACGAGCCCGGTGCCCTTGGATCTTGGCCCTGGACCTTGACGGAATCGCCGCGAGGTTAGTCGATGAGGTTGGCGACGGTCGTTGCGACTTCGATCGTGTTGGCGCTGGTCACTGGCGCGGCGGCCCAGGTGCGCGACGAGGCGGCCGAAGCGGCCACCGACGAGCAGATCGCCGCGCTCATCGAACAGTTGGGCGACCGGCAGTTTTCCGTTCGCCAGCGAGCCCAGCAGGAACTCCGGAAGCTCGGGTTCGAGGCCTTCGACGCCCTGGTCGAGGCCGAAAACAGCGACGACCCGGAAATCGCCATGCAGGCCGGCTATCTCGTGCGCCAGATTCGCGCGGCATGGACGGCCGACGGCGATCCGCAGCCGATCCAACAGATTCTCCGGGACTACGAAGTCCAAAACGACGAGCGGCGGCTGGTCAAGATCAAGCAGTTGGCCGCCCTGCCCGAAGATAAAGGGCTGCGGTGGCTTTGCCGACTGGTGCGATTCGAGCGATCGCCGGTGCTGTCGAAGCAGGCGGCGCTGTCGATCCTTAGCGAAGAACCGCCCGACGACGCGGCCTGGAACCGGCGCGCGGAAACCATTCACAAAGAGCTCGGTCGCGCCCGGCGTCCCGCGGCCCGGTGGGTCGACACCTATTTGCAGGCCCACTCCGATCCGGCCGGCGCGCTGGCCAAATGGTCCGAGCTGGCCGAAGCCGAGCGGCAAATGCTCGAACAGCATCCGCACCAGACGCACAGCCAGATCGCGATGGCGCTGTTGCGCCGGCAGGTCGAGCTGCTCGAGCGGCTGGGCCGGGCGGCCGAAACCGGCGAAGTGATGCAGAAAATGGTGTTGTGCGAGCGCGGAGATTCGGCCTCGCTCACCGAGTTGATCGACTGGCTCGTGGGACGCAAGTCCTGGGACGTGATCGACCTGGTGGCCGACCGCTTTTCGGCCAGCTTCGAAGTCGACGCCGTGCTGATGTATACGCTCTGCGAGGCGCGGCTGGCGCAAGGCAATCGCGAGCTGGCCGACAAGACGGCCGAAAAAGCCCTCAAAATCAGCGGCGACAGCCAGGAGGACCACGCCCGACTGGCCGAGCGGCTCACCGACCGCGGATTGGTCCGATGGGCCGATCACGAGTGGCGACACGTGCTGGCGCTGGGACCGCTGGGCACGCAGTGGGATATCATCGCGCGCGACATGCTGGCCGCCAACTTGCACGACCGCGGACTTGACCGGGAAGCGGCCGATCTCATCAAACAACTCGTCGAAGCGGCCGACAACGATCCCGCCGTCACGCAACTGATTCGCACCGCGCAGCAGCTCGAAGGCAACCTCAACGTGTTCCGGGCCAAAGTGTCTTTCTATTTGTCGTGCCACGCGGACGCCCAGGGCGATGCCGCCCAGCGGCGCCAACTGCTCGAAAAGGCCCTCGAGCAGGACCGCGAAAACGTGGAAGTGTTGATCGCCCTGTACGAGGTGACCCAGCAGGAGCCCGAAAAAAGGGCCGACCTGGTCAAGACCATCGCCGAAGTCATCGAGCAGTGCCGCGGCCATCTCGAAGAGCAGCCCGATCGACCCGTGTACTACAACAACCAGATCGCCTGGCTTATCGCCAATACCGAGGGCGACGCCGACGAGGCCATCGAGCTATCGCGGAAGTCGATCGAGCTGGCGCGGGAATTGGGCGAATCGCCGCACCGCTTGGGCGGGCTGTTGGACACGCTCGCGCATTGCTACTACGCCAAGAAGGACTACGCCAGCGCCGTCAAAAGCCAGGAAGAAGCCGCCAAGCTCGATCCGGATACGCAGTCGATCCGCCGGGCTCTGACCCGTTTCCGCGAGGCCCTGGCCGCTCAGCAATCCGGCGGCAAGTAGTCACACGAGCGTTTCCGAACTTGGGTGCCAATGGCCATTGCGCCTCAACAGCGGCAGCATGCTCACGCACGCGTGAGCATGGCGCCAAAGCGCGGGCATGCCACGCACGGCATCCGAGCAGATAAAGCACCGCCGGGGTTTCGTTCACAAGCATGGACCGTTATGACGCGATTGTGCTGGGTACCGGCGGCGTCGGCTGCGCAGCACTCATGCACTTGGCCCGGCGCAAAGCGCGCGTGCTGGGCATCGACCGCTTTGCGCCAGGACACGACCGCGGCAGCTCGCACGGCCAGTCGCGGCTGATTCGCCAGGCCTATTTCGAGCATCCAGATTACGTGCCGCTGGTCCAGCGGGCCTTCGAGCTGTGGCGCCAGCTCGAAGCCGACTCCGGCGAAACCCTCTATCATCAGGTGGGCCTGTTGCAGGTCGGACCGCCCACGGGCGAAATGCTGCGCGGAGTGCGCGCCAGCGCCGCGACCCATTCGCTGCCGATCGAAAATCTCTCGGCCGCCGAAGCTCGGCGACGATTCCCGGGCTTTCGCGTGCCCGGCGATTGCGAAGCGGTTTTCGAGACGCGCGCCGGGTACTTGCTCGTCGAGCGGTGCGTTCTGGCGCATGCCAACGAGGCCGCGCGCTTGGGGGCCGAATTGCACCAAGGCGAAACGATCCGCGCCTGGCGGACCGACGGTTCCGGAGTGATCGTGGAAACCGATTTGGCCGGCTACGCGGCCGATCGGCTCGTCATCACGGTCGGCGCTTGGGCCGGACAATTGCTGGGCGAGCTGGGCATTGGGTTCGAGGTGCGCCGCAAGCCGCTTTACTGGTACCGCGCGCGCGGCGACGCGTACCGCGCCGACCGTGGTTGCCCGGCCTTCTTTTACGAGCTCGAAAGCGGGTCGTTCTACGGCGTGCCACAAATCGACGCGGCCGGCGTCAAGGTGGCCGAACACACCGGCGGGCCGGTCGTCGACGATCCGCTGGCGGTCAATCGCGATATCGACCCTGCCGACGAGCGTCGCGTCGCGGCGTTTGTCGCCGAATGTCTGAGCGGCGCAACGACCGAGTGCACCGATCACACGGTGTGCATGTATACGATGACGCCCGACGGCCATTTCGTCGTCGATCGCCATCCGCAGTATCCGCAAGTCGTCTTTGCCGCCGGACTCTCCGGCCACGGCTTCAAATTCACCGGCGCGCTGGGCGAAGCGCTCACCGAGCTGGCCCTGGACGGAAAAACCGGCCTGCCGATCGAGTTTTTGTCGGCCAACCGTGAAGGGCTCCGCCGCGTGTGATACAGTAAAAGCCCCCGGCGTTGCCCGGGATTTCTCAAATCGAAGGAGCACGGACCCATGTCCCATCTTACCAGTCGTCGTCGATTTCTAAAGAGCACGGCGCTTACGGGCGTCGGCGTGTTCGTCGCGGGCACCGCGGCGGTCGGGGACAGCAAATCGCCAAACGAGAGAATCCGCTTCGCCTGCATCGGCGTCGGCGGCAAGGGACGCAGCGATTCGGCCGACGCCAAGCGCCATGGCGACGTCGTGGGCATCTGCGACGTCGACGAGGGCACGCTGGCCAAAGCGGGCGACAAAAGCTTCCCCGCCGCCGCCCGCTACAGCGACTTCCGAAAAATGCTCGACGAAGCAGGTAAAAACGTCGACGCGGTCACCGTCAGCATTCCCGATCACATGCACGCCGCGGCAACCGCCATGGCCATGCGCGCGGGGCTCGCCTGCTACACGCAAAAGCCGCTCACCCGCACCATCTTCGAAGCCCGCCGGCTCGGCGAAATTGCCCGCGAAACCAAGGTTGCCACGCAGATGGGGAACCAAGGCACGGCCTTTCCCGGCCTGCGCAAGACGGTCGCCGCGCTCGGCGCCGGCGTGATCGGCAACGTCAAGGAAGTACACGTGTGGACAGACCGGCCGCACTGGGCCTGCGGAACGCCACGTCCGCCCCAAGCGCCCGTGCCGCCCGGGCTCGATTGGGATTTGTGGCTCGGCACGGCGCCTGCGCGTCCATACGCCCCGGGCTACCATCCGCATTCGTGGCGCGGCTGGTGGGATTTTGGCTCGGGCGCCTTGGGCGACATGGCCTGCCACACGGTCAACATGCCCTTCATGGCGCTCGATCTTCGCGACCCGACCGCCGTCCAAGCCACCACGTCGGGCCACAATCGCGACAGCTATCCAAAATGGTCGGTCATCCAGTACGACTTTCCGGCCAACGACAAACGGCCCGCCGTGGCGATGACCTGGTACGACGGCGGCAAGCTGCCCGACGCGGGGTTGTTCGACGGCGAGCCGCTCAGCAAGTCCGGGGTGCTCGTGATCGGCGAAAAAGGCAAAGTCTTTGCCAAGGGCGACTACTGTGAATTCGGCTACAAGCTGTTGGGCGGCGCGAGCGACGTGCCGTACGAACCGCAAAAAATCGTCTACCACTTCACCGAATTCGCCAATGCCGTCAAAGGCGGCCCGCCGGCCACCTCGAATTTCACGAACTACGCCGGGCCGTTGACCGAAACCATCCTGCTGGGCAACCTCGCCGTGTGGGCCGCTCCCGACGCCGAAACGCCGGGCAAGCGGATCGAGTGGGACGCGAAGAATCTCAAGCCCACCAATGCTCCGGAAGTCGCCGCCGTCGTGACGCCCTCGTACAGCGACGGTTATACGCTGTAAGCGTTATTCAAGCGCGGGCTGCCCGAGCACGACGATGGAGACGGATTTTTCTTCCCTCGTTGAGTCGTTGTGGTCAATCCTTATCATTCTTGGTGTTCCTGGCGCCTTTGCCGGAAACTTTGACAATCTTACGCATTTCAGCCATAATTTCTATATTGAGCATATCTCCCATTTTTGCAACAGAGAGCACGGGTTCAAATGCGCGCCACCGTCTTGCCGGTCACCGTGATCGCCGGGGTTTTCGCTTGTTTTGGTGCGGCGCTCACGGCCCCGCTTTCTGCCCAGGAAGCCCAAGAAGAGGTCGAGGACACGGTCGTGGCGACCGACGCCGACTCGCGGCCGGCTTACGCGAAGTCCGACGCGGGCGCGGACGATTCGGCCGTTAAAGCGGCGCCGGCCCCAGCCAGGGCGACGCGAAAGGACCGCTACGCGATTCCCGATCCGGCACTCGAGCTGGTCGATCCGCGCACCTATCGGCTCAAGGTCGCGATTCGCATCGAGGCGGCCGAGAGTCTCGTGCGCAACGTTGTGGCCACCGGTCCGATTCCCATGAATTGGCCCGAACAGCGGGTGCGCTTGATCAGCGAACAGATGAGCCCGGGTGGCAGGTGCCGCGAACAGATTCTGCCCGGCCAGGCGGCGCTCATCAGATTCCAGGTGGCCAAGATTCCCCAGGGTGAAACGGCCTTCGTCGAGCGGCTGTACGAGATCACCCGCTACCGTACGAAATTCACGCTTCCCGGCGACGAGCTTGCGCTGCCGCGCGGCACTCCGCCGGAACTGAAAGAGCAAGTGGCCGGCATGGCGCCGGGCGTCGACATCGGCAATCCCAAGATGATCGAGCTGGCCGACATGCTGCGGACCACCAGCAAAGAGGCCCCGCCATGGGAAACCGTCAAGGCGTTTTGGAGCTGGACGCGCGACAACGTCAAATTCGAAAACGGCGATTACCGCGGCGCCATGCACGCCATCGACGAGCGCTGCGGCGACTGCGAGGAAATGAGCGCGCTGTTTGTCGGGCTGTGCCGCCTGTCGGGCATTCCGGCCCGAACCGTGTGGGTCGAGTCGCACGATTACCCCGAGTTCTACCTGGTCGACAAACAGGGCCAGGGGCATTGGATACCGGCGCAGGTGCTCGGCCCGCCGTGGTTCGGCGAGATGGCCGAGTATCGCCCGATTTTGCAAAAGGGGGACCGCTTCTACGATCCCTTGAAGAAAGAATACGTGCGTTACGTGCCGCAGACGGTCAAGGGGGCCGACGCCAAGGCCTTGCCCAAAGTCGAATTCCGCCACGAGATCATTGCCGACACCGACATCAATGCCCCCACGTACAACAACCGCAAGTAGGACGAGGTGTCGCGCCGTTGTGGGGCCATGCTCGCGCGCGAGCGTGAGCATGCCGAGAAGCGGGGCCAAACTGCATTGCTTATGTCGAATCGCAAATGCAATCGAGATCTGCATGCTCACGCCAGCGTGAGCATGGCACCCGGTTTTTCAAGCAATACGGCAGCACGGGTGGACAAGCCACCCGTGGCACCGTGGCTTGCGATTTTGGCGTTTAGCGGGCTGTTGATTGCTCAGGTCGCGCCCGTCTCGGCCGATGAAGCCGCAAAGCCGCTCGACAGTGAACAACGGCTCGTCGAGCGGCGTGCCGCTCGGTTCAAGGAGCTGCCGCCCCCGCCCCAGCCGCCGGCGGTCGACGCGCCGGTCTACAATCCGATCGATCAATTCATCGCGGCCAGGTGGGCCCTGGCGCCCGGCGGCGCCGAGCCGGAATTGTGTGACGACGCCACGTTCTTGCGACGCGCGTACCTCGACGTGATCGGCGTCATCCCCACGGTCGTCGAAGCCAACCGATTTCTGGCTTCGCGCGGAGGCCGCGAGAAGCGCCAGAGCCTGGTCGACCAATTGCTCGCGCGCGACGCCGACTACGCGGCCCATTGGACGTCGTTCTGGGAAGACGCGCTAGCGAGCCAACACGTGCTGTCGCAAGGGGGCATTCTGACGCGCGGCAACTACCGTGACTGGCTGCTGGCCAGCTTCCAGCACAATCGCCCGTACGACGTGATGGTGGCCGAGTTGATCGATCCCACGATGCCCGGCCGCCGTCCGCCCGAGTCGAAGGAGGTGCTGGGCAAGACGTTTCCGATCGAGTATGTGCGCAACGAAGATCACACCGCCACGCTGCAGACGGCGGCCAACGTGGGCCAGGTGTTTCTGGGCACCAGCATGAAATGCGCAAGCTGCCACGACCATTTTGAAAACAGCGAATGGCCGCAAGAGCGTTTCCTGGCCTTCGCCGGGCTGTTCGCGCCGGCCGATTTGGAGAAAATCCGCTGCGAATTGAAAACAGGCCAGACCGTGCCGGCCCGCTTCCCCTTCGACTTGCCCGGCGCCGCGGCCGAAGTTCCCACCGGCGTGGCCGAGCGGCTGCACCTGGTGGCCGGGCTGATCACCGATCCGGCCAATCCGCGGTTTGCCCGCTCGATCGTCAACCGCTTGTGGAAGCGTTATTTCGGCCTGGGCCTGTTCGAGCCGGCCGACGATTTCAGGCTCGACGTCCCGCCGAGCCATCCGGAGCTATTGGATTGGCTGGCCTACGACATGATCGAGCACGGCTGCGATCTGAAACACACGATTCGCCTCATTCTCACCAGCCGCACGTACCAGCTTCGCTACGATCCTCGGTTGGCCGACCGCTTCGACGTTGCGCAAAAGAGCGCGCCGCGCTATTTCCGTTCTCCGGGGCTGCGCAGGCTCACGGCCGAGCAGTTGCTCGACAGCGTTCGCGTCGCGGCCGGCGGCCAATTCGAGCCGGCCGCGCGGACGTTTCTCGACGTTCGCTCGACCGCGCTGTCGCGCGCCCTAGGCCGGCCGGCCTCGCGCAACGAGATCAGCACCTCGCGCCCCGACGACGCCGCCGTCGTGCAAGCGCTCGAACTCATCAACGGCAGCGAGCTGCACGAGATGATCTACACCGCTCGGCGGCTGGCCGCAGACGCCGCGCGCCAGGATCCGCGGCGGCTGGTCGACGGGCTGTATCGGGCCGCGCTGTCGCGGCGGGCAAGCGTGGCCGAACGAAACGCCGGCAGGGTCTACCTGCTGGCCGCCGATTCACCCGAGGAAGCCATGAAAGACATGCTGTGGGCCCTGGTGTGCAGCCCCGAATTTCAATACATCCAGTAACGCGCATGGACCAGCCCATCAATCGCCGCCAATTCGTAATCCGCTCGCTGGCCGGCGGCGCCGCGCTTGTTGGCGGCTCGCTCTCCCCGCGCGCTGGGTCGTGGGCCGCCGCCGAACCCATGGCCGACAAGCTCGCCGCCAAGGCCGACTCGGTCATCTTCATCTGGCTGCCCGGCGGAATCGCGCAGGCCGACACCTGGGATCCCAAGAAGTACACGCCCTTCGAGGCCGGCATGAAAGGCAGCGAAGTCTTGGGCACCTGCCCGTCCATCCCCACGTCGGTCGACGGCCTGCGCTTCGGCGAAGGCTTGGAGAATATGGCCTCGCTGATGCACCACGGCACCGTGCTGCGCAGCCTCACCAACGCCACCAAGTTCGGCGCCGTGCACTTGAAGGCCCAGTATTACATGATGACCGGCTATTTGTTCCCGGTCGGGCTCAAGGCGCCCTCGATGGGCGCGGTCGTGGGCCGCACGCTGGGGCCGCGGGCCGAAAACGTGCCGCCGTACATCTACATCGGCCGCGACATCGATACCAGCGACGACGAGAAGCAGTTCATCAGCGAGTACGTCGGGCCGGGCTTTTACGGCGTCAAGCACGCGCCGTTCATGATTCCCGATCCGACCAGGGGGCTGGCCACGCTAGAGGCCGCGGCCGGCATGACCCGAGAGCGGCTCGATCGTCGATTGAAATTTCTGGAGAGCGTCCATCGGTTGTCGGCCGAGCCGCTGCGAAAAGCGCCGGCGGCCGCAGACTACATGAACATCATGGAGTCGGCCCGGGCGATGATGGATTCGCCGGTCAAACGGGCGTTTGACTACGCCGCCGATGAATCGCCCGCCACCCTGGCCGCTTACGAGCCCGCGATCGAGCCGGACGCGATTCTCGACAAGTCGTACTACTACGGCCGGCGGTTCGGCCACGGACTGCTGTTG
>JBBDNV010000090.1:0-77927 GCA_040877415.1 Pirellulales bacterium
TAACACAAGAGATTTTGGCTCTCTCGTTCTAGGTTCGAGTCCTAGCCGGGTAGCTGGAGTAGGGGTTGGGGGTCGGGGATTGGGGACCGGATAACGAAAATAGCGGCGCGCCGGCGGACCCGTGATGTCTGGCACTTCGCATTTTGGCCCCTGTCGTTGAAGCCTCACTCCGGGTCATGCGCGTCAGGCGCTGCGGGCGGGCTTGACGGCACTTCGCGAGCGGCGTGGACGACGGCAACGATGTCAATCTGCTTCGGCAGAACCTGGACTTCGTCCAACGGGACGGTTCTGCCTTCACGCGAATCCTTCAGTCCGATCTCGACCGCTTGCCGGACGTAGATTTCGTACTGAAGGTCTTCCCACGTGGCATCCGCCGGCAATCGTTCGACGAGCCGTAGAGCATCGTCTTTAATGGAACCACTCGACACGTCGGCTCCTCCAATGGCAGGATACGGTAGTTCGCTTGCCAACTAGCCCCAATTATTTCCGTTCATGACGGCCAGTACAACACCCGTCGCGTGCCCTGAAATCCTGGATCAGTTATCGGCAGCAGGCGGCGAAGCAAAGAGTCAACCGAGCGCCCGTGCTGCTTTGCTCGGCGGAGTCCTTTTCGTCCCTAGCCCATCACCCCGGTCCCTTGCCCCCTAGACAGTTTCGAATCCTATGGCGCGACCCGACAGGAGGCGGTCGAGCGGGCCCAGGCGTTGTCGTTGCGAGTGCTGGCCGATCGCTTGGAGCACGGCGAAAGCGTGCCCGAGATGGGCGACGTTTTCGCCGTCATGCCGTGAGTCATTGGCAGTCCGTTAAAGCGCGTCGCCTGCCGGGCAGCGATGGCCAAGGGGCGACGATGCTGGCCAGAATCGGGTCAAACGCGCCCGATTTGCCGTTGCCTTGGTCAGGGCCGGCGAGAAACGCGGTCGAGCGGATACTTCACGACGTTGGTGGCCAATCCGAGCCGTTCGAGAATCCGAATCGTGATATACGTCACGTCGAATTCCCACCACTTGTGGCCGTGAGCCGCGCAGTGTTGATAGGCGTGATGGTTGTTGTGCCAACCGTCGCCGTTGCTGATCAGAGCGAACAACACGTTGTTGCGGCTCGAATCTCCCGTTTCGTAATTCTGATATCCGAAGACGTGTCCGAATGAATTGACCGTCCAGGTGATATGCCAAACGAGAACGGTGCGGAGGAATACGCCCCACACCAGCAAGCTGGCGGCGAACTGCACGCCGAGCGGCCAATCGCCGGTCGACGCCCAGCCGATCGCCAATCCGACAAGATAGAAAAGCGCCGCGTGAGCGAGGTAAATCCAAACCCATCGCAGCTTGCATTCAATCCAAAAATAATAAGGATCGCGAAGGATGTCGCGGCAGTAGTGCTCATAGTGAAACGTGCTGTCGTGACTCGCGTTCTTGACGACGACCCACCCGACGTGCCCCCACAGGAGATTCACCAGCGGGCTGTGGGGATCGGATTGCTCGTCGGAATGTTGATGGTGCAAGCGATGAATCGCGACCCAGCGGGCTGGCGAATCCTGGAGACAGCACACGGACAGCGTCGTGACGCAGTATTCGAGCCATTTCGGCAGCGTCAAGGAGCGGTGCGTCAGCATGCGGTGAAAACCGAGGTTGATGCCCAACGTTCCGAAGACGTAGAGGCCCAACAAGCAGGCAACCAGTCCGGTCCAGCTAAAAAACCAGGGGACGAATGCCAACAGCGCCAGCAGGTGAATGATCACGAGATTGATGGCGTACTGCCAATAAACCCGAACCGGGTTGGTCGATGCCGGACGCAAAAGCGGAAGGTCCGTCCGCGCGGTGGTCTCAGTCATCGCCATCGTCCGATCCTTGTTTAACCGACATTTCCCATAGGGACCGAGCCTAAAACCGATCCAGACTCGCAATTGCCATGATTGTAACAGCACGCCGGTCCCCCAGGCGTGCAGCACACGGTGAATTCTTCTCCATTGTTGTGGCCCTGGCGGCCCGACGAGGGCGAGCATTGCCCGCCGAATCCGCCGAATCGGTTCCGGTAGCGTTGGCCAAGCGGCCACGATTTTGGCTAGAATGGGGCCAATCGCGCCGGATTCTGCGCTGCCTAGCCGGGGCGCTCGCGTCGTCTCGGGCGACTGGTCGACATCGATTCACTGCAAAGGAACCGGTCATGAATCGCTTACTTTCCCGCTTGTGCATGTCGGCTCTTACCGGATCGGCTCTCGTTGGGGCGGCTTTGGCCGAGGAGCCGACCCTTAAGCCCCCGGTGAGAAAGGTCGAAATCAAGTACGCCTGCGAAATCGCCGAAGTGCCCGAGGGCGCAAAGGCCGTCGACTTGTGGATTCCGGTCGCCACGAGCGACAAGCGGCAGACCGTTCGGCTTTTGAACGAGGATCAGCTTCAAGGGGGCCGCTTCACGACCGACAAGAGTTTCGGCAACCGCATCTACTATCGGCGCTTCGAGGGGCCGTTTGGCACGAGCGGCAGCGACGCCGGCACGAAAGTCGCCACCTCGCGCGGCGAACCGATCCGGCTCGAACTCACCTACGACGTCGAAGTCCACGAAGCCACCGTGCCGCAAGCCAAGAAGCTGGTTTCCACCCAACAGGTCGAACCTCCGGCCCAGTTCGCGCCGTATCTGACCGAAACGAAAATGATTCCCATCAAAGGACGCGTCACCGAACTGGCGCAAGGCATCGACTTGCCCGACGGCGAGCCGCTGCGTGCCGCTCGCAAGATTTACGATCACCTCGTCGATACGATGGTCTACAACTACCTGGCCAAGGGAGCCGGCTCGGGCGACGCCGTGTGGGCCTGCGACAGCAAGACGGGCGACTGCACCGACTACCACTCGGTATTCATCGGCGTTTGCCGCTGGCGGGGCATCCCGGCCGACCACGTGTTCGGCATGCCCATTCCGCCGGATAAGACCGAGGGCGGCATCAAGTTCTGCCACTGCTGGGCCCGGTTCTGGGTGGCCGGCGTGGGCTGGATCCCGATCGACGCCTCGCGCGCCGACAAGTTTCCGGCCGATCGCGATTACTACTTTGGCACCATCGGCAGCACCTGGGTCACGCTGGCGCACGGCCGCGACGTAATCCTCGAACCGCCGCAACAGGGCGAGCCCATTAACATGTTCGACGAGCCGATCGCCGAAGCCGACGGCCGCCCCTGCCACGTCAAGTGGCACGGATCCTACAAAGACCGGCATGACGTGGCCGGCGCGAAGTAGTGGATCCACGCTGCTTTTTGTGGGGAGAAGCGCACGATGGGCCTCGACACGGTCGAACTGGCAATCGTTGCCGATCTCGGCGCAAGCTAGTTGGCACAGCGGCCCTCCGCGAAAAGGGCTGCATTCAACGACCCGGCAGGCTACGATAGGGCCGTCGCACGGCGTTCTTGTTCTCGACTCAACAACTCATCTTCTCACATGCGGAGTCTCGGCATGAAACGGCCCGGAATTCTGGCCTGCACGCTGCTACTGGCTGTCGCATTGTCGCTCGTTGTTCCCTGTGGCGACCTCGCCCGAGCCGGCGAGCCGGCCGCGGGACGTGCCACCGACAACGTCATCCTGCTGATGACCGACGGGCTGCGCTGGCAGGAAGTTTTCAATGGGGCCGAAGAGTCGCTCATGACCGAAGAGCCCGGCGGCGTCAAGAACGTGGACGCGCTCAAGCAGGCCTTTTGGCACGATACGCCCGAGGAGCGGCGCGAGGCGCTGATGCCGTTTTTGTGGACCGTCGTGGCTAAGCAAGGACAAATCTTTGGCAATCAGGCCAAAGGGAGCAAAGTCCAGGTCACCAATGGAATGAACTTCTCCTATCCCGGTTACAACGAAACACTGTGCGGATATGCCGATCCGCGCATCGACTCCAATGACAAGAAGCTGAACCCGAACATCACCGTCTTCGAATGGCTGCACCGCAAGCCGCGATTCCGCGGCAAATCGGCGGCCTTTGCGGCCTGGGACTGCTTTCCCTTCATCTTCAACCACGAGCGCTGCGGGTTCCTCATTAACGCCGGCTACGACCCCCTGATAGTTTCTCGCCCCAACCCGCGCGTCGAACTGCTCAACCGGCTGCGCGTGGAAACGACCCAGTATTTTCCCGACGAGCCCTTCGATTCGATTGTGATTCATACGGCTCTGGAATACGTGAAAGACCACAAACCACGGCTGCTTTTCCTGTCCCTGGGCGAAACCGACACCTGGGGCCACGCCGGGCGCTACGACCACTATCTCGCCTCCGCCCACCGCGCCGACGCGTGCTTCAAAGAGTTGTGGGAAACTTTGCAGTCGATGCCCGAGTATCGCGGCAAAACCTCGGTCATCTTCACCGTCGACCACGGACGCGGCGATGCGCCGGTCGATTGGAAGAGTCACGGCCGGGACATCGCGCGCTCGGAGTTCATTTGGCTGGCCGCTCTCGGCCCCGATACGAAGGCGCTGGGAGAGCGCGAAAACGTGCCGTTGGTGACGCAAAGCCAGGTGGCCGCGACCCTGGCGGCGCTCGTGGGCGAAGACTTTTGCTCCGCGGTCCCCCAGGCCGCCAGGCCGATCGCCGGCGTGCTCGCGCAACCAGAGTAATTCATCAAGCCTTGGTCAGCGAATCCAGTTCGAAGTTCGCAGGTGATTGAAGTTGACCGCGTCAACCCCTTCGCTCTGTAGGGCTACAAAGAGCTTCAGGTCGTCAGTGAGAGCAAGCAGTCGGCCGCGCGATATTTCGATGACACCCGCGTCCGCCAGACCACAATGAAGGTACTGCGCACTTTCCGAAGTCTTTGCGCTCGGAAGGTATTCTTCGGAGAGGCTCGATATGCGGCTTCGGAATTGACTTCGCCACATTCGCACTTGATCAGCCGGCATTTGACCCGCAAGATTGTGGACTTCAGTTAATATGTTTGGGGTCGTGACAACAGTCCCGAACCAATCGAACAAGCGAAGCAGGAAGTCCAAGTCTTCGGCGGTGAACTGTCGCGTGCGCTTGAAGCTTGTGATAAGTCGCCGATCACATGTGCCAACGAAATAAAGCAGCAGGATGTTTGTGTCGACGAGCAGGCCACGGCCCTTGTATGTTTGCACGAGCCGGGTTAATGGATCCGTCATTGCAGTTGCCGAATCTTGATCGACTGGCACTCGCCGGTCTCGGCATCGACGATGATCTGCTTATACACGCGCTCATATTTTCGGCCGAGCGGCGCTAACGGGGATTCCAAGGGTTCCAGCCGCAAATAACTCAACGTGATATACCACTGGGCGTCATCATCGGACAGCTCGACCTCTTCAAGTTGGAGATCGTGCAGATCGTGAAATACCTCGCCCATGTATTGGGTCGCCCGTGCGACGGCCTCTTTAACGTCTATCATGATCTCACCGTTTCGCTATCCGCCACTGCGGTTCGTCCACTCAGTGGTCCGGGAGCCGAACGTTGCTCCTCTTGAAGCATAACCGATCGCAATCAGACAAGGCAAATTCGCCTCGGACTAACCGATGAACAATCACATCCTATGGCTGGTATTGTGCCTCCTTCCGTCCGATACCAAGCAGCTTTCCCAACCCGAAGTGCTCGATCCGCGCTTGAAAATCGAACTGTTCGCCGCGGAGCCGGATATCGTCACGCCGTGCGGCATCGCGGTCGACGGCCGCGGGCGCGTGTTGGCGGTCGAAAGCCAATCGCACTTTCGCCCGACCGACTACCAGGGCCCGCCGGCCGATCGTATTCGCATGTTTGAAGACACCGACGGCGACGGGCGGGCGGACAAGATCACCAATTTCTTTGAGGGAACCACCTGGACGATGAACGTCGGCGTGCATCCCGACGGTTCGCTCTACGTGGCCACGCGCAGCGAGATCTTCCGGTTGCGCGACACCAACGACGACGCAGCGGCCGACGAGCGAACGCCGATCGTGCGGCTGGAAACCAAGGGCGCTTATCCGCACAACGGCCTGTCGGGCTTCGCCTTCGATTTCGAAGGCAACGTCTATTTCGGCCTGGGCGAAAACCTGGGGGCCCCATTCAAGCTCATCGGCACCGACGGCTCAATCGCCAGCGACCTGGAAGGAGGGCAGATCTATCGCTGCCGCCCCGACGGCAGCCAGGTCCGCCTGGTCGCTTTCGGCTTTTGGAACCCCTTTCACCTGGCGTTCGACGCGTTCGGACGCCTGTTCGCCGTCGACAACGATCCCGATTCGCTGCCGCCCTGCCGACTGATGCACATTGTCGCAGGGGGCAATTATGGCTACCGCTATCGCAACGGCCGCAAAGGCGTGCACCCGTTTACCGCCTGGAACGGCGAGCTGCCCGGCACTTTGCCCATGGTGGCCGGCACGGGCGAGGCTCCCTCGGGAATCGTTGCCTACGAATCGGATCACTTGCCGGCCGATTACGTCGGCGATCTGCTGGTCACCAGTTGGGGCGATCATCGCATCGAGCGCTACCGCCTCGTGCCGCGCGGGGCCAGTTTTCGCGCCGTCCCCGAGGCCATCGTCGCGGGGGACGAGAATTTCAGGCCCGTGGGAATTGCCGTTGCGCCCGACGGTTCGCTGTACGTGACCGACTGGGTGAAGCGCGACTACGAGTTGCACGGCAAGGGGCGCATCTGGCACATCACGGCGCCAGGCGTCAAGGGGTCCGATAGGCCACGGTCCGACTCGCCGAAAGCTGCAATCCGCGCCGCCCATCGGCCCTTGCGCGAACAGGCCGCGCGGCAATTGGCCGCCGATCGCGACGCCGGACCAGAATTTTTGGCAAAGCTGGCTGCGGGCGATCCTGCGCCGCGCGTGCGGACCGTCGCGCTGGCGGCATTGCGGTCGGTAGGAATCGTCGAGCCCATTGCCAAGGCCGCGCTAGCCGATCCGTCGGCCGACGTTCGCGCCGCCGCCGTGCGCTGTTTGGGTGAAGGGACAAATTTGCCCGAATTGTTAGCCGCCGGCCAGCCGGCGGAAGTCCGAGCCGAGGCGATGCGGCGGGCGGCGGACCCCGGTGTGGCGGACGTTTTGTGGAACCACGTTGCCGATTCCGACGCGTTCGTCGCCCAAGCGGCGCGCCAGGGGCTGGCGCGATTGCGCGTCGTCAGCGCCGACGTCAACCTGAAGGGAATGTCCGCCGCCAGGCGCCTGGCCTGCCTGTTGATCCTGCGCGAGTCGCGCGATCCGCGCGCAGCCGAACTCTTGCCCATCTTTCTCCGCGACCCGGACAGCGCGGTGCGGTTTTCGGCCGTTCAATGGGTTGGCGAGGAGCGGGTGACCGGGATGCGCGAGCCCTTGGTCGAGGCCCTTTCGGCCGGCCCGGCCACCGCCCGGCTGTTCGGCGGATACCTGGCGGCCATGGAGCGGCTGGACGGCGTGACGCGCGCGCCGTCGGATGAATGGGCCGGCCAGCAGTACATGGCGCGGGCCTTGGAAGATCCGCGCACCAGCGCAGAGGTTCGCCGCTTTGCGCTGCGCATGCTGCGGCCCGACCATCCGGTGCTCTCGATCCAGCGCCTGCGGCAATTTCTCGGCGGCGACGACCGGTCCTTGCAATTGGAAGCGGTGCGGACGCTGCGCGATTCTCGTCACCGCAAGCGCGGCGAGTTGCTGTCGGAAATCGCCTCCGCGACTGACGATCCGCTGGAACTGCGCGCCGAAGCGATCGTGGGCCTTTCGCCGGACGACTCGAAAACGCGCGCGCTTCTCGTTTCGCTGGCCGGCGACAAGGAACCGGTCTTGCGTCACGAGGCCTTGCGATCTCTGCGCGGCGGCACGCTCGATCGGACCGAGCGCGAAGAACTGGCGCGCATCGCGGGTCTCGACGCTCCAACCGCCGAACTCGTCCACCGCGTCCTGCAACCAGACTCGGCCGAGTCGACGCCCGCGGCTGAAGACGTCGAGGCGTGGATCCGCGCCCTGCGCGGACCGACCGGACGCATCGAGGGCGATCGACGCGCAGGGGAAAGGATCTTCTTTCATCAAAAATCGGCCGCCTGTTCACGCTGTCATCAGATCGCCGGGCGCGGCGCGCAAATCGGTCCGGAGCTGACCGCCGCAACGGGCGTGCTCGCCGAAGAGCGGCTGATCGAATCGATCCTGCGCCCGAGCAAGGAAATCGCCCCGCAGTTCGTCTCGTGGCTGGTGGTCACGACCGCCGGCAAGTCGTTAGTCGGCATGTTGGTGCACGAGGAAGCCACCGGCGAACAAACGTATGCCGACCAGCACGGCAATCTCGTCGAGTTCAGACCACTAGAGATCGAAACCCGCCGACCGCAGCCGACGTCGATCATGCCCGACGGGCTGGCGCGGCAGTTGACCATCAAGGAGTTTCGCGATTTGGTGGCGTTTTTGCGGTCACCTTAGCCGGCCATTGAAAAATGGGACTGGCTCCGAGCACGTCGCGGCGAGACCGGCGAAAAACGGCGGTCGCGAGGTGCCTGTCCCAGTTTTTCAACACGCTGTTAGCCGGATCGGGTTGGTGCGTCATGGTTCCAGAAAACGGACGTAACATGCTATCGTGCCTGGATTTATCATGGCGCAATTGTGCTGCCGGAGCCCCCTGATTCTAACGACTACCTCTGACGGGGTACGGCGGTGGCCTTCGAGCCGGAGAATCGAGCAAATTTTTTTCGCGAAATATTTTTCCCAACTTGCTTGACAGCACCTCCTGGCCGGATAGGATGATGGCCACGGCAGAGTGACCGAGGGTGCGAATGAGTCAACGCATCACGATGACGATGCAACCTTGAAAGGGAAAGCTAATGAATCGCTGCAAAACGTGTCTTTTCGCATTGGCGCTGACACTTTGCGCTACCCCATCTCTAGCTGGCACGCTCGCCAGCGATGGTTCCTCTTATCTGGGAACCTGGAACGGAAGCACTCCCTACGTCGGTGTCATCGCGCCGGCTGATCTTTACGGTTATGTTGATTATGCGGTTTACGGGCCGGGAACTTTTCCAGGTGCGTTCTCAGGCTATGCTCCCAATCCGACTCATTTCGTTTACGCATACCAGATCTTCGAAGAAGGTCCCGCGCCGCTATCGCTCTACTCACACCTTTTGGTAAACGTGGCCGCCAATCCGGGCACGTTCACCGGTGGCGGCGTGAGCGGCGACTCTCCGATAAATGCTCCCGGCGTCTTGATTGCGTTCGACTCGGTCACTTGGGAGTTCGCCGGAATCACCGCTGGCGGCACCAGCGTCGGGCTTGTATTTTCGAGCCCCAATGCGCCGATCATGGGTGCCGGCGTTGCGCTGGACGACGGCGAAGTGGCACCCGTAATTCCCGTTCCGACTCCCGGCTCGTTTATTCCCGAGCCGGCAACCTGGATCCTGATGGTTGGCGGGTTGTTGGGCTTTGTTGTTGCGTCATGGCGTCGTCGCGTCGGTCGAGTTTAGGGATGCGTTCGGATTCATCGCCAATGCGGTGACCACTCGTGTTTGCAGGTGTTGTGTCAGGCTAGTTGAAACGCCAACTTTGGACGATTGGCCGATGAAATCGGGCCGCTTATCTGGCAAATGGAACCAAGCCATGCACCCGAAGATTAAGCACCTGTGTAACTCACTCGCTGTTCTGGCGCTCTTTGCCGGCGCAGCCAACGGCGGTGCGCTCCTGACCGACGGCAATGCATCGATTCAGGGGTCTAAGCTATTCTCGGGCGGCAACGTCCTCAACCAGACACTGATCGCCAGCGTCGAGTACGCCGTCTACGCCCCGGGTGATTTCGGCACGTCCGTAGCCTTGGGGCTGCCGGCCTTGGCCGATCCCAGTGGCGGCGCGGAGTACGTGTACGCCTATGAAATCTTCAACGACGTCGGCGGGCAGTTGCGCGTCGCGGCCCTGTCTATCGCATTGAATCCGGGCGTCATCACTAATATTGCCACCAACGTGTCGCACGCTCCGGGCACGCCCGAAGCTGGGCTGGCTCCCAATGCCTGGACCTTTATCCCCATTGCTGTCGACCCGCCATCCAACGTCAAGTGGTCGTACACCGTCAGCCCGAATCTTCTCACCGTCGGGCTGCACTCCGACATCCTGCTTTTTACGAGTCCCTTTGGACCCACGTTTTTGAACGCCTCGATGACCGGCGGAAGCGCGTCCAGCGCACCGAAAGCGGGGGACCCGGCGGTCTTGTTGCCGAGCCCAATCCCCGAGCCCTCGACGCTCGTCCTTTCAGCCCTGGCGGCGGGTCTGCTGGCGGCTGGATATCTCCGCAGGCGGAAGGTCTAATAGACCCGTCAGCCGCACTGCCCGGATAGACGTATCGAGCGGGCCGGACCGCCATCATTTCGTTTGCTGGCTGCGTCACCTTGGGTGGGGTGCCATAAGTTTCGCCATGCGCGTCAAACAGCCAACACTTGCTGCCCTCGTTCTTGTTGCCCTGCACGTCTTCTGTTTTCACGCGCAGGCCATCGGTCCGTCGGGCGTGCTGGTCGTGTACAACAGCAATGTTCAGGAAAGTATCGACATCGCGAACCACTATAAGTCGGTGTACGGTCTGTCCGACCAGCAGTTGCTGGGCCTGAACCTGGGCACGGCGTCGACGATTACAGCGAACGAATATCTCTCGAATATACGCATTCCCGTCCGGTCGGCGCTGACGCCGTCAACCGATTTGATCGTCACCACCAAGGGCATGCCGCTACAGATTCACGTCGAGGCGGCGAACCCGTCATCCTATACCGACGCCTACGGCAACTCGCGAATCGTTTGGAACTGGAGGACCGAGTCGAGCCTGGAAAGCGAGCTGGCGAAGATCGACTATATCGCCAGCGAGCTGATGATGGGCGATCAAAGCTTCAACCAACCGGCTGTATTCGGCAACCATTTCACGAAGAACCTCTACTACCAGTCGAGTTCGTCGTTTTCCGCCAGTAATTTTTCGGGAGCAAGCGCGATGCGGCTGACCGCGCGGCTCGACGGATTCACAACAAGTGACGTCATCACGGCAATTAATAAGGCTCAAAACGCGTTTGTCGGCCCCGACAATACGCCCGGGGGCCCCTTTCATTTTCTGGTTGACGCCGATCCGGCAAATAATGCCAACGCGCCGACGATGATCAACCTGGCCGAAAGCGTGCTGCCTGCCCGCGGCCTGCCGCTCACTTACGACAACACGGCCGGGTTTCAAGGCGCCGCGGGCGGTCCGGTTGTGGGCTACAGCAGTTTCGGCGCAAATCAAGCCGCGACGCCGGACTATGTGCCCGGCGTCGGCAGCTACATCGCCACCAGCCTCAACATCACGCTGGCCGACGGCGCCGTATTCAATAGCTGGGAAAGCTTCAACGCGCAGAGTTTCAACTTCGGAGGCAACCACGGCGACCAGGGTCTCGTGGCCGAGTGGCTCGCGAAAGGGGGAACCGCCGCGGTCGGCAACGTCGACGAACCGGAAGGGAGCCCGAATTTCGTCTTCAACGAAGACCTGCTATTTGCCCGGCTGCTCGACGGAATGACCTTCGCCGAAGCCGCCTGGAGCAGCGCCCGGCAGCTTTCCCACGTCAATACGATCGTCGGCGATCCGCTCATGACGTGGAAAGCGCTTTTGCCCGGCGACGCAAACATGGACGGGGTCGTGGACGTGGGCGATTTGGCCGCCATGGGCCCGAATTGGGGGCAAGACGTCGAGGCCGGCGGGTTCGGCTGGACACAGGGCGATTTGAACAGCGACGGCTTTGTCGACTTTGGCGATCTCGCTCTGGTGGGCTTGGGTTGGGGGCAGGCGTCCGAATGGTCCACGGTAACGGCCGATCTGCGAAGGCCCCGATCGCCCCTGGCGCTGGCCCTGTACTCCGCGATGCATCCGAATCCCGAGCCCTCGAGCGTCGCGCTTTTGGCCATCGGCATGACGTCGCTGGCCGCCTTCGGCTGGTGCCGACGCCGCACGCGGCGTCGGCCCCAATAGTCTCCCATCGGATGCCGGGCGAACCCGAACGCGCTTTCGGTCGGCGGCTCCGCTGCCGATGAGCGGACCTCGTCTCTCGCGCCCTTACAGCCCTCGTGCAAACCAGATTGGGCGTGCGTCTGCAGGTGCGTCCGCCATTTGCCTGCCGGCGGGAGCCGTGACCACGGTGACGCGTTGTACGATCCGGCAACGGGCGAAGGGTAGGCGAAACGCTATAATATGCGAAAAGCCGCCAGACGTGTGGCTGGCGGCTTCGCGGTGAGCCGAAGGACCCACTGCCGGTTTGTTAACAGCATGCTACGCACCAGGGGCGCTGCTGGTCAACCCTGGTCAAGCCGGATGCGATCGCGGCATGCCGCATGCCGCCGCAATTGACGCGATAACACCAGGCGGATAAACTGGTTGGCTCGTCTCTTTGAGCGGTCCAAGGCAGACGCGGCACAACTTTTGTGTCCCTTAGTCAGACCGAAGTCTCTACCCAACGCCGGACGTTTCCCTCGGGAACAAGCTGCCGGTGTGCCAAAGCGAGGAGTTTTTTTGTGGCGACAGTGCTGGTGAAGCAATTGATCGAAGCCGGGGTCCACTTCGGCCATCGGGCAAGCCGGTGGAACCCCAAGATGCGGCCTTACATTTACGCCCGGCAGAAACTGATACATATCATCGACGTTCGCGAAACCATTCGCGGGTTGCTGCGGGCCAAGAAGTATCTCAAGCAGGTGGCTTCCGGCGAAGGCCTGGTGCTGTTCGTCGGCACAAAGCGCCAGGCCGGCGATACGATCGAGCGCGAGGCCGAGCGCTGCAGAATGCCCTACGTCAGCGACCGCTGGCTGGGGGGCACGTTGACGAATTTCCGCACGATTCGCAACCGGCTCACACGGTTGGAGGAGTTGGAAGCCCTGCGGTCCAGCGAGCAGTTGGACACGTACTCCAAGAAGATGCAGTCGGCGCTGACTCGCGAATACCGCAAGATGTATCGCAACCTGAACGGCATTCGCACGATGCATCGCCTGCCGGAATGCCTGGTCGTGATCGACCCCAAGAAAGAACGCAACTCCGTGCGCGAAGCCCAAAAACTGGGCATCACCACGGTGGCTTTGATCGACACCGACAGCGACCCCGACGTGGTCGATCTGCCGATTCCGGGCAACGACGACAGCATTCGATCGATCGAGCTCATCGTGCACCAATTGGCCGACGCGATCAACGAAGGAAAAGCAAGCACGGCGGGCGAAACGGAGCGCCAGAAGTCCGAGGTCGGCGAAGAACAGCCCGTTGGTTGACGGGACTCTGCCCCGCCCTCGTTTCGGGGGCGCCGGGACGTCGAGCGATCGCACACACGCGCATCGGGGTGTCCCGCCGAATGTAACTCCCGCCGCGGGCCAGACGGCTCCCCGGGGCCAAACCGACCCGAGGGCCAAGCCACGCGAACGGCCACACGAGCGGAAACGATAACGAAGGACAACGTCACATGGTCGAAATTAAAGCGCCGGCCGTCAAGTCGCTGCGAGACAGGACCGGCCTGCCCATGATGAAGTGCAAGGAAGCCTTGCAGGCCACCGGCGGCGACGAGCAGGCCGCCATCGAGTGGCTGCGCAAGGACAACGTCAAGATACAGGAAAGCCGCATGGGACGCGAAACCGCGTTCGGCCGCATGGGCCTGTACGTCGATTGGGACGGCGGCGTCGGCGCCATCGTCGAATTGCTGTGCGAGAGCGCGCCGGTGGCGGCCAACGATGAATTCGTTGCGCTGGCCGCCGACATGGCGAAACAATTGGCCACAGGCATTGGCGCCAACACCGCCGACGAGCTGCTCGACCAGCCTGCCGCGGGAAGCCGCAAAACGCTGCGCGACCAGATGCTCGACGTGTCGAATCGCATTCGCGAGGTCTTCAAAGTCGGCCGCATCGCGCGCATCGACGGCCGCTCGGCCGGCTATGCCCATCACGCCGGCAGGACCGTGGGCGTGCTCGTCGAGGTGGAGGGGGGCAATGCCGAGGCGGCCAAAGACGTTTGCCTGCACGTCGCGTCCATGGCGCCAAAGGTGCTGGCCAAGGAAGACGTTCCCGCCAACGAGGTGGAAAAAGAACGGGAAATCCTCTCCGAGGCCGCTCGCAAGGAGGGCAAGCCCGAGAATATCATTGCCAAGATGGTCGACGGAAGGCTGCGCAATTTCTATGCCGAACGCGCACTGTTGGAACAGCCCTTCGTCAAGGAACTGTCGATGACGGTCGGAAAGTTCGCCGCGCAGCACGGCATGAAGATCAAGCGATATATTTGCTGGGAGTTGGGAAAATAAGCGTGACGCATCGCGGCGCGCCAACGAGAGGAACACACTGACATGGCTGACCGTAAGGCGCCGGCACATGGCGGGGCGTATAGTCGCGTGGTGCTGAAACTCTCGGGCGAGTGCTTCGCGCATGCCGGCGAACGCGGAATCGCCATGGACGAGGTCGTCACGATCGGGCAGCAGATCTGCAAGGCGGCCCAAGGCGGCGTCCAGATTGCCATCGTCATCGGCGGAGGCAATATCTTGCGCGGCGCCCAGTTCACGGCCGGCACGTCCAGCATCCAGGAGGCCACGGCCCACTACATGGGCATGCTGGCCACCGTCATCAACGGACTGGCGCTGCAGGATGCCATCGAGGCGCTGGGCGTGGAGACGCGGCTGCTGACGGCCATTCGCATGGAGGGGGTGGCCGAACCCTATATTCGCCGCCGGGCCAAGCGCCATCTGGAAAAGGGCCGGATCGTGATCCTGGCCGCCGGCACCGGAAGCCCCTTCGTGACCACCGATACGGCCGCCGCCCAACGCGCCCTGGAGTTGGAAGTCGACATCCTGCTGAAAGCCACCCGCGTCGACGGCGTGTTCAGCGACGACCCGGAAAAAAACCCCCATGCCCTGTTGTACAGCGAATTGAGTTACAATGCCGTGCGGGAACAGAATCTGCGGGTCATGGATCCCACGGCGATTGCCCAGTGCATGGAACACGACATGCCGATTCTGGTGTTCAATTTCAAGAAGGAAGGCAACATCGAGCGTGCCACGAGCGGGGCTCGCATCGGAACGCTCATCAGCAGCCGGGTCGTGGTGACCAAATAGGGCGGCCGGGTACCTGAGGGGACGCGGGGCCCGATGCGAAAGGCAGACTCCCATGAGCGCGGAAGAAATTTTGCTCGACACCGAAGAGCGAATGGAAAAGGCACTGGCCAAACTCAAGGGCGATCTGGCCGGCATTCGCACCGGCCGCGCCAACCCGGGACTGGTCGACTCGCTGCGCGTCGAAGTTTACGGCTCGCCCACGCCGATCAAGGCCATCGCCTCGGTCGGCGCGCCCGAGCCGACGCAAATCGTGATCCGGCCCTTTGATCCGAATACATTGAAAGACATCGAGAAGGCGGTGCAAGCCAGCGACCTGGGCCTGAATCCGCAGAACGACGGGCGGTTGATTCGCATCAGCGTGCCCCCTTTGTCGACTGAAGTACGCCGCAAACTGGTGGCCCGCATCCGCGAGCTGACCGAAGAGACCAAGGTCGCCTTGCGCAACGTGCGTCGCGACGGCAACAAGGCCGCCGAAGTTGAACAAAAAGGCAAGACCTTGACTGAGGACGACCGAGACATGATCAAGGCGGAGATTCAGGAACTGACCAAGAATTTCGAAACCAAGGCGACGGATTTAGCCGCGGCCAAAGAAACGGAAGTCATGGAAGATTGAACGGCCATGATACGCGCCCGCGGGGTCAAAGCCGATTTTGTCGGCCCTGTCGGCCTGGCAAGGGTTTAATTCCATGTACCACACCGCACAGCATACTGTCGCCTGGCTGGCTCTATTGGGAGTTGCTTTTTTGGGCCCGAGCGACGCGGCCTCATCTGCCGCCGAGAACGCACCCACCTCGCCGGCTCGACGTCGGGTAGCAACCACGGGCGTGCTCGTCATCGCCCATCGTGGTGACAGCAATGTCGCGCCCGAGAACACGCTGCCGGCATTCGCTTCGGCCGTCAAGGCGGGCGCCGACCTGGTGGAGCTCGATTATTTCCACTCGTCCGACGGCGTGCCCGTGGTGTTCCACGACGACTGTCTGGATCGCACGACCAACGCCTGCCGACTGTGGGGCGGAACGGAAATCAAGCTCCATACCAAGAAGCTCGCCGAACTGCGGCGCTTGGACGCCGGAAGGTGGTTTGACGCCAAATTCGCGGGCACGCCGATTCCCACGCTGGCCGAATCGCTCGAGGTGATCCAGGCCGGCTCAATGACCCTGATTGAGCGCAAAGACGGCGACCCGGCCACGTGCGTCGCCCTGCTGAAACAAAAGAAGCTGCTCGACCAGGTCGTTGTGCAAGCGTTCGACTGGGAATTCCTGGCCGGCTGCCGCCGGCTCGCGCCCGAGCTTGTTTTGGGAGCGCTCGGCGGCAAGGAGCTTACCGGCAAGCGTCTCGACGAGATTGCCAAGACGGGCGCCACCGTGATCGGTTGGCAAGACAAGTACGTTGACGACGCGGTCATTGCCGCCATCCATGGGCGCGGTTGGAAAGCCTGGGTCTGGACCGTGGACGACCCGCACCGGGCCCGGCAGCTCGTGCAAGCAGGCATCGACGGCATCATCACCAACTCGCCCGCGGAGATCCGCAAGGTGGTCGAATCTCACAGCCGCGGCAATTGATCGGGCAATCACCTTATGCGCCGCCGCTTGGGCCCGATGCTGGCACCCTTGGCGTGAGAGCCGTATCTTTTACGGCCGGGCCGGTTTAGGACCCGGATTTCGCCTTGACCCCGCGCGGTCGCTGCACGTAATATTGCCCGCCCCAGCATGCCAGGAAGGCTGCTGGCGACGACGGGCCAAGATACGCTCCGAGCTAGCGGAGACTTTGCTATGGATGGCAACGTTCGCACCGGTTTTCGATGGGGCGCCGGCAAGACTCTGGGTCGAGCCGGGTGGTTACTGAGCGGCCTGGCGTTATTGGGCGTATGCCTGACGTTTCGCTGGTATGCTCCGGCCGGCTCGGCTTCGGCCAAACCGCCCGCCGGCAAGGTCAAGCGGGCCACGGCCGTCGAAAGGGCCCAGACGCCGCCCGCGGCTCCTGGGGCGAGCGCGGTTCAAGCTCCCCAGAAAAACCCGGTCGCGGCCTTCGTCAACGACGAGCCGATCACGCGCGAAGACCTGGCCAACGAGTGCCTGATACACTACGGCACGGAAGTGCTCGAGAGCATCGTCAACCGCACGCTGATTCTCGTCAGTTGCCAGAAGCGCAACATCGTGATCAGCGACCAGCAGGTAATCGAAGAAATCGACCACATGGCGCGCAAGTGGTCCGTGCCCAAAGACCAATGGCTCAAGCTGCTGGAAAAAGAGCGCGGCATTCCGCCCCAGCGCTACGCTCGGGACATTATCTGGCCTACGCTGGCGCTGCGGGAATTGGCCAAGGATCGCTTGAAGATCACCCGCCAGGAGCTCGACGACGCCTACGAGAGCGAATTCGGCCCGGCAGTCAAGGTGCGGCTGATCGCCCTGGAAGACCCGACCAAGGCGCGGAGCGTTCATGCCCAGGCCGTCGCCGGGCCCGAGGAATTCGGCGCCTTGGCGAAAAAACACTCCCAAGACTCCAACAGCGCGAGCGCCTACGGCTTGATTCAGCCGATTCGCCGTCACCTGGGAGATCCGCAGCTCGAAGCGGCCGCGTTTGCCCTTAAGCAGGATGAAATCTCCAACATCATCCAGGTCGGCAACCTGTACGTGTTCGTCAAGTGCGAAGAGCATCTGCCAGCCGCCAAAGGCGTCGACCGCGCGAAGGTCGAGACCCACCTCGCGGACGCGCTGCGCGAACGCAAGCTGCGCGCCGCGGCGAACGACGTGTTCAAGCAATTGCAGGCCGAGGCGGTCGTGGAAAACGTCTACAACGATCCGGCCAAGAGCCGCGAGATGCCAGGCGTCGCGGCGGTGATCAACGGCCACAAAATCGCCATGCGCCAGTTGGCCGAAGAGTGCATGGAGCGATACGGATCGGACGTCCTGGAAGGCGCGATCAATCGCCGCATCATCGACCAGGCCCTGCGCAAGCGGAAGATCAAAGTCGTCGATGCCGAGCTCGAAGCCGAAATCGCCCGCGCCGCCGCGGCGATGGGCAAAGTGACCTCCCGCGGCGAGCCCGACGTCGCCGGCTGGCTGGAGTACGTCACCACCAACGAGAATATCTCGCGCGACGTTTACGTGCGCGACGAAGTGTGGCCTTCGGCCGCTTTGAAAAAACTCGTCGGCGACAACGTCGAGGTCACCCAGGAAGACCTGCAGCGCGGCTACGAAGCCAACTACGGTCCCAAGGTGCAATGCCGGGCCATCGTGCTCAACAATCAGCGCCGAGCGCACGACGTCTGGGAGAAGGCCCGCGAATCGCTGACGAAAGGTTACGAGCACGCGCTGGCGACGTTCAGCGATCTGGCCGCGCAGTACTCGATCGAAGTTGGCAGCCGATCCCTGCGCGGCGAAGTGCCGCCGATTCAACAGCACGGCGGACAGCCGCTGTTGGAAAAAGAAGCCTTTTCGCTGACCAAGGAGAATCCCCTCTCGGGAATCGTCCAGGTGGGCGGGACCTTCGTCATTCTGTTTTACGAAGGACGGAGCAAACCGATTGACACCGAATTTGCCGAGGTCAAGAACCTGATCCATCGCGACATTCACGAGAAGAAACTGCGGATCGCCATGGCCAAGGCGTTCGACAATCTGAAGGACGGCTCGCGCATCGACAATTTTCTGACCGGCGACACCAGGTCGCCCAAAAACGCCGAGCGCCCCCAGGAAAAGCCCCTTGACCCCGGCCTTCCGCTGCCGAGGGTTCACAAGCGTTAGTCCCGGCACCGAACATCCCGGCGCCGGCGGTTGTCTCGTCAAGGTCCGGCCGAATTACGGGCGTTTCCTTTGACCGCTGGTCGCGGTATTCTAAAGGTCTGGCCCGCCGTTTCTTCAGTTTTCTACCCGCGCTCACCGCTGCGATGAGTCACGACAACCAGTCCGACAATCCGGCCGACAACACGGCCCCGTTTCAGATTGAAGTGGCGGAGCGGGTCAAACGCCTGCCCCCCTATCTGTTTGCGCGCATCAACGCCGTGAAGTATCAGAAGCGCCGCGCCGGCGACGACGTGATCGACCTGGGCATGGGCAATCCGTCCGACCCGCCCGAGGACCTGGTGATCGAAAAGCTGGCCGAGGCGGCACGCGACCCGCGCAATCACGGCTACAGCGCCGCGACCGGCATTCCGAACCTGCGCCGCGAAGTGGCCGGCAAGTATCTGAAGAAGTACGGCGTGCGGCTCGATCCCGACGGCGAAGTGATCGTCTGTCTGGGGTCGAAGGAAGGTTTTAGCCACATGTGCCTGGCGCTTTTGGGACCCGGCGACACGGCGATCGTGCCGGCTCCCTATTATCCGGTACACGTGTACGCCGTGGCATTGGCCGCCGCCAACGTGTTGGCGCTGGAGGTGGCCGACAGCGAAAAATTCCTCTCCAACATCGCCTACACCTGCCAGCACTTGCACCCCAAGCCCAAGCTTTTGATCCTCAACTATCCGCACAATCCGTCGACCGCCACCGTGGAGCGCGAGTTCTACGTCGACGCCGTGAAGCTCGCCCGCCGCTACGGGTTCATGGTGATCAGCGATTTCGCGTACGCCGACGTGGCGTTCGACGGCTATCAGCCGCCCAGCTTCCTCTCGGCGCCGGGGGCCCGGGAAGTGGGCGTCGAGTTCACGACCATGAGCAAGGGCTACAACATGGCCGGCTGGCGGGTCGGCTTTTGCGCCGGCAACGCCGAAATGGTGCGGGCGCTGGGCACGATCAAGACCTACTACGATTACGGCATGTTCCAGCCGATCCAGATCGCGGCCATTCTGGCGCTGCGGCACACCGACGCGGCGGTCGAAGCGCAAAGCGCCCTGTATCAGCGGCGGCGAGACGTGCTGTGCGACGGGCTGCGGCGCATCGGCTGGGACATCACGCCCCCCAGGGCCGGCATGTTCGTGTGGGCCAAAATCCCCGAGCCGTGGGCCGGCCAGATGGACACCATGCAGTTCGCCACCAAGCTGCTCGAAGAAGGGGAGGTCGCGGTCAGCCCCGGCAGTGGATTCGGCCCGGCCGGCGAAGGCTACTTGCGCATGGCGCTGGTGGAGAACGAAAACCGGCTCCGACAGGCCGTGCGGCAAATCGGCCGCTGCCTGGGCAGCGATTCGCGCCCCTCGGGCGCCGTGGCCGGCAATCCCCGCGCCGCGGGCTGATTGTTCCTCCTTGCCCGGCCGTTCCGGTTGTACCGGTTCTGTTGCGCGGTTGCCTGAACCGCGCGCCCGAGTCCGCCGAGCTAAATTTGCATAGCACTCCGTCGGTGCCCCATTTCTGCACGCGGCTTAGCACCCCACCCGACTCCCATGCAATCCGCCCAGTTCCAGCTCCACGCCGAGATCGAAGACCGTCATTGGTGGTTTGTCGCCCGGCGACAGATTCTCACGGACGTGATCCACGCGATCGTCCCGCCGTCGCCGCCGGCCACGATTGTCGACGTTGGCTGCGGCACGGGAGCCAATCTGGCGGGCCTGGCGGAGCAATATGAGCGCATCGGCATCGACACTTCGGCCGACGCGATTCGACTAGCGAAAAGCCGCTTTCCCCGAGTGCAGTTCATCCATGGATTGGCTCCGCGCGACCTGGGGCCGATCATGGACCGGGCCGGACTGATCCTATTGAGCGACGTTCTGGAGCACGTGCCGGACGATTTTGAGCTGTTTTCGGAACTTTTGGCCGCGGCTCGGCCCGGCGCTTTTTTCCTGATCACCGTGCCGGCCGATCTGGCGCTGTGGAGCGAGCACGATCGGGCGTTTGGACACTATCGCCGCTACGATTCGGCGAGGCTCGAGCAACTCTGGCAGGGATTGCCCGCGCGGCCGGTATTTATCTCGCCCTTCAACGCCCGGCTTTATCCGATCGTCAAGGCGATTCGTGGATGGAATCGATTGCGCCACAAGAGCTCGGGCGAGGCGGGTACCGACTTTCAGATGCCCGGCCCCCTCGTCAATCGGACGCTTGAGCGATGCTTTGCCGGCGAACGGCACAAGCTGGTTCGGCTGGCGCGTGGCGACGCTGTCTCGCCCTATCGTCGCGGCGTGAGCCTGATAGCGCTCATCCGACGAGAACCGGGTCCGTTCAAACCGCGGCGCAAACCGAGCCACGTGGCGTCCGATTATTTCGATCCCGCGGCGGACCAATCAACCGCCGTCCTATCGCAATAACCCGATGCGCAAGCGAGGAAACACTCGGAAAACAGTGCATTTCCTTCCCTCGTTTGTGCGTCGTGTTCGTACGACGCGCGATCCTATCCGGCCTCTTCTTAGGACGGTATAATAGCCGAGATTTGCGCCTCCGGATGGGTGTTCGACGGCAAAGCGCAAAGAAAAAGAGGGCTCTTGCTCGCCGGGGCAAGAACCCTCTGTATTGGCTGTCCGGACCGGCAACATACCAGTGGCCGATGCGGAGACCCACAGCCGTAACAACCGTATCGGGATAGCGGCCGCGAAAACTTTAGCAAGCGCACGACGCCGCGCCGGCGCCGCGTGCGCACGGGGGGCACAAGCGTGTCGCTACAGCCCGAAACTCTTGCCTCGCGGGAATCGAGCGCGCACGCCTTGAGGAACCACCGATGAAAGTTGCCAAGCTGGCCCTTGAGGACGGCACGGTCTTCGCCGGCCAATCGTTCGGGGCCACCGGCGAAGTCGACGGCGAGGTCTGCTTCAATACCTCGATGACCGGCTATCAGGAAATCCTCACCGACCCCAGCTACCGCGGACAGATCGTCGCGATGACCTACCCGGAAATCGGCAATTACGGCGTCAACGCCGAAGACGTCGAAAGCGCCAAACCGCATCTGGCCGGTTTCGTAGTTCGCAATTGCAGCCGGGTGGCGAGCAACTTTCGTGCTGACGGCGAACTTGACGAATACCTGGCGCGCTACGGAGTGGTCGGCATATCCGGAATCGACACCCGGGCACTGGTGCGGCGGATTCGCGAGCACGGCGCTCTCAAAGGCGTGCTCTCGACCGAGGATCCGGATGACGCCAGCCTGGTGGCCAAAGCCCGCAACAGCCCGGGACTTGTAGGCCGCGACCTGGTGCGCGAGGTTGTGCCCCACGAACCGCGCGAGTGGAATGAGCGGTTAAGCCCTTGGTCGCGGCTCACTCCTCCCGAAGCCGCGGCCCCCGAGACCAGGGCGCGAAAACCGCACGTTGTGGCGCTCGACTATGGGATGAAGTGGAACATCGCCCGGCACCTTTGCGAGCGGGGCTGCCGCGTGACCGTGCTGCCCGGCACGGCCGAAAGCAGCGAAGTCCTGGCCCACAAGCCCGACGGGGTGTTTTTGTCCAACGGACCGGGCGATCCGGAACCAATCTCCTACGCCATCCAAACAATCCGCGAGCTGTTGGGCAAGACGCCCGTGTTCGGCATTTGCCTGGGGCATCAGCTCTTGAGCCTGGCGTGTGGCGCGGCGACTTTCAAGCTGAAGTTCGGCCATCGCGGCGCCAACCAGCCGGTGCACAACCTCGAGACCGGCCGCGTCGAGATCACCGCGCAGAATCACGGCTTCGCCGTCGCCGAAGAGAATTTGCCGGCGTGCCTGGAAGTGACGCACCGCAATCTGAACGATCGGACGATCGAGGGGGTCCGCCATCGCGAGCTGCCGGCTTACAGCGTGCAATATCATCCCGAAGCTTCAGCCGGTCCGCACGACAGCGCCTATTTGTTCGATCGCTTCTGGGAGCTGATCGAAGCGAATTCCTGAGCGATCGCTGGGGGACTGTTGAGGTGCTACGCCGCGCATGGGACGCCGTTGCTTTTGGGCTGCGGCTATTCTTCAAACAGCACGCACAGCACGTCGACGGCCGCCAGGGCCCGTTCGGGGCGTTGCACCCCACGCTCGGCAAACTCGCTGCAAATCGATAGCGCGCAGCGCAGATATTGCTCGCGCGATTGCTCGACCAGGTCCTCATCGAGCTGGCTGGCGGCCATGGGCCACAGCGTCTCCAGGTCGGCCAGTGCCCGGCTATCGCCCGAAATCGCGCCGAACACCAGGTCGTCAATCCGCTCGAGCAGGTCCAACACTTCCGGCGGCTGCTCGGACAACTTCTCCGCTAACTCATCGAGATAAGACGTCTTGGCACGGCCTTCAACGAGCAGACTGATGTGACTGGCCTTGTGGGCACTGTCGGCGCGCTTGCTGGTTGCGCCCGTCGTCGTCGGCTTGTCGACCGCCCCGCCGTCGTCTCGCACTTGCTTGCCTGGCTGGGCACCGTGAGGCCGCCGCGGCCCGCCTTGCAGGCCGGCCTGCAGTTGCTCGCTCAGGTCGTTCAAGTCGGCACACGTCAGCCCCGGGCGCGCTTGTTCGAGTTCGGCGGTCAGTACCGACAGCTTGCCCGAGCTGAGGATCGCGGCCACCCAGGCGGCCCAACCCTCCCAGGACAATTCGTCGGTAGGCAAGGTGCTGTCGAGCCGCAACAGCGTGATGCCGCGCCGGGCGATGGCGCGCCAGCTCGACTGCTCGGCGGGCAGCGATGAAATGCGCACCGACCGGCTGGGCGAAAACTTGAGACCCGTCGTGAACGAAAACTCCACCCGGCATTCGACCGGCAGCACGTTAAACAGCCCGGCAATCAACTGCTCGCAGGGGGCTTCGGAGAAAATGGCCAGCCGGTCGCTGGCTAGCGCCGTTTGGACCAGCGTGGCCACCGCCACCGGGCCCGGATCGCGCGCCAATTGGGCCATGAGCCCCAGGTCGACCACCGGCGCGCGGCCGCCCAGCCGAACCGGTTCGAGCGACTCGGGCACTTGGGCGTGGACGCACAGGGCTCCACTGGCGGCCGCGGCGCGCAAAATGGCAAACGGATTGTTGGCAAACCGGGCCAGCACCTCGGGCGGCACGACCAGAAACTGTGTATACACCAGCTCGCCGCCTCGGCCGCTGTACTCGGCGCCGGCCAGGGTGGTGCGCGATACGCAGTGCAAGCCGCTGGCCAGCGTGAAGAAATTCGCGCTCGAGCATTCGCCGGGGTGTTCCAAGAGAGATCCGTGAGAAGGCCCCCACACGGACAGCTCTCTCGCGTCGGCCTCGGCCAGCCCGGCGCTTCGGCTAAGCAGTTGATATCCCTGGGCTCGGTCTGTCTTGGCGGACGTGAAAATGGCTTGTTCGATGCTGTGCACGTCGGACATACCTCACGATGCGGCTGGATTTCTCTCGGCACTCTCGACGTGACGCGCGGGGCGGCCGCGCGCGAACGGGGCAGGCGCATCACGCGCGGAGGTTGTCGACGAGCCACTCGAACGGCTCGATGATCCCGCGCGGCTCAACGCGCAGCGGCACCATCTGCTGGCCCGCTCCGCGCACCGGGCGCGTCGCACAGGCGCCGGCCACTCCGGCGGCGAAAAAGCGATGCCGGTGGAATCGCTGCTGGCAGATCCGCGACAAGCCCGGGGCGTGGCGCTGAGCGTACGCGGCCGGATCGTCGAAGCAGCTCTCGCACTGGTCCGCCTTGCTGAAAATCAATGCCACCGGGCGCGTGGCCCAGGATGCCTTGGGATCGCTGCCCATTTCCGTCAAGTGACTCAATAGCTTCATCGTGAAGTAGTCTTCGTCGATCGAGCCCGACTGCAGTTTGGTGCCGTCGATCAAAATCATGACTCCGTCGCAACGGCCCAGCAGGGCGTGAATCACGCGATACGAGCGCGGATGATCGACTTCCTCGAACAGCGCCTCGCCGGCCATGTCGGGCAGCACCATTTCCACCGGCTGGCGGTGTTTGGGACTGCGCAACTGGCAATGAACCCAATTCCACCGATCGGGCTCGTTCGGCGTCTTGCTGGGGAATTCGCAGCGCGCAAGCGCCGCCAGCGTCGAGTGCTGCAACGTGACCGAAAATCCGCCCCGCGCCGATAGCTGCAAGTGCTTCGGCTGCCGCGAGAGCATGTCCAGCAACACTCCCAAATACACCGTCTTGCCCACGCCGCTGGGCCCCAGCGCCGCGAACATCACCGGCGCCGTATTTCTCGAATGGGCCTGGTGCGCCAGGATCATCGGCGCGTAGCAGTTCCGGCAGCTTTCGGCGTCGGGCGTGTTGCCTTCGTCGCAGATCAAGCAGGGAATCTGGTTGCCATAGTGGGCCAGACGCATCGAATCCAACTCTAGTGCAACGCCACGATTCATGTCTGGTTCTCCGCGAACGAGGTTTCAGTCTGCTCTTCGTCCTCCTGCGACGGTTCGGCCGAAACGTCGCGCTTGACGGCCAGGTCGCACAAGCTAATGGCGCAGCGGAATCCGATGTTGTGCTTGCGCGCCAGCGCCACGTCGGCACAAGCGAAATGGCAAGTCGCCTGGCAATCAAGATACGTGTCGAACGCGCCGCCGCGAATACTCTTCATTTTCGCCTGCAGCGAAACACCGGAAGCCTCGGCGGCGTCGGGCAAAAACGCGTCGGCCGTCCACTCCCAGACGTTGCCAATGAGCCCATGGACCCCGCCGACGCTCACGCCGCCGGGAAACTCATAAACGCTGACCGTTCGGCCCGGGCCCGATCCCCACAAGTTGGCGCGGCCGCGATCCATCGCCTCGCCCCACGGATAACGCCGCAACAAAAGCGGATGCCCTTGGATCGAAACCGGCCAACTGCCGGCCTTCACCCATTCGGCGTCCGTCGGCAATCGTTTGCCCGTCCAGCGCGAATATGCCAACGCCTCGTACCAGCTCACGCCGATCACCGGGTGATTGTCGTCGCTCCGCGGAAAACGACCCTCGCGCCAGTAGCGCGGCCCCGGGTGCCCGGTCGCATCGACGAAATCGAGCAAGGCCGGCCAGATCTCCGGGTCCCAAATGGCCAGCTGCTCGTAGCCGCCGCTGGCGACAAACTGGTAGTACTGGGCATTCGTTACGGGATAGCGATCCAAGTAATAAGCCTGGACCCGCAGCGAGGGTCCTTCCGAGGGAGGCGCTTCTTTGTCGTCATCGGACGGCGCCGGATTGCGACGAATCACCACCTGGCCCTCGGGAACCAGGCACATGCCCTCGGACAGCGCCGTCCGCGTGCGCGACAATTGTTTGTGCGTCAGATTCTTGATCAACTGCGGACGCAGCAACAAGGCGTATCGGCCTTGTGCCAGCATCTCGTCGACCACCGATTCGACCTCGCCGGTGGCAGGGCACTCGATCGCGACCAGTTCCGGCGCCTCCACGGCGGCCGCAGCCGGTTGCTCGACCGGGACAGTTGCCTGCTCCTTCATGCGCGTGGCGCCGCACGTGGAGTTGATAATCCCGCCGAGCCAATCGGGCAGCTTGGACAGGACCGTGTTTTGACTGATCGCATTGTTGGATCGCATATTTGCCTCACTCTCGCTTTGCTCCACCGAAGTTTCCTTGCCCGCGGTCCTATCTCTTGCTCTTGGCCAGTTTCCGAACTTTGGTTCTTTGCAACGTCTCGAACTGCTCCATGACGGAACCTAGCACGGTGTCTTCCGGCTTAGTGCCGTTGTTATGGTTGTTAGCGTGCGGCTGAAGTGTTTCGAGGTTTGTTGCGACGACGGATGGTGCGGCAACGGGCGGGGCCGGCGGCGGGCTGCCAATGCGCTGGGCCAATGCCTCGGATTGCATTTCCACCGCCTTGCGCAATTGCCGTAGCTCCTCGCTCCAGCGGTCGCGCTCGGCCGCGCCAACCCGCTTTTGCTCGGCAAGTTGTTCGACCAGCTCGGCGCCCCGATGCCGGAGCAAGTCTAGCTCGTTTTCCAGTTGCTGCCGCTCCATTTCCGCGGCGGCCAATTGCTCCTGCAAGAATGCGGTGTCCGGGCTCTGGGCCATCTGTTCGGTCAGCCGGGTCAACTCGGAGTTGGCCGCGTCGAGTTCCGCGCGAAGCTGGGCTGCCTCGGCAGCACTCTCGGCCAGCGGTGCGCCTTGACCGCGCAGCCGCGCCAGCTCGTCGCTGGCCGTCTGGCGGCCGGCTTCGAGCCCTTGAATTTCCTTCCGCAGGTGTTCGTTTTGTTCACTCTGCGCCTGGAGCCGTTCTTTGCTCCGCACGATTTCAGCCTCGGCTTCGAGCAAACGCGCAAGGGCGGCGGCCAATTCCGCCGCGGCGAAGCCGTCGTCTTTAGCGGGCTGAGAGGCCCGCAGAGCCCACGTTTCCGATTGCCGCTCGAGCACCTCGCGCATCCGGCGCAATTCGTCGCTCCACTCGTCGCGCTCGGCAGCGGCCATCCGCTGCTGTTCGGCCAGCGCTTCGCCGAGGTCCGAGGCCCGCCGGCGCACCGCTTCCAGTTCGCCTTCCAAATGCTGGCGCTCCGTCTGCATGCCGCACAATTGCTGTTGCAGCTCCGCCCCTTCGGCCGGGTTGGCGACCTGGTCGCACAGGCGGGCGATTTCGACTTGTGCCGCGGACAGCTCGCCTCGCAGCCGGGCAGCCTCGGCGGCACTCCCGGCGAGCGGCCCGAATTGGCCGCGAAGTTGCGCCAATTCCTCACGTGCCGCCTCGCGATTGGCTTCGCGGCGACTGATTTCCTCGCGCAATTGTTCGTTCTGCTCGATTTGAATCTGCAGCCGGTCCTTGCCGCGCACAATTTCCGCTTCCGCTTTGAGCGCGTGCTCCTTGGCTGCCGCCAGCGCCGCCGCGTCCTCGGCAGCCTGATCCGCGCGCTGGGCCCAGGCCTCGGATTGCCGATCCAGGGATTGGCGAACCTGTCGCAACTCTTCGTTCCACCCGTCGCGCTCGGCGGCCGCCAATCGTTTCTGTTCGGAAAGCGCTTCGTCCAGCTTCGAGGCTCGCTCGCGCAGGGCTTCCAATTCGCCTTCGAGATGCTGCCGCTCGGTGTGCATCGCGCATAGTTGCTGTTGCAGCTCCACGCCCTCGGCGGGGCTGGCCAACTGATCGCGCAAGCGTCCGATTTCGCCTTGCGCCGCGGCCAATTCGCCGCGCAGCCGCGCCGCCTCGGAAGCCGTGTCCGCCAGCGGCGCAAATTGCCCGCGCAGTTGTGCCAATTCGTTGCGTTCCGTTTCCCGCTGCGATTCGAGCCGCCTTTTTTCCTCGCGCAGTTGTTCGTTCTGCTCGAGTTGAACCTGCAGACGTTCCTTGCTTTGCACGACGTGGCCTTCGGCCTGGAACAACTGTTCTTTCGCCGTGGCCAGCGCCGCGGCGTCGTCTGAAGCCTGGGCCGCGCGATGCGACCAGGCCTCGGATTGCTGCTCCAGCACTTGCCGCATGTGGCGCAATTCGTCACTCCAACGGTCGCGCTCGGCGGCCGACACTCGCTGCTGTTCGGCCAGCGCTTCGGCCAGCTCGGTGGCGCGGTGGCGCATCGCGTCCAGTTCGCTCTGCAGTTGTTGCCGTTGGGCCTGCAGCTCCCGGAGCTGCCCCTCGAGCTTGTCTCCGTCGCCGGGCGTCGCGGCTTGATCGCGCAGCCGTGTAATGTCGGCCTGCGCCGCGGCTAGTTCGCCGCGCAGCCGCGCAGCCTCCGAAGCGGTTTCTGCCAGGGGCGCAAACTGCCCGCGCAGTTGGGCCAGCTCGTCGCGCGCCTCGCGATAATCGGATTCGAGCCGCGCGATCTGCGCGCGCAGTTGTTCGCTTTGTTCCGCCTGGAGATCCAGCCGCTGCTGGTTCTGCGAGCATTCGCCCTGAACCTGGGTGATTCTCTGGTTGGCCTGCGAAAGTTCGTCCGCCTTGGCTTCGAAGTGTTTCTTGAGCGTCGTGCAGCGGTTCGACAACTCGGCTTCGGCGCGAGCGCGGTCGGCGATTTGACGTTCACATTCCGACAGGCTGCGACGCGCCTCGGCCAGTTGGCGGCGACAATCGGCCAGCTCTCTGCCCCGCTGCTCGCAGTCGACGAGCGTCTCCTCGAGGCATTCGGAAACCGACTGGTAACCTCGGCGCAGCTCGCGGATCGACTCCTGCAGCGGTCGACCCAGCGCTTTCAGCGGTTGTGACAAATCGAGCGACAAATTCAAGCCCATCGTTGGCCGGCACGGTGGCCCTGGCCGAGCCACCTCGTTCGTTGGCCGCCGCGACAGCCACGGTAGCTGTCGTCGCATCGGCGCGCGGCGGCTCGGGCCCGGATGTGCGCAAAAGGCCCTGCCGCCTTGGCAAATCTAGGTCACACCGGGGGCGATAGCAAAAAGCGCGCGACCTGACTCGTCCCCCTGCCAGACGGGCAAAAGACGTCAAAACCGGGTCAAACGGAAGTCTTGTAAAGCGTTCACGCATAGGCATTTACGGGAGTTGGCCGAGTGCACAGTCTGCGCAGACCTTGCGGAAAACAGAAGATATGGCATCTTTGAAGGCTAACAAACGCATGGCGGTCAACGGATCTTAGCAAACACAGATAAGGAGAGTCGCAGATGCTTTCGAAACGCTGCATGCTAGTTGCCTTGGCCTTGGGGACGACATGGATGGTGATACAAACGGCACAAGCTCGCCCGGTCGCGCCGGCCGATGCGCAGACGGCCAGCATCGCAAACGCCGAAACCGTCACCGCCGAGCCCATCAGTGGAGCTCCCGAGCCGGATTGTTGCCCTCCGCCGTGCATCAAATATCGCCATTGCGGTCCAAAACTTTGCTGCGGCCCGTGCAAACCCCCCAAGCAGATCGTTTTGAAGGTCAAGAACCCCTGCACGTGCTGCGAGGTGGAAGTGCCGGTGTGCCTGCCGGCTTGCTGCGAAGGGGATCCGACGGTTTGTTGCGGCAAGGGCTTTCTGTGCCGTGACGTCGTCGAATATGAATGGTGCTGCGGCTTCTACGTTCGCGTCGCGTTTAAGCGGTGCGGCGACCTGGTGGTGACCACCTGGGGGCGGTAGACGCCCGGCACGGCGGCGACGCGTCGATTGCCGGCGATCCGCCGCCCTGCCTATCATGACTCGTCAAACGCCAAGCTAAGCCGACCAGTGGAAGTCACGCCTTGGGCACCAATACGCGCCGTCACGATCGTCGCGACAGACCGGCTCAAAGCCGGGGCGCCGAAGCGGTCACGGTCATGTGGATGATGTCGGTCATGACGACCGTCGTCTGCGGCGTGGCGGCTTTGGTTCTGCTGACCGCCGGCAATCGAGCGGGCACCGATTACCCGCAGCTCTTTGGCCGGATATTGCAATTCAGCGCATTCGTATCGGCGGTCGTTTCGCTGGTGCTTCTGGGCGCGGTGCTCAAAGTTCGCAGCGAGCCGCCGCCGGCGGCCGTGACATGGTTCGCAGTCGTCGTCGCCTTGCTCACGATCGGCGCGGCATTTCTGCACTGACGTTGGCGCTACGCAACGTGGCGCCGGTCGGCCGCATCGATATCCGATCGTTCCACGATGGGCAAGGCCGAATGCGGCTTGGGCGGACCCTGATGGACCTGGGCTGCGGGCTGCGGCACGCTGGGAAGCCGCCATCCCAATCGCTGCAAGCTGGGCCAAACCAACGGGGCATTCGCGGCCAGCCAGCGCGAGCGGAAATAATAGCTCACGAAACACTTGGCGTGCAGCTCGGAAACCCGTTCGGGCGTCAGATGCTTGTACTTGAGCACCGGAGTGTACACCGTGTACTTCGTCGTGTCGAACGTGGCGATCTCGGATCTGATCTGCTCGAAGAATTCCGTGCCCGGATAAGGCGTGACGATATTGAAGTTCGCAAACGTCGGGTTCACGCTTTTGGCGTAGCGCAGCACGGTGCGAATCGACTCTTCCGTGTCGTCGGGAAATCCAATCATGAAACCGGCCACGGTGCGGATCCCCAGCGATCGGCACAGCAGCACGAATTCGCGCTGCCGATCGTCTCGAATCGGGGCGCGGTGATATCGCCTGAGGGTTTCTTCCGAGGGCGTCTCGATGCCCACGGTAATGCTCGAGAGTCCCACGTCGGCGAGAGCGCGCAGCACGTCCGGTCGCAGCAAGTCGATGCGGCTTTCGATCGAAAATTGAATCTTGCGCGGCAGCGAGCCGATCAATTCGGCCAGCCGAAAAACGCGCTTGCGGTCGACGCCGAACAGCGGATCGCGGAATTTAAATGACCGGAATCCGTGCGCCTCGATGCCCGCCCGCATCTCCGCGGCGACCATCTCGGGCGAACGCAGCCGGGTGGAATTTTCGATGATGATGTAAGGACAGTAATTGCACTTCAGCGTGCAGCCGCGGCTCTGCTGCACCAGCGCGGTGGGAAATTTTGTGAAGTCGTATCCGATGCGAAACTTCCGCGGCGAAAAGGGGGACCAATCGGGAAACGGCAACTGGTCCAGGTCGGCCACCTTGCCGACGTCGATCGTGCCCGGGCCCGTGGCCAACACTTCGTCAAGCTTCCACATGAGTTGTTCCGCCTCGCCCTTGACGATCGTGACGTCGAGTCCGTCGAACGCTTCGCTCATCGAATGCGCTACGGCGCCGGTCACCAGCACGCGGCAGCCCGGCGTGGAAGCCAGCGCCCGGGCGATTGCCTGGCGCTCGAGCGCCAAGGTGATCAGCGAGGGGTTAAAGACGTACAAGTCGGCGCCCGGGGGCACTCGGTCCAGAACGTATTGGACGCTGTGTCCCAGGCGGCTAAAAATGGCGGCCAGGTAGGCGAACACCAGCGCCACCGGCCGCGTGTCGCGTTTGTAGTAGTGCCGCACGATGCGGCCGCCAATGCCCCCGTTGCCCGGAAACTGGCCTACCCCGTAGCCGCCGGCAAAATCCTTGGCCACGTCCAGTTTCCGCGTATCCCACAAAACGACGCGCATCGGGAATTCCTTTCCATGGCGGCGGTCAGGTGCAAGTCTTAGGCCGCTCTACCGAGCGTGTCCGCGCTCGGCGGCTGCACCGGGGCGGCGGCATCACCGGCCTTTGGGCGCTCGATGCTTTTGATGCGGCCGCCCGGATACATCTCGTAGACGATTCCTTTCCACACGATACGGCGGGTAAAGGCCGAGCAAACGAGCCCCAGCCAGCCGACAACCCCCGCCACCGGCCCAAACCAGATGTCGAACCGCCGGGCCGCGGCCAGTTCACCCTGCCGGTAGGGCAGGTAGTAGCGCGAGGCGTCGTGGCGTAGATGGGCCCGCCACAGGTGCAGGGCGTACAACAGCCCGACCGCAACCGTCGGCTGCCAGGTCCAAGCCGCGCCCGAGACCAGCCCCCAGCCAGCCGCCACGAGGCTGCCCCAAAACAAGCCCTGCATCACGCTCGAGCCGAACAACAGCGCATACCAGTGCACCGGCACGTAACAGCGGCCGATAATCAATTGTCGCCGCACGAAACCAAACATAGAGCGCCAATCGACGTCCAACGGCGACGGCAACATGCACATCGGCTCGGCGGCCACGTCGTGGTGCTTCTGGGCCATCACGCGGGTGGCGATCAGGTCGTCGCTCAACGTGCCTCGCCAGGCATCGCGCAGCCCGCTGGACTCCCACACATCGCGCAGGATGGCCCATGAGCCGCCCCAAATCAGGTGATGCTTGCCGGGAAACATGATGGGCACGACCGCGCCGTTGATGCTCGAAAGGATGCAATTCGCCAGCGTCGCGCGCTTGGGCACGAAGCACCGGTATCCCGTCGATACCGGCGCGTCGTGCAGGCGCACGGTCAGCAGGCTCAACCAATCGCGCGGCGGGCACACGTCCGCGTCGACAAACACCAGTACCTCGACGCGCTGCGGCAGATTCTCCGTTGCCACCAGCAGGTTGTGCACCTTCTGGCCGGTAGACGTCGAAATGCCGGCGATCGCCAATCGCGACTGCGTGCCGGGGTACTGCTCCATCACCCGGCGGATCGTGCGACAGGCTGGATCCTCCATGCTCTCCACGACGAACACGATTTCGTAATTCCCGTAGTCTTGCTCGAACAGGGGGCGCAAGTTGGCTTCCAGATCGACGTCGGCCCCCTTGCAAGGCACGAACAGCGCTACGTGCCGGTGGTGCGACCCTCCGGGCCGGTGTTGAGATCGACTGCGCGCGAAGCGCCGGTGTTCAAAGGCTTGCCAGGTGATCAACAACGAGACGATCGCGGCCCCGACGATAGCCGTCCAGTAGAGCGTCGTTAGCCAGTCCATTGTGTGGCACCTTCCATGGCGCGGCGGCGAGCTCCACACGCAACCGTTCAAGGGCGCGCAAGGAGCATGGAGTGGGCCGAGATGATATCGGCCGAGCTAAACCGGGTCAATGCCGCTGGTATGCCTGGCCGCCAGCGGCATATCTCGGGGGTGGCTCGTGCGGCTACAATTGAACGACGGGCCGACGTCCGAGGGCCCCATTCGCGAAGCACCACAATAAGCAGCCATGTCCGACGAAGTGCAACACGAAAAGCTGCCGGAAACGCCCGATGAGGCCGACGAACTGGCGGCCGGCGGCTCGGCCGGCTTTCGGCATGCTTGGGCGAAGGTGCGCGAGTTTCCGCTCTCGCCCGGCGTCTACCTGATGAAGGATTCGGCCGGGCGGGTCATTTACGTCGGAAAGGCGAAAAACCTCCGAGCGCGGGCCGGCAGCTATTTTCTCAAAGCCGCGGCCGAAGATCGGCGCACTGCCGACCTGGTTCGCGAAATCGCCGACGTCGACTTCCTCCAGGCCGAAAGCGAAGTCGACGCCCTGTTGGTCGAAGCGCGGCTGATCAAGGACGTGCAGCCGAAATTTAACCAGGACTTGAAGGACGACAAGTCGTTTCCTTACCTCGAGATCACCACGCGCGAGGACTTTCCGCGCGTCGAATTCACGCGCAAGCCGCACGAAAGAGGCACCAAGCTCTACGGGCCGTTTGCCGGCGCGGGCAGCCTGCGCGGGGCCGTGCAGGTGCTGCAAAAGATTTTCAAGTTTCGCACCTGCTCGCTGGACATCGACGAGCAGGAAGAGAAATGGCGCTGGTATCGGCCTTGCCTGCTGGCTTCGATCGGACAATGTTCGGCGCCCTGCAACCTGCGCATCTCGAAGGACGAGTACCGGCGCGACATCCAGCGGCTGCGGATGTTCCTGGAAGGGAACAAGCGGAAACTGCTGGGGCAGATGAAGGAGGAAATGCGCGCCGCCGCCAGCGAATTGCAGTTCGAGCAGGCGGCCCGGCTGCGCGACGAAATCCACATGCTCGAGACCCTCGACGAGCGCGGTGAGCTGGAGACCCACGTCCAGCCCGAGGTATTCTTCGTCGACCCGAAAAAGGGGCTCGCCGGCCTGCAGAAGGTCCTCAAGCTCGACGAGCCGCCGCGGACGATCGAGGGCGTCGACATCGCGCATCTGGGCGGCGGCGAGACGGTGGCCGGCCTGGTGCAATTCATCGACGGATTGCCCTTTAAGCCCAACTATCGGCGGTTCAAAATCCGCGACGTGGCGGGCGTCGACGACTATGCTGCCATCCGTGAGGTGATCGCCCGGCGGTTCCAGCGGCTGCACGACGAATCGCAAGTCTTTCCCAACCTGCTGTTGGTCGACGGCGGCAAGGGGCAACTCTCGGCGGCCCTGGAATCCTTTGCCGAACTCGAGATCGATCCGCCCGTGGTCATCTCGCTGGCCAAGCGGGAAGAGGAAGTATTCGTGCCGGGCGCCGACGCTCCGCTGCGCCTCAGCCGCCATTCTTACGCCTTGCGGCTGTTGCAATACGTGCGCGACGAGGCGCATCGATTTGCCCAGCATTACCACCACATGCTCCGCCGCAAGAGTATGCTGGGCGAGTGAGGAATGCGGCCGCGGTGCTTGAGGAGTGCGACCAATTCATCCAGGCGGCGCGCGGCTGCCGAGCGATGACTTTGACCGGCCTGAGACGTCTACGGCTCGCCGATTCCCAGATCCCGACAGATCTTGCGCGCCAAGAACTCATTGAGTTCGCGATGTCGCGGCACGGTCGACGTCTTGCGACTTGTCTCGTGCACGTAGACGCTATGCTTCCCACCCTCGCGCAGCAGTCGACACCCGTTCGATTCCAAATGCCGAATGAAGGCCTGCGCTTCATAACGCAGGCAATTCAAACGGCTCGCGAGTGACCTGCTGTCCAACCAGCGCTTGCTCGGCCAGCTCGCGATTGGCGGCCAAAACCAGTTCCACCGCCTCGCGCAGGTTTTCTCTGGCTTCTTCAAGGGTTGCGCCCTGGGTGTTGGCACCCGGAAGCTCCTCGACGGACGCCACATAACCCTCGGCCACCGGAATGAACACCGCGGTGAGTTTCATTCATCGCTCCAATGCAAGACGCTTCAAGACGTGGCACGGAATCCGGCGCATTTGACCCCGATTTGGCCAAAATCGTCGCCGCTCGGCATCGCGGTGTCTGGAGAGAATCTGTTTGTCGTGAACTATTCCCTCGGAACGATTGGCGAATACACCACCTGCGGGGCGACCGTCAACGGCAACCTCGTCTCGGGGTTGACCCAACCGTATGGCATCGCGGTGTCTGGAGAGAATCTGTTTGTCACGAACGTTGCGCTCGGAACGATTGGCGAATACACCACCTCGGGGGCAACGGTGAACGCCTCGCTGATCACGGGGTTGTTCGGCCCAACTGGCATCGAGGTGTCTGGATCAGGAAAAATCAAAGATGCACCGGTGGCTCCCGCCAGGTGTCAGTCGGCGCTTAAAACCAGCCTTACTCAAGCTGGCTGGTTTTAACGCGCCGATAGGTTTCGGGTCGACGTTGCTAAAGTCTACGCGCGCTTCCGCCAAAGGCAGCCGATGCCCAACAGACCAAGGGCGGCGAGAGCGAGTGAGGAGGGCTCCGGCACTACTTCCACGTTGAGATTCGCCATCCACACGCGTTCAGATCCGAAAAAATCGTTGCCGAACGTGAGCAGTGTGGTTTCGACGTACCCATAGCCATTGTAGGCCACCAGCGGATTGACGGTAAAATTCAGGTCAATATTGTACAAATCGTCGAGGTTCACCGCCACCACGCGATACTGCTCGCCACTTTGCAACACGATCGGCGTTATGGAGGCGTAGCGGTAGTCGGCACTGAACGGATCGGTGCTTTGCACGAACGTTGACACCAGAAGACTGGCATCCGACTCTTTGAAGATTCCCACCGGGATTCCGCCGCCAGTGATAAATCCGTCGCCGCTGTCGTCGTACGCGCCCAGGGCCGTTACCGTGAGGTCCTGCGCGCCGACGGTGAAGATTTCGCCAAATGACCAGGAACTGTTGCGGAAACTTTCGGGGCTGGGCAAGCCAAAGACGGGCGTCGGCGCCGCTGGGCAGGGCGCCGATACAGCCAGTAGCAGAATTGCAAGGGCGATAAACACCAGCGGCCCGGGAAGGCTTTGAGCCAGAGATTGCTTCTTCACTAGACTTCTCCCTGTGTAATTGTTGAAATGGCCAGCCGCACTGACGGGCTCGGATGCTTCCGGACCGCCAGACAACGACGGGCTGAAAAGGGCGCGGTCGACTGTGAGAGTCACATCAACCGAGTGCGCCGCGCGATGATGACTCGCGCGACTGCGAACAAAAGCCAGAACGCGCACCAGAGAGGTGCGCGAAATCAACGCGTTTCGCATTAGCCTGCCCTTTTTCTAATGAGACGCTCAAGAAACCGAGACGAACGACATGCTCAAACGAGAGCAGCCTTCAAACTCCGGTTCATTAGCGTTTCTCACCAGATCGAGCGGTTCGTGCGAACACGGACAAGGGGTGATCACCCCGGGCCGGACTATACCAGACGGCCAAAACAATTGCAAGAAATTTTCGGGGAAAGTCGGCGAAATTCTATTCGGGCAATGAAATCTGAACTGGCGATCGCTTCGTCCGTGAAGGTGCGGGGGGTTCGACGCGAGCCCTGGAGGCCGCGGGCCTCGGCGGCGACGAATATCGTGATCTCACCGCGATCTAAGCGGGCACGAATGTCGCGCAGTTGAACCAGTATCTGCTCTGCCTCCTGGGGCGTGTCAGACCGTGTACCTTCCCGCAACTCCTGAGTCCACTGCTCGTTACCTTGCATGAGGTGCCTAATCTCGGCCGATAGTTCGCCTCCGCGCCTATACTCCTCGTGATGCCGTTTCGTCGCCGCCGCCAGCTTAGGATTTTTGATCGGTTGCCCCTCGAAATCCAGCACCGGCTCGGGCGCTGTTGTTTGGGGCGCGGGTGCTTCCGCAGGCACGCGGGAAAGGAGCTGCAACAAGTCGTCCAGCAGTTTCGCTTGCCGCTCAGTAACGTCGGCCATCTGCTTGAGTGCTTCGGGCGGATCGATTTTGCGCTCTTGCATTGCGGCGCTAGTCCGCATGGCGTCGGCGGAATTGCGCATCGCGCCGCCGACTTGCAAGCCTGAGGATTGGGGCGTTGCGTTTGTTTCGCGCTGGGGACGACGAGGGGGCGCGCGATTGTCTGAAACGTCGCGTGAACTGGTTGAAGCAACGAAAGGAGAAATGTCACTGGCACCGATGAGTATCGCCAGAGCCACGACGAGCACGCCGGATGCCACGGCGAAGCCCGCGACAGTTGGATTCATTCTCCGCTTCCGACGGTACATGAATCGGTCTCCGGTCGGTAACAGGGAAGCAAGGGAGATTTTAGTCGCCAAGGGAGCGGATTGCAAAGCAACGGGACTGGGACGATGTGTTCTGCCGTGAGAATCCGAGCAACAGCCGTAAGCATGTGGCCGCCGGGTCAGGACCAGCCTAGTATCCGCAGTGCTGCGCGGAAATAATGGGGAGGTTCCGAATTGTCGAAATTTGGTGACGTCGATGACACTGACCGCGGTTTTCATCCGTGTTCCCGAGGGCTATGTCGGTTTCGTTGAAGAACTGCCCGGGGCAAACACGCAAGGTGCGACGCTCGAAGTGACGAGGGAGAATCTGCGTGAGGCCGTTGCGCTGGTTCTGGAAGCTAATCGGGAAGTGGCCGAACAGACCTTGACCGGGCAGCAAGTTACGCGTGAGCCGTTCGAGCTGCCTGCGCAATGAAACGCCATGCCTTGGTCCGGCACTTGGAGTCGCAAGAAACGTGAGCAGTTGAGCAGGTGACCGCAGGAGAGCGGACGCCCGGTCGTTCAACGTGTCGCTCGTTTTGCTCACCTGTTCTCCTGTTCTACTGCTCTCCTGCTCCATTTTTCGCCAGAGGCGAAAAATAGGCCCGGCAGGACTCGAACCTGCGACCAAGGGATTATGAGTCCCCGGCTCTGACTGACGGCCTCACGGATTGTCTTGCAGAATCTTTCGCAGCGGAATTACCAGCGCTGGCAGGTCGTTTTGGCATGTGTCCCAGACGATGGTTGGGTCAACCTGATAATAGCCGTGAACGATGCGATTACGCATGCCGCACATCACGTCCCATGGTATTTCGGGCCACTGCTGGGCCACGGTTTGAGGAACATGACGGGCTGCCTCGCCGATCACCGTGAGGTTCGCCGTAACCGCCTTGAGCGTCTTGGCATCGGCCAGGAACTGATCGCGATCCATGCCGGCAATGAACGATTCGGTTTCGGCGACCGCGTCGAGTATATCCTGAATACGCTGCTGCCAGCGCTCACGTGACACGGACGGCCTCACTTTCGATGTGCCGGCGCAGGGCAGGGCGCAGGCTTTGGGGCGTGCCTAGATCGACTTCACAACCAAGCAGCTCTTGCAAGTGCAGTTGCAGCCGCACCAGGCCGAAATATCCGGTCGGAACTGCAAACTCCACCAGCATATCGACGTCGCTGGTCGGCGTGGCCGAATCGCGGGCCACGGAGCCGAAAATCGATAACGTGCGAACGCCAAATTGGCGCTGCAATTGCGTCCAGTGAGCACGAAGAATTCGCAGCGTCTCGTCGCGAGTCACGGCCCTTGCCTCCCAACCACATTATTGCACACGCGATCAAGGCATTGGGGATCAAGGGGTGATTCTCAAAGCCCTAACCCTGGCGCCTGGCCCAGGTGCGGGTTCGCTTTTCGCCCGGCCTCCTTCCGTTGCTCTCGCCACAGGCGAAAATTAGGCCCGGCAGGACTCGAACCTGCGACCAAGGGATTATGAGTCAACAGGAAGCGCAAGAAAAGGCCGCGAATACGCAACTTTCTGCGCCCGTTGACACAAAATTTGACACAGACAATTCGGAACTGGCAAAAATCGTAGCCGCTTGGCCGCACCTAGCAGCGCCGATCCGCCGGGCCATGATGGCGCTAGTTGGCTGAGACTTTGAGACCCCATTTCCGGCGCTAATCGCACTAGCGCCGGAAACCTGGAATCCGGCGCAATTTCATCGCGCCGAATCACTGTGCCCAAGAGCGGCTTCGGATGCTGCCTTGAACGCGGGCCAAAACTCATCGAGCCCGTCAAGGTTTAGCTCGCCAAGCCCCAAAAATTTCGCCCGGTCTAAGAAAAGCTCGCATTTGGCAACGTACTCGCCATTGCCGGTGTGCCCGTAGTAAGGCTCAAGGTATTTGCAGAGCTTTTCCAGCGTCATCCCCTGCTCTTTGCTGTGGCGCTCAAAGCAACTAATCACGTCCTTGAATCGCTGAACCCAATCGCTACCCGCAAGCTCGCCAAGCAGCGTTGCTGCCTGTTTTAGATCGTCGGATTTCACCGCCGCTCTAAGCTGTACTGCCTTGTCCATAGCTGTGCTCCGAAAACGGCATTGTACCGGGGACCGCCGTCGTGTCGAATCGGCAGCTTGCGCCCGGCCGCTGGTTGGCGTAGAATCGCGGTTTTCCAACAACACTCGAAGGGCTAAGAAATGCTGTTCAAATGCTATCGCTCGCCCGTGATTCGGAACCTTGCCGTAATGACGGATGATCCCAAAAAGCTCCCTGGCTCCGATTTGAAATGGGAGCTTTTCACCGAATTCGATGAAGCCGACCCGACCCGCAAAGCGTGGATTCGGGATGAGCTTTTGCAAGCCGCCAAAGACATGATTGCGAAGGATGGCTTTGCCCAAATGCAGCCCGGCGCAAGCGTTCTCGTCTACTAGCCATGACCGACGACGACGACGACGATATTGACGAACTGGACTACAGCATATCATTTCGCATCGGCCGCAGTCTCGCCGATGGTGGCGGCGAAGATCATGCCGTCCAGATTCATGGCGAGATTATTTATGACACTGGCGAATCGGGGAACGCCCCGCCGGAAGTGGTCGGCACGCTCGATGGCTATCTCTGCCAAGTCAGCAATGCGATCGACAGTGGCGCGGACGTGTTTTGGGAAGTGTTTGACCAAAGCCAAACACTGAACAACTTGCATAGTGCCGTCTTTGATGGTGACACGGGTGAAGTGAAGGAAGAAATCAAAGACCAATGGAACGGCGAGCCAGTTGGCGATGACGTGCTCTATATCGAGCTTATCCACGTTCTCCCCGCGCATCGCGGCCACAACCTTGGCTTGCGGGCGCTATATCGCGCCATCGAACTATTCGGCCCGGCAAATGGGTTGGTTGTGATTGAGCCCGGACCGCTCCAGCATGGCGGGAGAGCAGCCGATTACACGCAACTAGAATTGTGCCGATTCGAGCAAGATAAGAAGAAAGCGCTTACCCGGCTGCGGCGCTATTGGAAAAAGTTTGGCTTCCGCCAGATTCCCAATAGCAACTACTTCGCGTTTCCGATGGCGTTCAGTCTGCCTAAATTCAAAAAGATCATGCCCAAGGAATAAGCGCGCCTGGAGCGATGGCCCTTGGCTGGCGTAGAATCACGGCTGGCCAAAGGCGGGGTACGCCATTTCAATGTCAAACCGCTGGTCCGGCCCAACGTGCTTCGGTTCGGGAGGCAAGTGTCATGCAAGACAAAGATGTAGATAAGTTCTATCGGGACAATCCCGATTGCCTCAACAGTATGTTCATTGCTAAGGGGCCGGACGGCAACCCCGTGGTGAGCCAATTCCCCAACGACGCACGAGACAATCCGCCCAACTACCTTTGGGTCTTTGACACAGCCGACGCCCTTGCTGGCGCGATGAGGGCATTCGGCGTCCACGACTATAAGGCTGTCCAAGTTGACAACTCGAAAAAGCTACTCGGCTCTTGCCGAAGACGCGGCGTGCGGATTTTCCCAAACCCGCACCAAGGGACCGTCGTCACGATCACAATCCTACCGGACGGCACTAAAGAAACGCGAGAAACCGGCTTACCCCGCGATGCCTTTCTCACCAAAAATCAACTTGAGGCTTTCGTGCGACTTGCGGAGTCTCAGCTTGAACGTGGTGACGCGACAAATGATTAGCACGAACGCGCCGCGACGTTGAAACAAATGCCCAAGCCAGACAAATTCGATGGCGTCATCGTCGAACGGACGATTCAAGACGGCCGCGTCTTCGCGTCGGACAAAAATGGACGTAGCTGTTGGGATTCGGAAAATCCAGAGCGCGTTATTCTGACGGAAGACCTACGGCGATACGCACCTGGCTTGCACCCCGGCCAGCTTGGCTGGACGGTGCCCGGCACGACGGACGGCTACAAATGGGTTGACGTGAAATTTGACAACGGGGCTCAACTGGCCATTCTCACTTACGGCTTGGAGCGCGTGACGCCGGAAGCGGCAGCCGATATCGCGACTGTCATTCTTGCCGAGAACCGCAACACAAGATTTGACGCTGACCCCATCGTCGCGGCGCGATGCTTGGGGGAGTTTATTGGCCAAGAGTACGCGCCCTACGTCGATACGGATTCCGTCGTCAAAGCCGGAGCGGGCTGCCAAGAGCTATACGCATTTACCTTTCCGAGCTTGCGCCGGCTCGCGGCCATCGACCAAACAGACTATCCGGTCAAGATCGGCTACACTGCCGATCGTGACATTGGCGCGATTCAGCGCGTGCGCAGCTTTATGTTCGAGCCAGCGGCGTACCCAGAACGCCCGCAGTTGCTCTTGATCTACCGGACGGACGATGGCCGCGCCCTTGAATTGGCCGTTCATCGTCAGTTACGCCCGAAACGGTTGGCGACTGCCGTTGGCAAGGAATGGTTTTTGACGACGGGTGAAACCGTACTAGCGATTTGCCAAGCAACGGCGCTCCGCTAGTGCCCAGTCGTACAGCACGACAACGTATCCGGCGAGCGAAGAATCCCAGCGCTCTTCGTAGACGGCGGCAATCGCCCGGCGGGGGCAACGATACTCACAATCAATGTTCGGGTTCCAATCCCAACCAATGAAGCCATCGAAGTCGAGGTTGAATAGGCGGGGCGGCTCACCAACCGGCTGCGATGGCGGGCAAAGGACCAAATTGCCCTTCCGCACAATGACTGATTGTCGCCACGCCAGAGGCCCAATCTCACCGGGGTCAATCTCGCCTTCGTGCTTTTCAAAGTCCGAAAACTGAGCAACGATCATTCGTGCCCCGTAGCGGTGTCTCTCGATAAGCTCGTCGATGCTGGTTTCAGAAAGCGTTCGATTCATTTTGAAACTCCATTTTCCTACGGCCCTATCCAAAAACTCATACTAGCGACTCAGCGCGCCGGAAATCAAATTTGACCGCGAGTCACCTGTAGGCAGGCTATGCAAAACGACGCGCGATAGTCAATGCGATTCTGCTAGCACTCTCCAAGACCTACGAAAAAAGCCGCTGGGGGAAGACGCCCCAGCGGCTTGATTAAGTCTGCCCGGCCGAACTAAACCAGCCCCAAGATTTCGTCGCGCACCGCGTCCGCCATTCGATAAACGTTGCACCCGCGATTCGCATCCCATTCGCTAGTCAGCGGGTTTTGCGCGCTTTCATCGTTGATCGCCCGATAGGAATTACGGTGGTAGGAGCGTAAGGTGTCCCTGTCTATCCCCGACGTTTGGGCAAGATCATCAAAAGTCCAAGTGGCATTCGTTTGGGCATGGCGAGCAGCAATTTCCCAAAAACTGCGCGAGCCTTCGCCTAGATGCGAAAACCAATCCGCGACGTTCCCCGCCGTGTGAGCCGGCAGAGTGATTCCGCGAAAGGTTTCCAAGGCGGCTGTTGCTGCATCCATATCGCCGGGGAACTCAAACTCGATCGTGACGCGAACCATGAGAAGTACCTCCAAGGGTTTTGTTTGGGATACCCGGAGTTTACAACAGATGAATGCAGGTGTCAAGGGCCATGTACAGGTGGCCTATTTGCCTGTTGGGGTGCAGGCCGCTGCCCCATTATGCGTTACGGCCCGTCGGCCGCCTCCGCCATCGTCGCGTCAATCTGAGCGCATAGTAGCCTTTCGATTTGGCGGTACTTGTCGCGGTCGATTGCCTTTTCCTTTTCCCATGCAATGTCCGATTCACGAGCAGCGGCCAATAGCCGAAGCTGGTCCAGTTGGGCAGAATCGGTCGTGGTAGCGTTCAGAATGCTATCCACTTCATCCGCCGGTGCCACAAAATCGGCAGACAATTCGCCCTGCATCGCATTCGCGGTGTCGCACCAAGTTGCATCTTCCCAAATTGACGGCCGTGCTGTGCATTGAGGCAGGTCGCTCTTATCCTCTGCGATGAAGCCGCCATTCTCGAATATCGCTTGCCCGAGTAACAATTTTTCAAAGACGATCTTGATCCATACACGATCGTTTGAATTCCAACTGCCGATTGAACGACGACCTCGCAAGGCTGCCACTTCGCCCCAAGTGTGAGGGCTTGGCGGTTGGCGATTTGGCGCGGCGAACGTCAATACCGTTGCCTTTGTCTTGTCTCGCTTGGGAACTGGAGTGAGGCGCGAGCAGATTTCTACAATCCGACGCATCTTGTCCACGTCCCAAGTGGCCACGTTCTCAAGTAGAACGAGTGGTGACGGTTCTCTCTCGAATCGTTCAGGTTGCGGCTCTGCGGGCTGCGGCGTGCTTGTAAATGTCAGCTTCACCGGGCCATTGCGGTTTGCATCCTTCCAGTGTTCCGGCGGTTTTGGCTTCGCAAGTTGGCCCAACGTTTTCGACCCCACCTGTTTGCCGAGTTGCGCCAGAGAGTAAGGGCACAACAGCCCGTCGCACGGAGAAATCTGAATCAGGTTCGCAAAGCTATCGACGTGAGGCGAATCAATGCGCCCGCGATTGCAAGCCGGGTAGTTGCCGAACTGGAGAAATGCAGCTTGCAACGTGGCATCCTCAATCGCTCTCAGCCATTTAACGGGCATTCCGGGAAGGGCTATCCACGTTGCAAGCAAGCCGCCGGGATACCGTTGGTTCAGCAGATTGATTTCCGCATTGTGCGAATAATCACTGTACGCCTTGAGCCGCGTTCGGAGGTTCACGGTTGAACCAACGTAGAGGATTCGTGACGCGGCTTGCGCGTACTGAACCCCGACCTTGAAACCGATCAAATACAAGCCCGCTACCGCCGGCGCGGCTTGTCCTAGCTCATGCCAAGTGCTGTAACTGCCACCGAATCGCAGCGCACCTTTAGGCGAGACAGCACGCGCGATTATCTGAGTGACTTCATCCGGCACATTAGACATAGGCCCTAGCCCGTCAGCTTGGCGAACTGATTCAGCGCTTCGCGCGCAGCGTCCACACTCCCAAGCTTGGCAACCATCGCCTTGGCGGCTAGCAGCCCGTCCATTGAAACGTGACCGTTGGCGGAAGCCTTTCGGTTGCCACTCTTGAGCTTGCTAATCAACGCCACACTCGCCTTGACGCGCTTCGCTGCCAGTGCCGACTGAATCTCTTTGACGCTCGCCCCTGGCTTTGCAGCCAGTACGGCTTTGATTGCCGCTGTCTTTCGTCCGCGTTTTGCCATTGGTGCTAACCTCCAGACTGCCGATTGTTAGAGGGTCCACAGTATAAACGAAAAGAGCCCTGTCCATCGTGGGCAGCGCTCTTTTGTGTCAACTATCGTTCTTTCGCCCGGTCCCTCGCATTGGCGCACGTTTCGCAAAACTGGTCAACGAAAGCTTCCCGCTCGAAAACGTCATCGGGAATGTTCCCCACCCGATGCTTTTCGAGAAATGCCATCGCGTCTACCTCGCGCTCAAGCTCAACCAGCGCACGATAGGTCAAGCCGTCAACAAGGGCTTGGTGGGCCGCTTGTTTGCCCGCTTCGCGGCTAGCGTCCATCTTTTCCGCGAACTCTTGTTGCTGTTGCCGTAAACGGGCCAACGCACCATTTACATTCGTTGCCAAAGACTCTGCCATTTGCTTGCCCCTTTTCTGAATTGACAGGGAACTTCCAATAAGGCAAGTCTAGGTCACGCTACTTTCTACCCGAATCCGCCTGGTTCATATCAGCGCATGAAAAAAGCCCCACCGAAATCCGGTGGGGCATGGATCATTTCGCGTCAGTCAAGCGGCCATAAGCCGCAAGAGCAGCACGGGCCGCGTCCAGCCCTCGCATCTTCGCGCTGAACGCCTTAGCCGCTTGTATCTGCGCCAAACTGACCGTTCGCTTCGGTGCCTTGTATTTAATTGCTGCGATCAACGCCGCGCTGGCTTTAATGCCACGTTTCTTGAGCGCGGCAAGGATCGTCTTTGGGGTGGCATCCGGCTGCTTTGCCAGAATCGCCCGGATGGAATCACTTTTAGTTGGCATGATTTCTCCTATGCTAGAATTGAGGTATGGACGAACTTGATGAAGTCGCCCTGAATGTGTTGCTTGCCGATGACGGCATTGATCCCGCTACGGCCTTCGCCGCTTCGCAGCGCGACCAGCCGTCGCCGCGCCGATCTACGGTGAACCTCTGGGCGGTTCTGGCCGGCATCTTGATCGTGCTCGCGTGGATTCTGTGGATGTAAAAAATGGCCGGCCGCATTGCTGCGACCGGCCATCCCCAACCCCAAACCCTTTTGTATTTGCCGCCCGACTAGGGCGGCGTCGGCCGTGTCATGTATCACTAATCAGCGGCCAATATGTTTGAGCCCGGAAGGATTAGCCGGGCCGCGAGCCCGCACTAAGTCGGGGCGTTTTGAATCTCTTTCGCTTCGGCGCGAAGCTCGCGGGCTTTGGCGTCAAGCTCTCTGGCTTTGGTGTCGCGAACGGATTCGCGCTCCGCTTCAAACGCGACCATATCGCGCTTGTACGTTTCCACGTCGCCAGTTTCTTGCAGTCGGTCGTAGAGCCCGTGTGCGCGGTCAACCCACTCTTGCGGAATATCGGACCGCACGTCCAACAGCGCGATTAGCGCCGTTGCGTCAGCGGACCAGTACCGCACGTCGGGATGGTTGAGCCTTGCATCGCGTTCGCGCTGGGCTGATTGCTGTTGTTCCCATTCGGCGGACTTAGCTTCAAAGAGTCCGATTCGTTCGGCGAGTTTGGGGTTGTGAGCTTGCTTTTCCCGCAGTGTCGCGATATGGGCTGCGAATGGATTTTCGTCTGACTGTTGCGGCTGAGTTGTCTGGCCGTACTCGGCAATCTTCTCTCGCACGCTACGCGCATCGGGCAGCCAATTTCCGTCCTTTATTTCGCGAAGGGTGAGGCTGCGGCCGATGGACTTGACTGCTCTTTCGTTGGCAGCTTCGATGATGGCCTGATTGTCTGACTCCAGTGCGGAGACTGCGTTGCGCCGGGATGATCCGTCGCGGTCGCGCTCAAAGTGATATTCGCGGCCAGTCAGAAAGCTGACCAACTTATCTTGATGAATGCTGTACACGGGGTTTGTCCTTGGGAAGGTTGTTGAGGATTTCAAGCCAGCGGCGCTGAAGTTTTGCGCGCTGGGCTCTGGCTTTACGTTGAACGTCTTTAATTGTTGGCATAGCGCAGTCCTAGCCAGCTTTTCAGCTTCTGGCGAAAGCCCTTGGGCCATCGCGCGTGATTGTCAAAGTAGGTTTTGGCTCGCCTGTGGTGCGCATGACGACGCTTGATATGTCGCTTCGCGCTGCGACTAATCCGCTTTGGCCGGGCTGGCTTTGATGGCTTCCCCGCTTCAATCGAATCAGGGTCAACCATCCTGTCGAGGCCGTGCGTATTCTCAGGCGCGTTCCTTATATTCACGCCGTCTTGCACGTCGGTATCCTTCAAAAGGAACCAGACACGACATCGACGGGGCATGTTGTGCGGGACGTTGGTCAGAGCGAAACAATAAATGTCCGCGCCCGCCTGAATCGACGGCGTGTAATAGTCATTTTCGGCGGGACGCATTCGCGCCACGGTCTCGCGCAGGAATGCCGGCTTCTCATGGTGGACCCAGTTGATTGCGGTCTCTGCCGAAATGTCGTATTCGGTCGGTCGGGGGCGTTGGGGTTTAATCATGTTGCCACCCAACTGAATGCTTGATCCGCACCCAGCCCAACGACGCCAATGGCGTCCGTAGTTTCCACGTAAATCGGCGGCGATTGCTCGCCAGCTAGCAACGGAAAGCCTTCCGAAGCACTGTTTCTACGTCCTACAAGGATGAAATTGTTATTGTCACCGGCTTTGATCGTCACGAATTTGTTGATTGGCAAATTGATCGGCGACAGCGGCACTTCGGTCAAACCGACTGTGCCGCTTCCCGCAAAGAATCGCGGCTGCGATTCTTTTGTGATTTGTGTCATCGCTTGTTCCCATAAAAAAGTTGGGGTTGGAATCGGTAGAGGGACCGCAATACGTCTTCAGGATCGCTGCCTTTTTCGACGGCGAGTCGAATGGAGGCGACTACCCGAATCACGTCTTTGGCACCCCATGATTTGCACAGGCGGTGCAAATCCGAGACTGAGTAGCTCATTGATGCGCAGCCTGCAAAATGTGCGGCGTGAGCATTTGGGCGACGCGCTGACCGGCTTGACCTTCGATGGAAGCAAATCGGCTGAGCGCGTCTTTGATCGGCTCGGCGTAGTTCGCTTCTGACGAATCGACAGCGGCGAGCTTTGTAAGCAAGAGATAGAGCCAGCCAGCATCGCCCTGGCTTTCCTTGGTCAATCCGAGTTTTTGAATCGTTGTGGTGTAGCTAGACATTTCTTTTTCCTTTTGGAAGTTGTGCCGCACGGCGCGGCGGGGGAAGATCGGAGAATGGGACGCGCCGACTTACGTGCGGCGCGCGCTGACTTGGGATGTTGGGCTGTGCCAGACTGTAGCAATCTTCGCATCGGCCTTCGATCAAATAACAGGGATGGATCGGGGCTCCGCAAGCGCAATAGTGAGGCATGAATCAATCGCGGCAACGCGGCTCCATTAGCTCAGCAACGCTGTCGAAGTCATCAACCGCAAACGTGTAAGTTTCGGCGTCGAAGCGACGAACGCCGGGAAGCTTTGCGAGTTGCTTCGCAACTAGGTCGTTGTCAGTGATGGCGGCAAGCTTGCGCCGGCCACAAGCGCGGATGCTGCCCGCTTCGCAGGGAATGAACATTCGCAATTCGTCGCCGCGCTCGAATAGGCTGCCTGGCTCAAGCTTGACGATGTAGGAATGGCCAAACTCTGCCTTCAAATTCACGGTCATGGGTGCCTCAAAGAGAAAAGCCGCGCGGCGGACTCAAATCCAAGCGCCGCTTGACTCGGCCACTGTGCTTGGAGATTCCGCGCAGCGCGGTTGGAGATTTTGGCGGCGCGCCCTGCCAGTCAAGTAACAGGACGCGACCGCACGAATAAAGAAGCCGGCCAGCAGAGCGGCCCTGTTGAGGCGCTCGACGCTAGCCGGCCCGAGGGAGATTAAGAAACCTCAATGCCAAATTGAGCGGCATTGATTTCGCTTGGTGACCAATCGGAACTCGTGTCGGGATTCTGTTCCCAAATCGCAAACCGATTGACGTAGCTGGTTGTTCCGACTGATTGCGGCGTGCTGGCGTCGGTCGTGCTGCCGCTCTTGGCCACCAAAGCAATATCAAAATGCGAGGCGTCTGTTTCACGCACGACTGCATTGACCGCCACGGCGTAGACTTGGGTCACGTTCGTCAAGCTTTGATAGTCGAAAAGGTCAGAGTCACTGGCAATGTTTGTCACGTAAGTTGAATCGTCGTCAGCGCTGGCGTCGTCCACCATCGCGTATAGGTCAACTCCGGTGCTTGGGGTGCCGTCAACCGCGCCGTCTCCGTTCGGAAAGATCGTGGAGATTTTCCAAGTGTTCATAAACGTGGAGTCATCGCGGCAGTAGAAGTCATCGTAGTAAAATGACGTGCTTACTGAGCCAGTCGGGCCGAGTCGCACGGTATCGCAGTAGGCGTTGCTGCCGGGTTGCGTGTCGATGCCGGAATCAGAGAGGATCGACGTGCCGTTCAATTGCACGTCATAGGAACCGCTGGAATTGTGGGTGTGGACAGATAGCTCGATTGTGGCCCACGTCGAAGGGGTGAGCAGTCCGCCCGCGCTCGTTTCGAGCAAGGTGCTGCCAAGTCGAACTTCAATTGCGCCGCTGGACGTGGCGCGAAGGTTGATGCCTTCGTTCGATGCTTCCCAGAAACCAAGAATGCGGGCGCTAGTGTCGTTAAGGTTTTCGGGGTTGATCGCTACGCCAGCCGTCATGTCAGCATTGTTCCCAAGCCCGGAGCGTGCGATATGGCGATTGTTGCCGGCGCGCCAGGAATGACCGCCCAAGCGGCCGGTTTGGTTGGCAGCCCCAAACGTCGGATCGGACGCGATGTTCCATTTTCGTTGGATTCCGACAGCGATGCCGGACGAGCCATAGGCGTCGAAGCCTTCAAGAAAGATCAATGACATTCGGCAGTCCCCAAGACTTCGACGTAGGTTTGGCAGATTGACGCGGTGTTTTCCATATCGGTTCCTGAGATGCGTAGGAGCGGCGCAGACGAGCGCGCGCCCATACGTGGTGTGATTTGACGTGGCCTAGTGTGGCGTGACGTTCTAGGCCGCTAGAATCGCGCTGGGCTGAGCCTTGCGCAATGAAAACCGGGCAACGGCTGCCGCTTTCTGGTCATCCGACAGCCGACGCCGCTTGCGGGGCTTGATGATGGCAAACACCGCGTTGGCGTCCGCCAAGTTGAAGGTTGCGTTGATGCCGTCCGATCCGTCTTGGGTGACCTGGACGCAATCGAGGGCCGCTATCCGCTTCGCAATCGCTCCGCGACTGTTGGTCGATACGCCCAGCAGATCGGGACCGTGCGGGTAGACGTGGCCGAACTGGCAAGGTATTTGCCAGTTCCAGGGGTCTTGCTCGCGGGGACCGGCAGACGGGTCGCGGTCGATCTTGAATTGCGGGTACAGGGTGCGCAGATTGGGGCAGTCCATTGCGGGGTTCCTTGGAGACGGAGTTACGGATAATCCGTCGCTCCTATTCTCTCTATATATTTCTCTCTCTTATTTTTCGCAAAGAGAGAGAGAGAGAGAAAGAGTAACTTTAATAGAGTAATTGGAGCCAGGGTTTACCCGTGTTTTGCCGTGCGCAACTGAGGTAACCGGCTTGGTGCGGCTCGTAACGCATTAACGACGAACGAGCCTATTGCCCGAGCGCTGAAGCGTCGGCCGCTCAGACTTCAAGTCGAGGTTGCCGAGAAAGACTCGCCCATTGCCGGCAACTCCGCGTTGAATCCCAAGATCGTCTAATGTCTTGACGATGGCGGCGCGGGTCCAGGCTGGGCGCTCAACTGGCGGGAGCCAGGAGCGGAAGGCATCAACGAACCGGGCGAAGGAAATTTTCAAGCCGGCAAGCTGCACGGCTTCGGTGTCGATGAATTCGGAGAGGCGGTTTGGCATGGTGGTCGTCCTTGACCTGGCTGCGGTGAATGATTGCCTATACTACTATGCTGTGAATGGGCACTAAAATGTCGGTAAAATCTGGAAAGTTTTTCGGCCGCTAACCTACAATACGCCAGAACGTCGATTTTCGTCGGTAAATTCTTCGGATTTTGTGGGATTCTACCCCTACTATACGCCCAGATAGCTTTTTTTGCCGGCAATTTCCGAGAAACTTGTTATTCCGACGCGGTGACTCGCGATACTCTGATACCGTGATACCGTATCACATTCCGTTGTATATATTTTACATTTATTTATTTCTGATTGTAGTAGTTGTAGTAGTAGTAACATAGTAACAGAGTATCAGAACGGCCCTCAGTACCGTGATTTGTAGGGTTTTGGCCTGATACTGGCCGTGATACTGGGGTCCGTCTCTGATACTGCTTTTCGCCGTCGATATCAGAAATCAACGCGGTGACGCTGGAATCGACGCGGCGCGCGGTTACGGCGTGCGCCTCAGACGGGGCCAAATGTCGCTTGCCGGTTACAACCCGGCGCGCGGCGAGGTTTAGCCGGTTGCGGCCAGCCGCCGACCGAATGCCCCACCAAAATCGACCCGCCGTGCCGAATCGGTGAGAATCGACGTGAGGCGCGGACCCCGAATCTTGGATGAGCGGGCAGCAAGAGCGCGACCCGCCTGAGAGACACCTACGCTAGAACGGCACAGATCGTGAACCGCGATAGCTCGACAGCCCGCGCCATGCCGACAAGGTGACTCTACCCCGCTAGATAGCGCTGGACTGTCCGCCGGGTGACGCCCAACGTCTTGGCAATCTGCCCGTCCGTGAGGCCCTTCCGCCGCAGTGTAGCCGCCTGCCCTGGCTCTGCCTTGGTGGTTCCCGGCTGCCGGCCCTGATACACGCCAGCGGCCTTAGCCGCCTTGATCCCTACCGCTTGCCGCTCGCGGCGTGTCTCTTGCTCCATTTCCGCAACGCCCAGCAGCACAGCAGCAAGCATCTTGCCAAGTGCTCCATTGAAATCAATCTGTTGAGTGACCGAAACGATACGCAATCCCTTGTCGCACCAGTCGCATAGGGTGTTGATTCCATCCCGCAGACTGCGGGACAGCCGGTCAAGCTTCCAAACTACCACGGTCTTCACTTCGCCATTGAAGATGGCAGCTTGAAGACGACGGAAGGCGGGGCGGTCGAGATTGTCGCCGGACCGCTTGTCAATGAACCATTCCACAGCGCTAACGGCATTGCCCTTTAGCCAACGCTCGATTTCCCGCCGTTGCCCCGCTTCATTTTGACCGACCGTCGAAACTCGGATGTAGATCGCTGTTGTCATGTTGCTTGCTCCAGGGGTATGACAACATAAGTATACGCTAGAAGTCTCAGGCAAGCGAGGCAAATCCGATCAGAATCTCTCGATATCTGAAAGGCTCAACACTCGCCACCCTATTTGTCACAAGCATGGGTGAAGTCACGCCAACCAATGGTCAGACGTGCGGAACAACGTCGATCAACGTTCGATTGCACCACGTCATCACAACGCCCAGCACGCTCGCCAGCGTCAACCTGGCTCCGATGACTGCGGGTGGGGGTGGGGTCAAACCGTCGCCGCTGGGCACGATTTCCGAGGGGGCTGGGCCGGCAGCCCTATCGGCTGAATTTTTCCGGTCGCGAGAAGGTGCTACGCGTAGAAACGGAATTGTCATCACAGCCGATTCATTCGCGCCTAGTTCGCTGATTCCTCACAGAATGGCCGAGAAGTGAGCGACCAGATTCCATCCAATCGGAGTACAAGGTTCTAGCTGCCCGAGTCTATCCGCGCGAATCGAATTCGTGTGCGCATCGTCGCGTCCAGCCAACGGATTAGCCGTCGCGACCGGATCATTCGCGCGCCATTCGGCGCGGGCTCTGACCAAGTTGGAATTCCAAGCGACCAGTTTCGCGACAATCGGGATACAAGGTCATAGCACCATTTACATTGCCCAAACGAAAGGATTGATGAGAGATGATTTCCGACGTGTTGTCTGACGCTGTGCATGAGATCGAGCGGTACGAGCGCGACTTTCCAGATTACTATTGCGCGGTTCGGCCAGAGATTACAAAGGTCAAGCTGGCTATGTGCGAGTTGCGAGAGCGGCTTGATTGTCCCGCCGTGGAATTGAAAGTGTCCCCCGCAAGGGTGAGACTACGGCAGTCCAAAGCGCGGGCCGATCAACAATGGTTTGAATCCGGCCGGCAAATGGGAAAGCATTGGGCGGCGGAAGACGCGCAATATGAAGACTTGGCACGGCTTGAACTGGATTGCCAGTTTCCATCGTGCATTGAGGAAATCGCCGATCAACTGGAGATTTGCTCGGACTGCTTGGTCGGCGACATTGGTTCGGAACAGCAGTTTTCGGAATCGTTTGCCCAAGGGTTTGTGCGGGGTGCGCTTGAGGTTTTCCAGTTGGCATTCCCCGAAGACCTGATTCTGCCCGACATTGAGTTGAGCGACATTGCCTATCGGGGTGCGAAATGATTGCGACCAAATCAGCACCTAGAACTTTGCGAGAATTTCATGCTTGGCTGCAAGACGTATTCGATGGTATCTGCGAAGGGCCTACAGCCAACGAAATCGAGCCGATGTTGCAACAGGCGTTCCGCTATGCGTGCAAATTCGGGGCGGGCGAGTTAGTCGGCACAATTAGTCCGTTGACCGAGCCCGATGAAGCGCTAGTCATCCTCGGGCGGTTATTGGCCTGGACAGCCGACAAAACGACGAAGCCGGCGGAACTGCTTTCCGCGAAAGATATCGCCGAAATGCTGGGAGTATCGGAAAGAACGGTTTGGCGTATGGTCGCCGCAGACGAAATCCCGCAGCCGGTCAAGGTTCGCGGATCGACCAAGTGGCGACGGTCGGAGATTCAAGCAACAATTGAACTATTGGAACCCGCACTGAGGTAACAACATGCCCAGCATCTTCAAGCGAAAACGAACCGTCAAAGGTGTCAGCGTCGAAGCCAAGCGGTACACGATCCAATACCAAGACGCGGCTGGCCAGATTCAACGGGTCGCCGGCTTCACTGACAAAGGCCGCACTTGGGACTTGGCGATGAAACTGGAGAGCGGCGAAGCGGAGAGCAACCACGTTCGCCATCGCAAAACGCCAGTCTCAGACCTCTTGGAAGACTTCAAAAAGTCGTTGCTCGCCAGCGGTGACAGTTCCGAACACGTCAATAAGACTTGCAGCCGCATCAAGAAAATCGTCGAAGGCTGCGAATTCCATCGGATTGCCAGCTTCGACGCCGCCAAGCTTGAAACCTGGCTTGGCGAACAGCGGACGCGAGAGAAAAAGCCATTTGGCATTTCGACGAGCAACCACTACTTGACTTCGATGAAGCACTTTGGCAACTGGCTTGTCGAAAACCATCGCGCGGCGAGTAATCCGTTCGCTCACTTGGCCCCTTTGAACAACGCGACTGACATTCGCCGCGAACGCCGCACGATCAGCGTCAAGGAACTCGATAAGTTCATTCTGACGGCGCACAAGGGCGAAACCGTCAGCGAGCTTTCCGGCCCGGATCGGGCAATGCTGTACCTGTTAGCCGCCAACAGCGGGCTACGGGCGAGCGAACTGGCGAGCTTGACGCCCGAAAGCTTCAAGTTTGGCCGCGAGCCGTCTGTAACCGTCGAGGCCGCGTATTCCAAGCACCGTCGCCGCGATGTTCAGTCAATTCGTGCTGATATCGCCGCGCTGTTCAAGGTGTGGCTCAAGGGCCGCTCTGGGGTGCTGTGGCCGGGAACGTGGCACGAAAGGGCTGCCGAGATGGTGCGCGCCGATCTAGCAACGGCGGGCATCCCGTACAGCGTCAAGGGAGCAATCTTTGACTTCCACGCGCTACGTCACTTGTTCGTCAGCAACTTAGCTAAATCGGGTGTTCATCCCAAAGTCGCGCAAAGACTAGCGCGTCATTCAACAATCACACTGACGATGGACCGATATGCGCATCTCGACACGCCCGAGTTAGTTGAAGGGCTGCAACGACTTCCGGCACTGCCGCTACTCGGAAAGTCGCTCGCAAATTTGACACAAAATTTGACACAAACCACCGTCCCAGAGGGTCACGACGGGTCATTTGAAGGCACGACCCCCACGGATGAGGATGACACCAAAAACAACAGCCAACCTCTTGAGCTTCAAGAGGTTGGCGTTGGTTGTCACGATGCGTCGGACGATGACGCAAATAGGCCCGGTAGGACTCGAACCTACGACCAAGGGATTATGAGTCCCCTGCTCTGACCAACTGAGCTACGGGCCCACATCCGTTATATGCCCGGGCGTGACGGGTGTCTAAGGGGGCGAGCGATTGCTCCCGGGCGCCCTATTCTTCGGCTGGACGCCTGCCGGCCGAATTGCACGCCGCGCTTATTCCGGCTCGAGCGAGGCAATCTCGCCGCCGGCGCGCGTCGAGAGGGCGCGCCACAGAGCCAGATCGATGTCGTCGCGGATCGTGCGCGCCGATCCGTCCATGAAGGCCGCGTTCACCACGCCGGAGTGGTAGCTGCGCGCGGTGACGGCGGCGTACGTCTTTGCGGTGGCGCTATTTCCCTCCTGGCGAGAGTTGTAGTCGATGTCGTACGTGCGGCCGTCGGTGTGCTTGTAGAGAACTTCGGTGTTGGGCGCAAAAACGGTGGTGATGCCGCTGTGATGGACCCGGCCGTCGCACCACTCGGTGTGGCCGGTGTTGTCGTTCAGGGGCAGGCCCAGCTTGAACTGCGCTCCGGGTGCGAAAGCGGCCAGGTCGGCCGGCCCAGCGGGCGGCGTTGGCCCCGGATCGCTCGTGTTGCGGAAATAGGAAGTGAAGGCTTTGACTTCCGCGGCGCACAGCGTTTGGCTCGTGCCGTCGGTGATGCTGGCGTGGCGCACCTTGCCATTGACGGCAAACGCCCCCTCGCCGGCTTTCCCCGTGGCCGGATCGTAGACGAACCACGTGCCCAGGTTGAAACCGTAGGTCAGGGGATACGTGTAAGGATCGCCGCTCTTGGTGCGCACCGTGTCGTTCATCTCGCTGGGGCACTGATAGAAGCTCACGCGCATCGTCGGCACGCCCGTGCCCACTTGCGCATCCCAAGCGATGTCCAGATTGACCAGATCGTAAGCGGCACTTTCTTCCATGTAGGGAAGTATCCGGCCGTGAATCGACCATGATCCGTTGTTTCCGCTGAGCACGGTGCCGGGCGCAATCTCGAAGCTGGGGGGAAACTGGCCCTTGGAATCCTCGAAATTCTGCACCGCCAGGCCGATCTGCTTGAGGTTGTTCTGGCACTGCGATCGCCGGGCACTCTCGCGCGCCGCCTGAACCGCCGGCAACAAAAGCGCCACGAGCACCCCGACAATGGCGATCACGACCAATAGCTCGACGAGCGTAAACGCTCTGCGACTTGGCTGCGGCATGGGTCGGTTTCCCCGGGGGATCAATCGAATCAGTCGGTCTCTTGTGACTCCCGGCATAGCAATTTCAATGCCCTTCAACTTTGTTGGCCTGCAAAAATGCAAGTGCATCGCGCGCGACAGCGCGATGCTGGCCCGGAGGGGCCTCCGAGAGGTGGATTCTGATTTCCGACCGGGCGCCTTTCAACGAGGCAGCCGCGGCGACCAACAGCCTCGGTGGCGAAGAACTCGCCAGCCGACGGCGAAAAAATCGCCGTCGATCTCCGTGATCGGCCAGGCTTTTTCGTACGGGAGTCCGCGCCGGCGGCCGGCCGGATGACGCATTACTCCACCGTCACGCTTTTGGCCAGATTCCGCGGCTTGTCGACGTCGCAGCCGCGGAGCACCGCGATGTGATAGGCCAACAACTGCAGCGGGATGATGGTGACCATCGGCTGAATGAAATCGTCGATGCTGGGCACCTCGATCACGTCGTCGGCCAGGTCGGCCACGCGGGTGTCGCCTTCGCAAACGACCGCGATCACCGGGCCGCCGCGGGCCTTGATCTCTTCCAGGTTCGACATCACCTTGTCGTATACGAAACCGTGCGGAATGATGATCACGCTGGGCGTGTGCTCGTCCACGAGCGCGATCGGGCCGTGCTTCATTTCGGCGGCCGGGTAGCCTTCGGCGTGGATGTAGCTGATTTCCTTGAGCTTCAGCGCCCCTTCGAGTGCCGTGGGAAAATTGTATTGCCGGCCGAGATAGAGAAAATTCGTGCAGTGGCAATACTTGGCCGCGATCTGCTTCACGGCGTCGTTGGTTTCAAGGGCTTTCTCGATGTGCTCGGGCAGCATCTGCAGCCGCTCGATGATGCCCATGCCGGCGTCGTAGCTCAAACTGCGCATGCGGCCGAAGTACAAGGCCAATAGCGCCAACACGACGCACTGCGACGTAAAGGCCTTGGTCGAGGCGACGCCGATTTCGGTCCCCGCGTGCAGGTAGATGCCGCCGTCGGCCGCCTGCGCGATGGAGCTGCCCACGACGTTGCAGATGGCCAACGTCGGGTGGCCCCTGCGCTTCATCTCCTTGAGCGCCGCCAGGGTGTCGGCCGTTTCGCCGCTTTGCGTGATGGCGAACAACAGCGTGTGGCTGTCCAGCGGCGGGTTGCGATAGCGCAGCTCGCTGGCGTATTCGACTTCGACCGGAATCTGGGCCAGGTCTTCGATCAGGTATTCGCCCACCAGCGCCGCGTGCCAACTGGTGCCGCAGGCCGTGAGCACAAATCGGTTCACGCTGCGCAGTTGCTGCGGCGTGAGATTCAGCCCGCCGAAAACGGCCGTGGCTTCGTCCAGGCTCAGTCGGCCGCGCATCGTGTTGCGAATCGTCTCGGGCTGCTCGTAGATCTCCTTGAGCATGTAGTGCGGATAGCCCTCGAGCACCACGGCGTCCGGCGCCGCGTCGAGGACGTTGATCTGGTGCGGCACATGCCCTTGATCGCGATCGATCACGCGCAGCGAATCGGCGGTGACCACGGCAATCTGGTGATCGGCCAGGTAGACGATCTGGTCGGTATGTCCGGCCAGGGGTGATGCGTCGCTGGCGACGATATGCTCGCCGTCGCCCACGCCCACCACCAAGGGACTCCCCAGCCGCGCGGCAATCACGACGTCGGGATAGTCGCGAAACAAGACGGCGAGTCCGTAGGTGCCCTGCAATTGCGACACCGCCAGGCGCACCGCTTCGGCCAGCGACAAATGATCGGGGGAGATTTCTCCGTCGAGGTATTCCGGCCGCGCCTTCGTCCGGGCCGACTGTTGTTCCAGGCAACTGGCGATCAGGTGGGCGATCACCTCGGTGTCGGTTGCCGTGTGGAACTCGTATCCTTCGCCTTCCAAGCGCTGCTTGATGGCGCGGAAGTTTTCGATCACGCCGTTGTGTACGACGGCCACCACCGAGTCGCCGCCAATGTGCGGGTGGGCATTCAAATCGGTGGCCGGTCCGTGCGTGGCCCAACGCGTGTGCCCGATCCCCACGTGCCCGCGAAGTGGGTGCACATTGAGCTCGGCAACCAGGTTGTCGAGCCGTCCGGCACACTTGGTAACAACCAGCTCGCCCGAGTCGATCGTCGCCACGCCGGCGCTATCGTAGCCGCGGTATTCCAGGCGGCGGAGTCCCTCGATGAGATAGGGTGCCGCGTCGCGCGGGCCGATGTAGCCGACGATTCCGCACATTTCAGCGTGGAGCTCCAGCTTGCAGGACTCGATTTGGGGGGCAGCGACGCTTGCGCAAGTGCCGACCTATCTTACCGTTTCAGGGCCATCGAATACCCCAAAGCCTAGCATACGTGCCCCGCCCAATCGGCACCAGTTCTTTGCTGACGACTGTTCTTTGCTGACGACGGGCCGGCGTTCGGTTGCGAACCCGGCAAGCCCGGCCGCTCTTGGAAAACCGGGCTTCATCAGCCGCCTGCAATCGGCTACAAGGCTAAGCCTAAATAGCCCAGCAATCACATATTACGAAACAAAGGGCTCGATTTCACGACGCTCGACCCAAAGAGCGCGGGAAACTCGCATTCGGGAGCGGCCAGCGAGAATGCCTCAGCCACGTGCCCAGTTGCGCGTCCATTCGACCAGCTATGTGGTCATTCCGGCCCGGCTGGCGTCCACGCGGCTGCCTCGCAAGCTGCTGTTAGCCGAAACCGGCAAGACGCTGCTCGAGCACACGCACGAGGCTGCCGGCAGGGCTTCCAAGCCGGCCGGGCTGATCGTGGCGGCCGACCACGAGGAAATTGCCGCGGCGGTCCGGGCCTTTGGCGGCGAAGTGCGAATGACCAGCCCCCTATGTGCCAGCGGCACCGACCGTGTGGCCGAAGTTGCCCGGCACTTGGACCAAGCCGATATACTGGTCAACGTGCAGGGAGACGAGCCCGAGCTGCCGGGCGCCTCGATCGACCGGGCGATCGAGCTGTTGGAGGAAAACCCCGACATGGTCATGTCGACCCTGGCCACGCCGATCCGCGAGCGCACGGTGCTCGAAGATCCGTCGTGCGTCAAGGTGGTTTTCGACTGCCGCGGCCGGGCGCTCTATTTCAGCCGCAGTGCAATTCCACATGCGCGCCAGTGGCGCGACGAATTGCTCGATGCCGACCCACCGCACTATTATCTGCACGTTGGGCTGTACGCCTATCGCCGCGATTTTCTGCTTCGCCTGGCCGATTTGCCCCGCTCGCCGCTCGAGAAACTCGAGAGTCTCGAACAACTGCGGGTGCTGGAAAACGGTTACCAGATTGCCGTCGGCGTGGTGAACGAGCCGACCATTGGCATCGACACGCCCGAGGATTATCGGGCGTTTGTCAGACGGCAGCGGCTCGGCTAAGATACGGTTCCAGGGATGGACGGCCCTGGTCCCGCCTCTGTGTTGTAGCCGGCCTCTTTGAGGCCGGATTTCTGCGGGGATTTCGGGGTCAAAGACCCCCCCTACAAACGCTTCCGCTGGTTCGACGCTGTCTTTTTCCGTGGTTTTGTGCAGTTTCGTGGGGGCAATATTGGTTCACGAGGGCGATTCTGGCATGACCAGGCACATTTTCGTTACCGGCGGAGTGGTGAGTTCACTGGGCAAGGGGCTCACCAGCGCCTCGATCGGCATGCTGCTCGAACAGCGCGGCCTGCGCGTGCGCATGCAAAAGCTGGATCCGTACATCAACGTCGATCCGGGGACGATGAGCCCCTACCAGCACGGCGAAGTGTACGTGCTTGACGACGGCAGCGAAACCGACCTCGATTTGGGCCACTACGAGCGGTTCACTCACAGCCCGCTCACGCGCGATTCGAACTACACCACCGGCCAGATTTACCTCTCGGTGATCAACAAGGAGCGGCGCGGCGAGTTTCTGGGAAAGACCGTGCAAGTCATTCCCCACATTACCAACGAAATCAAAAGCTGCATCCGGCGGCTGGCCGATGACGACGTCGACGTGGTGATCACCGAAATCGGCGGCACCGTGGGCGACATTGAAAGCCAGCCTTTTCTGGAGGCCATCCGCCAGTTTTCGCTCGACGTCGGCAAGCGAAACTGCCTGTACATCCACCTGACGCTCGTGCCGTATCTGAAGGCGGCCGGCGAATTGAAGACCAAGCCCACGCAGCATTCGGTCGGACAGTTGCGCGAGATCGGTATCCAGCCCGACATCCTGATCTGCCGCACCGAGCGTTCGCTTTCGCGCGAGGACCGCGAGAAGATCGCCCTGTTCTGCAACGTGCCGATTCAAGCCGTGATCGAGGAAAAGGACAAGGATTTTTCGATCTACGAGGTGCCGATGAGCCTGGTCGACAATCGGCTCGACGAGTTGATCGTCGAGACTTTGAGTTTGCCGGCCCAAAGCCTGGACCTCGACCAATGGCGCGAACTATTGCACAATTTGCGCAACCCCGAACATGAGATCTCGATCGCCGTGGTCGGCAAATACGCCGAGCATCACGACGCCTACAAGTCGATCTACGAGGCCTTGGACCACGCCGGCGTTGCGCATCGGTCCCAAATTCGCATCCAGCGCATTCAAAGCGAATCGATCGAGCAGGAGGGCCCCGAGCGACTGCTGTCGGGTTACGACGGTCTGTTGGTGCCCGGCGGATTCGGCGAACGGGGGATCGAGGGCAAGGTCGAGGCGATTCGCTTTGCGCGCGAACGGGAGATTCCCTTCTTTGGGATTTGCCTGGGCATGCAGTGCGCAGCGATCGAGTTTGGCCGCAACGTGGTCGGCCTGGCCGGCGCGCATTCCACGGAGTTCAACAAGGACGCGCCGCATCCGGTGATTTGCCTTTTGGACGAGCAGAAGACCATCACCGACAAAGGGGGCACCATGCGGCTGGGCGCCCAAGCGGCCCATCTGGCCCCCGGCAGCAAGGCGGCCGACGCTTACGGCCGACTGGTGATTTCCGAACGGCATCGCCACCGCTACGAGTTCAACAACCTCTATCGCCAGCAATTTGCCGCCAATGGGCTGGTTTTCACCGGCACGAGCCCCGATGGCTCACTGGTGGAGATCGTCGAGTTGGAACACCACCCGTGGTTTGTGGCGGTGCAGTTTCATCCCGAGTTCAAGAGCAAACCGACCGCCCCGCATCCGCTGTTTGCCGGATTCATCGGCGCGGCGCTCGAGCGCCATTTATCGCGCGGCACCAGCGTGCAGCGCGTGTGAGCGGCGCTCTGGCGCGCCAAGAAACGCCATGCCCGGCAGTTGGTAGGTTTGGGCTTCCGTGCCAAACTGGCCCGTTCCCTGGGACTTGCATTCCCAATCCGGGTGACACGGGCAGGAAATCTAACTGTGGATCCCAAACTGCCGGACATGGACGCTTGATTGTTCGCGCAACAGGACACGCCATGCCGCGTCTCGGCCGCGCCCCCTTCAACTCGACAGCTTGTCGAACAACTGCCGGAAATCGGGCATGCGTGCTTCGAGGTAGGCCAGCCAGGCGCGTGGATTCCAAATCTCCACGCATACGCCGGCGCCGACCACGATCGCTTCACCTCCTTGTTCGATTCCTAAAAACTCGCGAAATCCGTCGGGGATGGAAAGCCGGCCGCGGCCGGCCAGTTGCACCGTCTTGTGCCGCGTGGAAAGAAGTCGGCCCAGTAACTGCACGTCCTCGAGATGGCCCTCGAGCCGGCCGGCCCGCATTTTGTTTTTGACCAGTTCGACGCCCTGGTCGAGCGGGCCTTGCCACGCCGCCCGGTTCCACAAACTCAGGCATCCGGGCCTCTCCTTGGCCAAAATGCATTCGGACCCTCCGCGGGTGAGCGGTTCGATGAGCTCGGCGGGGATCGATAAGCGGTATCGTTCGTCGAGGTTTCTGGGGAATTCGCCGAGGATGAATTCCTGCGGTGGGGACATGCTTCGGCCGCGTTCCCTAGCTGTTTGGAGGGTCGCTTTCCCATGAAAATACTACTTATAGTGCCATCCTTGGGCATGTTTCCCACGGGATAGGAGTTTAGCAAGCTGTTTGGGGTTTGCAACCGGGGCGTTAAATTTTTTTTCAAGGATTCACACGGCGTTGCCCGAAACGTGACCCACGGGCAAGTGCCTCAAAAAGTTGAGCTCGCTAGCTGTCGGCTTCCCCGACGCGCGGGGAACCTGGCAACTTGCGGTTGGCGTGGACGGGTCGGATTGAGTACAGTTCGCCGCGCTAGCGGCCGCGACTCGGGGCGGTAAGCGGCCGCTCGTGCCGCATTTCATGGGTTGCCCGTCAAGCGTCGATGAGATCCCAAACGGCCGAGTGATTGCCTTATCCGGGGGTAGGTGTGCACCACGATCGACCCGAATCCGAGCGAGTCGTCATCACCGGCATCGGGCTTACGGCCTCGGTCGGCGACGATCGCGAGAGCGTGTGGCAGGCCGTGCGCGACGGGCACAGCGCCATGCGCCGCTTGAGCGGAATGACCGGAATTCCAGACGGGCTGTTGATCGGCGCCCCGGTGGATATCGAGTTGGATTCGCCCGATCAGTTGAAAGTGCTGGCGCTGTGCAACCGCGTGTCGGACGAGGCGATGAAGGACGCCAACCTCGACCGGCGGAAGATTGACCCCGGGCGATTCGGCTGCGCCGTTAGCGCGCACATGGGCGACATGCGCGGTCTGGTCGAGCTGTTCGACTGTGCGCATCTAAATCCGCCGACCTCGATCCCCTGGCGCGAGCAGTGGCTGCCCAACACGGCTTGCTGGCAAGTGGCAAGCCGCCACGGGCTTTATGGACCGCGATTGGTCCATTCGACCGCGTGCGCGAGCGGATTGATCGCCGTGTTGATGGCGGTCCGCGCGATCCAAGACGGGCAATGCGACGTGGCCCTGGCCGGCAGCGCTGAAGCCATCACGCCCCTGTTCGCGGCCGGATTCCATCAAATGCGGGTGCTGGCAAACCATGACGACCCGCGGCAGGCGTGCCGGCCGTTCAATCTGGACCGGCAAGGATTCGTGATGGGCGAGGGCGGGGCGATGTTTGTACTCGAACGAGTCGGCCACGCGCTGGCCCGAGGCGCCGAAATCTACGCCGAAGTGGCCGGGGGACGACTGCTGGCCACGGCGCATCACGTGACCAGCCTCGACATTGAAAGCGACACGCTCGCGCACCTGATTTCCGAAACGCTGCGCGTCGCCGACCTGCGGCCGGCCGATATCGGCTATATCAACGTTCACGGTACGGCCACGCAGCAGAACGACCTGTCCGAGGCGCGTGCCATTCGTCGGGCGATGGGCAGCGCGGCCGACATGCTTTGCGCAAGCGCCACCAAGTCGATTCTCGGTCACTTGATCAACGCGGCGGGCAGCGTCGAGCTGGCCATTACGGCGCTGGCGATGCGCGACGGATTCGTGCCCCCGACGCTGAACCTTACCCGGCCCGATCCGCAGTGCGACCTGGACTGCATTCCGCTGGTGGGCCGGAAAATCCCGTTTGTCTGTGCGCTGAAGCTCTCGGTCGCGTTTGGCGGCACGCTGGCCGCCATCGTGCTCAAGCGGCCCGACTCCGCTTCGACGGCGCGCAAGGCGAAGGCGGCCTGAAAAGGCCCCCGCCCCAACCTTTCCGCGGTTCGCGACGATGGCGAATGGCCCGCGCCGGGCGTAGAATGATTTGGCGGTTCGCCCGGCGCGCGCCTCGCGGCCTTGACGTTCGGTTGCTGATCGGCCAATTTGTTCCTCGCATTTTTTTGAACGAAGTTGCTTTATGAAGACACGCCTGCTGCTTTTGATCTGTTTGGCGTTTTCCCTCGTGGCCACGGCCCGCGCGGCCGAACACACCGACGATTCACTGGACAAGGTGAAGAACAACCTGGCCCAGGAAAAGGCGGTGTTGATTGACGTGCGTGAACTTGCCGAGTGGAAGCAAGGACACTTGCAGCAGGCGAAACTCGTCCCGCTGAGCGAACTGAAACGCATGGCCGGCGATGCGGCCATCAAGCAGAAGCTGGAAAAGGACCTTCCCAAGGATCGGATCATTTACTGCCATTGCGCGAGCGGCAAGCGGGTTCTGACGGCCGCCGAGATTCTGCGCAAATCGGGCTACGACATCCGGCCCCTGGCGGATGGCTTTAACAATCTGCGCAAAGCCGGCTTCCCGGTCGCCGAAAAACCCTGATGCTGTCGATCGCCGAGCGGAATCGTCTAATAGCGCTCCCGTTTTACTGCGAAAACGCCGCCAGATCGCGTTCCAATGCAGCCAGCCGCCGGGCATGCTGCTTTTTGGCGTCTTCCAGGTCAGCCAGTTGCTCGGCCGGCTCGTAGGTGAACGTGTAATACTTCACCTTGGGCTCCGTGCCCGAGGGACGCACGGCGACGTAGGTTCCCCGAGCATCCAGCTCGAGCATGATCATGTCGCCTTTCGGGCCGACGAACGATCGCGGCGACCCACCCGGCTCGCGCTCCGTCAAAGCCAGATAGTCGCGCACGCGCGTGACCCGCAAACCGCCCAGCTCGCGCGGCGTTTCGCCGCGAAACCGGGCCAGCAGCGCGGCGATTTGTTGCATGCCTTCCGAGCCGGGCAAAGCGACCGAAATCTGCGATTCGGCATGATATCCGTGTTGCCAATACAACGCGTCGAGCTTCTCGTGCAGCGTTTGGCCGGCCGCCTTCACCGCCGCGGCCAACTCGGCCAAAAGCAGCGCCGCCACCGTGGCATCCTTGTCGCGGGCGTAGGTTCCGGCCAGGTACCCGTGCGATTCCTCGATGCCAAAAATGAACTTCTCGGGTCCCATTTCGTCGATCGTGCCGCCGATGTATTTGAACCCCACCTGCAGATTGCCGTAGGTTTTCACGCCGTAGGCGTCGGCGATGCGCCGCGCCAGCTCGGTGGTCACGAGCGTCTTGACGATGTAATGTTCCGGCGTGATCCGTCCGCCGCTTTTCCAGCGGTCGAGCACGTATTCGACCAACAAGGCGCCGATCTGATTTCCGGTCAGCGTCGCCCACGGACTGGCCTTCTTCGTAGTGCGCGGAGCGGCCAACCCGATCCGGTCGCAATCCGGATCAGTGGCGAGGATCAAATCGGCGCCGACCTGCCGGGCGTTGTCGATGATGGCGGTGAAGATGCCGCTGTTTTCGGGATTGGCCACGTGGTCCGGCACGTTGGGAAAATCGCCGTCGGGCTGGGCGTGAGGCTCATACAACTCGACGTCGCGAAATCCGGCGGCCGCAAGCGCCGGCAGCACGGACGCCGCCCCGACGCCGTGCAGCGGCGAATAAACGATTTTCAACTCGCGCGCCCCCGGAAACCCCTGCTCCCCGACGGCGGCAAGATACGCTTTGTCGACTTCGTCCTGGCACAGAACGACCCGGCCGCCGGCCACCGCGTCGGCAAACGGCGTGCGGTGGATTTTGGCGGTCGACATCACGCAATCGATCACTCCCCGATCGTGCGGCGGCAATAGTTGTCCGCCGGTCGACCAGTAGACCTTCACCGCGTTGTCGCTGGGCGGATTGTGGCTGGCCGAGACCATGATCCCGCAGGAGCATTTCTTGAAACGGACGGCAAACGATAGCTCGGGAGTGCTGCGGTAGCCGTCGAGAAAATACACGTTAAAGCCGGCGGCGGCCATGACCTCGGCACACAATTCGGCGAAATGCCGCGAGCGGTGCCGCGTATCGTAGGCGATCGCGCAGCCGAGCGTCGTGCCGCCGGCGACGCGCATCACGTAATCGGCCAGCCCCTGCGCGCTTTCGCCGATTGTGCGATCGTTGATGGCGCCCGAGCCGATCGGATACATTTTTCCGCGGCGTCCGCCGGTGCCGAAGGGAATGACCGAAAAGAACGCGTCATCCAATGCCTGGAAGCGCCCTTCGGCCAATTCCTGGGCCACCCGCGGCGCGTAGTCGGCATAGCGCGGCTCCGTGAGCCAGGTTCGAATGTTGCACACGGCGCCCGGCGAAAGCAGTTGTTTCTGCCCGGCGGCTTCGAGTTGTGACAGCGCCTGCCGTTGGTCGAACGCGTCGATCGAGCGTGTCATCCGCAAAGTTGCTCCAAAAGTGTCGGCGCGCCGGCTGATGAACTTCGCAGGCCCAATTTTGCCCGATTTGCGGCGCGGAGCATAGAGCCGGGGACGGCGGCCGGGAAGTCGCCATGAAATCGTGCTAGAATTCTCCACGACCGAGCGCAAGTTGCGGCGCCTGTAGTCCGGCCACGAAGCAACCCGGGGACGACCTTGTGAGCGAACCGATCATCAGCGTTTCAGGATTGCGTGGGGTCGTCGGCGACAGCCTGACGCCCGACATCGCCGTGCGCTACGCCTGCGCGTTTGAGGGTGAGCTGGGCGAGGGAAGCATCGTCATCACCCGCGACGGCCGCGAAAGCGGCCCGCTGCTGGCCGCCGCACTGTGCGACGGATTGACCGCCGCGGGCCGCGACGTCGTCGACGCCGGCGTAGCGGCCACGCCGACCACCGGCGTGCTGGTACGGCAATTCGGCGCCGCCGGCGGAATCCAGATCTCCGCCAGCCACAATCCGCCGCAATACAACGGCCTTAAGCTCTTTTCCGCTCTGGGACGCGTCCTACCCGAGGCCGCCGGAGCCAAAGTCATCGCACGCTATCGAAGCGACCAGCCTCGAAGCGTTCCGCACAACAAGGTCGGGGCGGTCCGCTCGTGTGACGACACGATCGGCCATCACCTGTCGCTCGTCGCCGCCACGGTCGACGTGAAGCGCATCCGCGGCCGGCGGTTCCAGGTGCTCTTGGATTCAAACCACGGCGCCGGCAGTCTGCTGGGTCGCAAGTTGCTTGCCGAGCTGGGCTGCACGGTCACGCTGTTGGGCGAACAACCCGATGGCCAATTCGAACATCCGCCAGAGCCGACCGCCGAGAACCTGGCCGGCGTGTTGCCGGCCGTCGCGGCCGCTGGCTGCGACGTCGGATTCTGCCAGGATCCGGACGCCGACCGGCTGGCGGTAATCGACGGCACGGGCCGGTATTTGGGCGAGGAATACACGTTGGCCATCTGCCTCGAACATCGGCTCAGGGCCGAGCGCGGGCCGATTGTGACGAACTGTTCCACGAGCCGCATGGCCCAGGACGTCGCGGAAAAGTACAATGTCCCCTTTTTCCGCTCGGCAGTCGGCGAAGCAAACGTCGTCGATGCGATGCTCAAACACGGCGCGATCTTAGGCGGCGAAGGCAACGGCGGCGTCATCGACCCCCGCGTGGGGCTGGTGCGCGACAGTTTCGTCGGCATGGCCCTGATTCTCGACGCGATGGCCCTGCGGCAATTGCCTGTGGGACAATTGGCCGACGAATTGCCGCGCTACGAGATCGTGAAAACGAAAATTTCGCTGCCGCCCGATCGAGTTTGCGCGGCTCTTGCCGCCGTCGAGCGCCGATTTGACGATGCGCGGGTCGACCGTCTGGACGGACTGCGGCTCGATTGGCCCGGAAAATGGCTGCTGGTGCGCGCAAGCAACACCGAGCCGATTGTGCGGGCCGTGGCCGAAGCCCCCGCGCGGGACGAAGCCGAACGGTTGTGCCGCGAAGCACGGGTGGCGATGGACATGCCGTAGGCCGGACTCCCCGAGTCTGACAAAATGACCCGACGACCACTGTGTCAGGCACAGGGTGCCTGCCCGAGAAGGCTCCGATCGTCATTTTGCGGACAAATTTCAAAGCGGCAATTTGACACCGGATGAAGTTGAGATAAGGTTTCCAATAGCCCGCGATCGTCGTCGCGCTTTCTGCCGAAAGTAACGACGGCATTCGGGACACCTCCTCAATCCTGTCACTTCGTTTGTTTTCAGCAAGAGCTTGGCGGCCTGGCAGCCGTTTTGTGCTCCTCGGCCACCATCCTCGAAAAGGCAAACCGGTCGCAAGGCCGGGACGCAAAGCCAAGGGCCGACTTGAAGAGCGTTCTTCAGGGCGGTAGCCGGTTGTCGAAAGGTACGGTGGCCACGTCGCGTCGGACAATCGGCGCTGCGCGTTACACCGTGAAATTTCACCGCTTACACGGTGAATCTTAATACGCGAAAGGAGCGATTTGTTATGACGTTGGCAATGCTGAAACGTTTTCTGGTTTCCGAAGATGGTCCAACCGCCGTCGAATACGCGGTCATGTTGGCCCTGATTATTATCGTGTGCCTGGTGGCGATCCAGACTTTGGGCTCGAACACCAGCACGACTTTCACCAACATCTCCAACTCGTTGGGTAGTTGACACCGCGGCCGCGTGGCTCGGTCTGTCGGTCGGCATGCTCAAAGACGTACCATGGTCCACTACCAATCGCCCCCAGCTCGGATCGTCACTGCACGGGCGCTTGCGACCATTTGTCGCGCGCCGGGTGCGGATCTTAACGGGCGGGAATGCGGTTTTTGCCCACCCATGGCACGAGCACGTCCGGCACGACAACCGAGCCATCGGCCCGTTGATAGTTTTCCAGGATCGCCACCAGCGCCCGGCTGACGGCGATGGCCGTGCCGTTGAGCGTGTGGACCGGCGCGGTCCCTTTCTCGCCCGTGCGATAACGAATGCCTAGTCGCCGGGCCTGGTAGTCGGTGCAATTCGACGTGCTGGTCACCTCGCCAAATTCGCCCGCCTCGCCACGGCCCGGCATCCATGCTTCCAGATCGAACTTGCGGTAGGCCGGCCCGCCCAGATCGCCCGTGGCCGTATCCACCACCCGGTACGCAATTCCCAGGCCGTCGAACAGCCGGCATTCCAGCTCGCAGAAGTAGTCGAGCATCGCGCCGCTCGCCTCGGGCAGCGTGAAGGCGAACATTTCCACTTTCGTGAACTGGTGCACGCGATACAGCCCGCGGGCTGCTCGGCCGCCGGCGCCGGCTTCGGTGCGGTAGCAATGGCTGATGCCGCACAGCTTGATCGGCAGCCGCTCGGCTTCGAGAATTTCGCCCGATAGCAGTCCGCCGAGAGTGATTTCGGCCGTCGCCACCAGGCTCAGGTCGCTCTCGGCGATCGAGTAGATTTGCGTTTCCGGCCCGCGCGGAATGTAGCCGGTGCCGTCCAGGATTTCGTTGCGCGCTAAGTCGGGCGTGATCGTGGGGGTGAATCCTTCGGCCACGAGCAGGTCGACGGCATAGCGCTGCAGGGCCAATTCCAGCAGCACGGCTTCGTTCTTGAGAAAATAGAAGCCGTGGCCGGCGACTTTCGCCCCGCCGGCGAAATCGATCAAATCGAGCTTCTCGCCCAGTTCCACGTGATCGCGGGGCTTGAAGTCGAATTCCGGCGGAGCGTGCCGCCCGCGTCGCAGCTCGAGGTTCGCCGCTTCGTCGGCGCCCACCGGCGCGTCGGGATGCGAGAGATTGGGAATCGCGCGCAGGATGGCGTCGGCATCGGCGGTCGCCTGTTCCAATTCGGCCTGCGCGGCGGCGGACTGTTCGCGCAGCGAGCGCCCCTCGGCTTTGCGGGCTTCGCGCTCGGCGGGGTCCTTCGCCTTGCCGATCGACTTGCTCAACTCGTTGGCCTTGCGATTCAGCTCGTCGAGCTCGATTTGCTTGGCCCGGCGGCGCGTTTCGAGCTCGGCAAAGCGGCGCACGTCGGCCTTGGAACCGCGCCGGCGGCAGTTTTCTTCCACCAGATCGACGTTTTCGAGGACAAATCTGCGGTCGAGCATAGGACGAGCTTACGGTTCGGAAAAACAATTCGCCGCCGGCCCGATCGCCGCCGGTCAGCCGGCGTTTTTCAAGGCTCCCAGATGGCGCCAAAGATGCGCGCTGGCCTTGATTCCGCGGTGAAAATCGGCCAGGCAGAATTTTTCGTTGGGACTGTGCGTGTTGTCGTCGTCGAGGCCCCAACCGAGCAACAGCGTATCGACTCCCAGCAGATCGTGAAAGGTCGACACGACCGGGATCGAGCCCCCTTCGCGCATGAAGACCGGCCGGCGGCCAAAACCCTCTTCGATGGCTTTTTGGGCCGCCGCCACATACGAGCTTTCCAACGGCACCACCACGCCGGGCGCGCCGTGATACGCGATCAGTTCCATCGTGATCCCCGGCGGACAAAGTGCGCGGAGACGTTTCTCGAGCGCCTCGCTGATCTTTGCCGGATCCTGACGCGGCACCAGCCGAAAGCTGAACTTGGCGCCGGCACGCGCGGGCAACACCGTCTTGGCGCCTTCGCCCTGATAACCGCTCCATAGGCCGTTGATGTCGTACGTCGGCCGGACCCAGCGGCGCTCGAGCGTCGAATAGCCCTCTTCGCCTCGCAAGCCGGCAACGCCGATCTTGCGCATGAAATCTTTCTCGTCAAACGGCAGCCTGGCGAATTCTTTCCGCTCGCGCGGCGTGATCGGCTCGACGTCGTCGTAAAAGCCCGGCACTTGCACCGCTCCGCGCTCGTTCACCAGACTGGCCAGCATCGAAGCAAGCACGTTGGCCGGGTTGGCCACCGCGCCGCCAAACGTGCCGGAATGCAGGTCCTGCCTGGGGCCTGTGAGCCGCAGCTCGAAATACGCGATTCCCCGCAAGCCGTAGGTGATCGCCGGCTGGCCGGGGCCAAACTGCGACGTGTCGCTGATCACGACCACGTCGCAAGCCAGCCGATCTTTGTTCTCTTCGATGAAATTCTCCAAATTCGTGCTGCCGACTTCCTCCTCCCCCTCGATCAAAAACTTCAATTGCACAGGCAGCTTCCCCTGCGTCTCGATCCAGGCTTCGGCGCTTTTTACGTGGGTGAACATCTGCCCCTTGTCGTCGGTTGCGCCGCGGGCATAGACGTTGCCGTCGCGAATCGTGGGCTCAAACGGCGGCGAGTGCCACTCGTCGAGCGGATCGGGGGGCTGCACGTCGTAGTGGCCGTAAACCAGCACGGCGGGCAGGCCGGCCACGCGGGGCGACTCGGCATATACGATCGGATGGCCGGCGGTCTCGACCAATTCCACGTCCAGTTTTAGCCGGCGAAACTGATCGGCCACCCACTCGCCGGCGCGCCTCACGTCGGCCCGGTGCGCGCTGTCGGCACTGACGCTGGCAATGCGCAGTAACTCGCACAGTTCGCGCTCGTGGCGGTCCTTGTTCTCGTCAAGATAGTTGTCGATGTCTTTCATGCTCAGGTTTCGGGGGCTGCAAAACTTATCGCGCTCGCAAATCCCGTATTTTCGGCCACATGCGCTCGTGCTCGCCTCCACCGCGGGTCTGCAATATAATGGCTGCGGGCCGATTCGGCTATCGTGCCAGGACATTTCCAACGAGGTCCATCGCGTGGCAGAGGAATCCACCAGCGGCGTCGCCGAGCCGGTCGAGCAAACCGTGCTCAAGGAGCGCAGCGAGAAAAAAAAGAAGCCCAAGCGCCAGCCGCGCTACAACGTCATCCTGTGGGATGATCAGGAGCACACGCCCGATTACGTCGTCGCCATGGTGCAGAAGCTGTTCGGCCATCCGCCCGAAAAGGGCATGCAGATCGCCCAGGAAGTCGACAACTCCGGCCGCGCGATCGTGCTGACCACCACGAGAGAACACGCCGAGTTGAAGCGCGACCAGATTCACGCCTTCGGCAAGGACCCGATCATCAAGACGTGCAAAGGCTCGATGTCGTCCAGCATCGAGCCCCTGCCGGAGTGAGGCAGCCGCCTGTCCGCCGATGACGACGCTCCGCACGGCAACGCTCGGTTGCAAGGTCAACCAGTACGAAACCGAACTGGTGCGCCAATCGCTGGTCACGGCCGGCTATCGCGACGCGGCCGCCGACGAGCCGGCCGACTTGTGCCTCGTCAACACCTGCACGGTCACGGCCCAAGGCGACTCAAAAAGCCGCCAGGTCATCCGCCGGTTGGCGCGCCGCAATCCCGGCACGCGGATCGTCGTGATGGGCTGTTACGCCACGCGCGCACCCGACGAAGTGGCGGCGCTGCCCGCCGTCGCTCTAGTGATCACCGATAAGCGCGAACTGCCCGATTGGCTCATGCGATGGGGGGTGGTCGACGTCCCGACCGGCATTTCCGGCTTCGGCAGCCGCAAACGGGCTTACGTCAAGGTGCAGGACGGCTGCATGCTCACTTGCAGCTTCTGCATCATTCCCGCCGTCCGGCCGCACCTGGCCAGCCGGCCCGTCGAGCACGTCGCCGACGAAGTCCGCCGGCTCGTCGACGGCGGCTACCGCGAAGTGGTGCTGACCGGCATTCACTTGGGCCACTACGGCGTGGAGTGGAGCCGCGGCCGGGCAAAAGCGGATTGGACGCGGCTTGCGCACTTGTTGGAAAAACTCGCCGCGCTGCCGGGCGAGTTCCGGCTGCGGCTTTCGAGCATCGAAGCCACGGAAGTCACGCGCGAGCTGATCGCCGTCATGTCCGCGCACCGCCAGCGGATTTGCCCGCATTTGCACGTTTCGATGCAAAGCGGCTCCGACGTCGTGCTCCGACGCATGCGACGCCGCTGGGGCAGCCGGCGGTTTGTCGACCGTTGCCGGCTCGTGCGCGAGTCGCTCGAGGAGCCGGCTTTCACAACCGACGTCATTGTGGGTTTTCCCGGCGAAACCGACGACGATTTCGCGGCCACGTGCCTTGCGTGCCAGGAAGTGGGCTTCTCGAAAATTCACATTTTTCCGTTCAGCCCGCGGCGCGGCACGCCGGCGGCCGCAATGAGCGGCCAGATCGCCCCGCAACTCAAAGCCGAGCGCTGCCGACGGTTGGCCGAGCTAGCATCACAATTGCGCGGCCGGTATTTCGAGAGCCTGCGCGGCCGGCGGCTGGAAGTGCTGGTGGAATCGGTCGCCAGGCGGCCAGGTCGCGTGCTGGGCACCTCTTGCCGCTATGCGCCGGTCGAACTGACCGGCACGGCGTCCGACGTCGGCCGTTTGATCCCGGTCGAAGCGGGAGCGGTCGTCGACGGCGTCATTCAAGCGTCCGCAGCCGGTTGAAACTTGCAGCGAATGCGCGGCCGTCCGCTGGCGGTTTAGCACCGATCCCGCCGCCGAAGCTAGCATGCGCCCGCCGGCGTGCCGATTCCGTCTGGCGGCGCGATCGGCCGTCTGATACACTCCCGCCCTCACGTCTTGGGCGTTGCCCCGAAACACTCTCGGGGCAAGTCGATTGCATTCACCTCAAAGCTGTTTCACCGCAATCGCGCACCGGCCTTCGTGCCTGCGCGTGCACACTGCCAGGGAGTCGGCATGCCGGCCAGAAGTTCGTGGTGGTTGGTTTTCGGCGCGGTGGCGGCAATGGCCGTTTCGCGCGCGAGCTGGGCGGCGCCGCCTTTGACGAAACTCGTGCTCTTCAAGCATCTCGAGGCCGATCCGGCCGAACTGTACCCGATCAGCGACGAAAACGGTCCGTGGATGATCATGGCCTCGACGTTTTCGGGCGAGGGGGCCGAAGAGCAAACCAGGCAGTTGATCCACGAACTGCGCAAGGACTTTAAGCTGCCCGCCTATTCGTACCGCAAGAAGTTCGAATACTCCAAGCCCGTCCGCGGCAAGGGGCTCACGCCGCAAGGCGAGGCGCCACTGATGAAATACCGCCGGAGCGAGGACGTCGTGGAAATCGCCGTGCTTGTGGGAGATTACCCCACGGTGGACAATCCTGAAGCCCAGAAGGTCCTCAAGAAGCTCAAGGTCGCGCGGCCCAAAACACTTGACGTCAGCCCCGAAAAATCGAACCAGGCCCTGGCCGCCTACCGCGTGCTGCAAGCGAAAGCCAAGCAGGCGCTGTTTCCCAAAGCCGGCGACGCGCGCGGTCCGATGGGCAACGCCTTCGTGGTGACCAATCCCTTGCTTCCCCATGAATACTTCGTGCCCAAGGGGGTCGACAAGCTCGTGTTGGAGATGAACCAGGGCGTGCCTCACAGCCTGCTCGACTGCCCCGAACCATACACCGTCAAGGTGGCCACGTTCACCGGTCATGCCGTCATCCTGGACCAGAAACGCCAGGACGCGATCGATCGCGGCCAGATGCCCAAAAGCTACTTGGAAGACGCCGCCAAAAGCGCCCACCTGCTGACCGAAGGGCTGCGGCGAAAAGGCTACGACGCGTACGAATTCCACGACCGCAGCTCCAGCATTGTCACGGTCGGCTCCTTCAGCTTCGTGGGCACGAAGCGCGCGGATGGGAAGATCGAAATCAATCCGGCCATCCACACGATCATGCGCACCTTCGGGGTCGAAACAAAGGTCGAGCCGGGAAAGCCGGCTGAAGTCGGCAAGCCAAAAAAACTCAACGGCATTCCTTTCGACGTGCAGCCCCTCCCGGTCGAAGTTCCGCGGATGACCATTAGCGGCACCTACGAGCGCGCGGCGACGCGCCGGTAGCGGAAAGGCACGCAATCCGTGATACCAGCCCGAATCACAAGCCAGGGTGGCATTCGTTTGACCCTCGCTGGTGCTTCGGGCTAGTATGCCTTCCGGTCCTTGAAATCTTTGGATCGGTCCCTCGGGAAACCGCAATGCCGACAGCCGTGCTGGTATTGGGCACTCGCAACCGCAAAAAGGTTGGCGAGCTGGTCGAGCTGTTGGCGCCTGTCGGCCTGGCGCTCAAAACGCTGGCCGATTTTCCGCAAGCCGCGGAAGTCGAGGAAACGGGGGATTCCTTCGCGGTTAACGCGGCTCTGAAGGCCGTGGCGCAAGCCCGGCATCTGAATGCCTGGGTACTGGGGGAAGACAGCGGCATCATGGTCGACGCGCTGGGCGGAAGACCCGGCATTTTTTCGGCCCGTTTTGCCGGCCCGCGCGCCACCGACGAGCAAAACAACCTCCGGCTGCTGGCCGAGTTGGGCGATACCCGGCTCGACCGGCGAACGGCGCACTACGCGTGCCATCTCGCCCTGTCGGACCCCAGCGGAACGATTCGTGCCGAATGTGAAGGCCGATGCCACGGCCGCATTCGCTTCGAGCCGGCCGGCAGCGCCGGATTCGGCTACGATCCGCTGTTCGAGGTGGTCGAATATCACCGCACGTTCGGCGAATTGGGCGACCGCGTCAAACCGGCGCTCAGCCACCGGGCCCGTGCCGTGGAAAAGCTTATCCCGCGGCTCATGGAGCTGGTCGACAGCGGGCAATGGGTCTGAGATGGTCGGCTTGCGGCCGCGTCGAAAACCACTCGCTCTCGCGCCGCGTCGGAGGCGGCAGTATTGTAGAATACTTGCGGCCGCCGGCTTTTTTGGACCGCCGGCCCGCCGTTTGGCATTCGAACCGCGAGGCAGATCATGCTCCATCGATCCGTACTGGCCTTGAGCCTGTTGACAACCGTTTTGCTTGCGACCACACAGGCCGATACGCCCGCCGAGTGGGCAACCCAGCACATGTCCGAGTTGATCGAAATCTATCGCGATTTTCATCGCAACCCCGAGCTTTCGCTGCGGGAAGAGCAAACGGCCGCGCGGGTGGCGAAGCTCTGGAAAGAAGCCGGCGTCGACGTGCACACCGACGTCGGCGGCCACGGCGTGGTCGGGCTGATCAAGAACGGCCCGGGGCCCACGCTCATGCTGCGCACCGACCTCGACGCGCTGCCGGTGGTCGAAAACACCAACCTGGTATACGCCTCGAAAGTGAACGTGAAGAATACTGACGGCACGTCGACCCCAGTCATGCACGCGTGCGGACATGACATTCACATGACCAACCTGACCGCCGTGGCCCGCTATCTGACTAGTCACAAGAACCAGTGGTCCGGCACCGTGATGCTCGTGGGCCAGCCGGCCGAGGAACGCGGCGAAGGAGCGCGGCGCATGATCGACGATGGGCTGTTCACGCGTTTCGTGAAGCCCGACATGGCGCTGGCCCTGCACGTCGACGCCACGCTGGAAACCGGCAAGGTCGGCTACCGGGCCGGCTATTCGCTGGCCAACGTTGACAGCGTCGACATCACGATGCAGGGCCGCGGCGGCCATGGAGCGGCGCCCGACACGACGATCGACCCGATCGTGCAGGCGGCGCAATTGATCATGTCCCTGCAAACGCTGGTCAGCCGCGAGATCGACCCCGTCGACCCCGGCGTGGTGACGGTCGGCTCAATCCACGGCGGGACGAAGCACAACGTCATTCCCGATTCGTGCCACATGCAACTGACCGTGCGCAGCTTTTCCGACGAGGTGCGCCAGAAGCTGCTCGAAGGTATCCGCCGCAAGGCGAACGCCGTCGCCGAAGGCGCCGGCGCGCCCAAGCCGACCGTCAAAGTGCTCGAAGAGGAAATGACGCCCGCCTTGTTTAACGACGAGAAGCTGGTCGAGCGCTTGGTGCCCGTTTTTCGCAAGGTGCTGGGCGCGGACAACGTCGTAGCCTCGGAACCGTCGATGGGCGGCGAAGATTTCAGCCGTTACGGCCGCGCGGGCGTGCCCGTCTTTATGTTTCGGCTCGGCTCGGTCGACCACAAGCGGATGGCGGGGCTGAAACGCACCGGCACCCTTCCCTCGCTCCACTCGGCCGTCTATTATCCCGACGCGGAAGATACCCTGCAAACCGGCGTCACCGCCATGACCGCGGCCGTGCTCGATTTGCTTCCTCCCCAGATATGAAGGCGACCGAAACAAGCACGAAGTGCTCGGCCCGCATTTTTCGCCGCGGCAACCTGCTCTGGCTGGCCGCGTACGCGCTGGTCATGACCGCCGTGGTCTTGGGCACGTTGCAATTGCGCCGCGTTACCCTACGCACGATGGACGCGCCTGACGCCCGCGCCGATTGGCAAGCCTGGCGCGACGCTCCGCCGAATCAGCGGACCGATTTGCCGGTGCGCCGTCATCCGCCCTCCAGCGACGAGCCACCGGCGCTGGTTTTGATGCGCGACTACTTCGGGGTGATGATGTCGGCCGCCCTGGTGTTCGGCTCGCTGCTGTTCGCGATGATCATGTTTTCCGTGCGCGGTGTCCTGTGGCGCGATCGCGAGCACGCACCATCCCCCGGCAAAGCCGGGGGCTAGTTGCCAAATCGCAGCAGGGCGTATTTCTTCTTGCCGCTGCGCAGCACCATGATGGTTTCGCTGGCCAGATCGCTGGGGCCAAGCCGCGTGGCAACTCCGTCGACGCGGCGATTGTTGACGTATGCGCCCCCTTGCTCGACCGTGCGCCGGGCGTCGTTTTTCGATTTAACCAGGCCGGCCTCGACCAGCGCATCGACAATCGTCAGCCCTTCGCCCTCCAATCGCCGGCGCGGCAGCTCGCGGCTGGGCACGTCGGCAAAGATTTCGCTCAATTGGCCGTCGGACAACCGGCTGATTTCGGCCCCGAAAAAGATTTCGGTGGCCCGCTCGGCCGTTTTAAGCCCCACGTCGCCGTGAATCATCCGCGTCAATTCCTCGGCCAGCCGGCGTTGACTTTCGCGCTTGGCGGCATCGGCGGCCCGCGCGGCGTCGAGCGCCTCGATTTCCTCGCGCGCTAGCTCGGTGAGGAACCGCAGGCACTTGCCCGCGTCGGCGTCGTCGACGTTGATCAAGTACTGATAAAACGCATAGGGGCTGGTGCGCGCCGGCGAGAGCCAGATCGTGCCGCTTTCGGTCTTGCCCATCTTGGAGCCGTCGCTCTTGGTCAACAGCGGGCAAGTGATGCCGTAAAGCTGCACGCCCTTCATTCGCCGGGCCAGATCGATGCCGGCCGTGATGTTGCCCCACTGGTCGCTCCCGCCCAGTTGCAGCTCGCAGCCGAAATGCTCGTGCAGATAGACGAAATCGTAGGCCTGCAACAGCATGTAGCTGAATTCCGTATAGCTCATGCCGGCGTCGTCGCGCTCGAGGCGGGTTTTCACCGAATCCTTGGCCAGCATCACGTTGACCGGAAAGTTCTTGCCGACGTCGCGCAAAAAGTTGAGATAGCTGAAGCCGCTCATCCACTCATAGTTGTTTACCAGTTTGGCGGCGCCTGGGCCGTCGAAGTCGAGCAGCTTCCGCATTTGGGCTGCCATGCCGTTGACGTTCGTGCGCAGCGTGGCGATATCGAGCAGGTTGCGCTCTTCGCTTTTTCCGCTGGGATCGCCGATCATGCCGGTCGTTCCGCCCACCAGCGCAATCGGCCGATGCCCGGCCCGCTGAAAGCGGCGAAGAATCAAAAGCGGTATGAGACTCCCGACGTGCAGGCTGTCGGCCGTGGGATCGAAGCCGCAATACAGCGTGCGGCTGGCCGCGTTTAGCCAGCGCTCGAGGTTCGCCTCGTCGGTCGACTGGTGGATCAGTCCGCGCCAGCTTAGCTCGGCAATGATGTCTTTCAACATTGTCCTCTATGGCCGGCTGCGTGTTGAAATAAAGGGGACAGGCACCGAGGGCAACCCGTTTTTGTCGTGAATGGTCGCAATTCCTCGGAGCCAGTCCCCCTTTTTTCAATACTCGTCTAGCGGAAATAAAGGGGGCAGGCACCGAGGGCAACCCGTTTTTGTCGTGAATGGTCGCAATTCCTCGGAGCCA